>DASVSS010000268.1:0-9602 GCA_036387945.1 Tepidisphaeraceae bacterium | reverse complement strand
CGACGGAGTTTTCGCGCGCGAAGGGGCCATCTACTTACACCCCCGCGCTGCGCCATCGACGGCGCTCCTGCGCAGCGCCCCCGCCCCGGCCTCGGCCAGCCAAGGCCGGATTTTCCGGATTCCCCGCCACGGCGCTGCGCTTCCCGGCCTGCTGCATTTGCCCGCCGCTGCGGCTCTCGTGGCCGCCAAACCCCCGGGGAACGATGGCCGTAACCAAAAAGCAGACGAAGCTCGACGCCCACATCGACCGCTACTACGCCACCCTCGCCGAGCTCGGCCAGCAGTACGTCCTGCACGAAGGCGCCGTCAGCGTCGCGTTCCAGACCCTCCTCGCCGACGCCGCCCGCCCGCACCACTGGACGCTCATCCCGCAACTGACGGATAAAAAGGCCGGCAAGAACATCCGCCCCGACGGCACGTTCAAAGACATCATTGACTAAGCCCATCATCAAAAGCAAAGGATGTCGATACGCATGCGTCCTTGATGCACCATAACCTGCAAGGCTATTCCCGGAGGTTCTAACCCGTCATCCGAATCGCAAAGGCATGCATCACTTCCACGAACGCATGCGTGTGCTCGTCGGATAGACCGAGACGATCAAGCGCCTCAGACATGGCGTCGGCACATCCCGAACACAAACTGTTCCAATGGTCACCGACCACATCAAGTGCGAAACCACATGAGACGCAGCGTTCCACCGGCTGACCTCACAGGTGATCGTCGGCAATCAGTTGGGCCGATTTTGGGAGCAGCATACAAGTGCAAGAATATTCGTGCAAGTGCCAAAGTCGTCCCACAGCCAAGCTTATAAAGAACTCCGCACGCAGCTCGCCGCAATTCGCAGGGCCGCCAATTTGTCACAACGTGATCTCGCTGCGCGATTGCAGGTCCCTCATAGTTGGGTTGCCAAGGTTGAATCCGGTGAGCGTCGTATCGATTTGGTCGAGTTCGGATGGTTTTGCTTCGCATGCAACACGTCCCCCACGTCGCAAGCGGAAAAGCTTTGGGCGATTCCCAATTCAAAACTGGGGACCGAAGCAGCATCGAAGGGGCGCCGATGATCGCGCCCCTGACACAAGAGGAAAAGAAGCGGCTTTTGAAAGCGTTCAAAATGCCGGTTGTTCAATCAATGCGGTCACGGAAAACCAGCATCACGAATGCCTTTGTCAGTACCATAATTCCCGTGATGCGACCAACGCCGGAGGAGATCGGCGAAGCGCTCGCGGTCCTAGGAATGAACGCGGAATCCATCAACTGCGCATACTGTGGAGATAAGTGCAATGCGTGGGATCATCTGCGGCCCTTGGTGGTCAATCGACGTCCGACCGGGTTTATTTCTGAGATCACAAATCTCGTGCCGGCGTGCCAGCCTTGCAATTCGTCAAAAACGAATTCGCATTGGAAGGATTGGATGCTGCGTACGACTGGAAATTCTCCCAGCCAGCGAGGCGTTGCCGATATGCATTTTCGTGTACAACGTCTCGAAGCGTTCGAACGGTGGCGTTCTCCGACAAAAATTGATTTCGAAGCGATACTGGGAACCGTCGCATACGAGGCTTATTGGGTCGAACTCGACCGCATCATTGCCGAATTGGAAAAAAGTCAGCAAATGGCGGACACGCTTCGCGAAACGATCAGCACGGCCCGAGCAAATTTGCAGCTTCGCGTTCAGAAGTCACCGGCGGAAACTGGCGAGGACAATTGATGTTTGTTCGTTCGCTGCCGTTGATATGATTCGCTTCGGCAGTGAAACGAGAAACAATGGAACTCAGCGATTTTCATCCAACGCTATATGCGGGAAGGCGGTCGGCCGGTACTTGCTCGTCTTGAGTCGGCTCTACGTTTACTCGAGAAGCTTCGTGAACTGCCGGTACTCGATTTGGGAGCGCATCTCATCGGTCGTGAGAGCAACAGGTTGAGGGCGCACGAGGCTTGGGGGAGCAAGGTTCACGAGCGTCTTGGAGTTGAAGCGGTTAGCAACAATTACGGGCGTCGCTCGTCCAGCCTGCAAGATTGGGGCCAACAACTGCTTGATCTGCTTCGGGTGGAAGGCTTCGAATTGTTGTCCGATGCCGGCCGGCTCCAAGCCATTGATGCGGCACAGTCGACCTTCGCGGCGGTCTTACAGAACATCCTCGAACAGGAACCTCTTCAAGCGAGGTTGAAAGGCCGCAGCGCTGAAGCCGTCATCCGCGAGTTGCTTGAGCAGGCTGACGAAAAGGGAAAGTCCGGCGACGTGGCGCAGTATCTGGTGGGCGCGAAATTGATGCTGCGGCTGGAAATTGAAATGCCCGTGCATCCTGCTAACCGCGGTGATCGCCGTGGCCGAGGCGACATGGACGCACGCCTGGGGGATTTCGAAGTCGAAGACGCCATCATCGAAGTGGCCGTCGGATTGCCGGACGAAAAGCACCTCACGCAGATCGTCGATGCCCTCGGTGACGGCGATAAGGAAGTCTGGCTGCTGACCCGCAGTTCGCGCGTTAAAACTTGGCAGGACGAGCTGAAGGACACCGACGAGGTGGATCGACGAAGGGTGATCGTTCATTCGGTCGAAGGATTCGTCGGTCAGAATCTCAGCGAGTTGGGGGGATTCTCAGTGAAAGGGCGGGCCGTCCAACTCGAACGCTTGTTCACGATCTACAACGACCGATGGGTCGCCGCCGTTGGCACGCCCGGCATTCAGATCGTCGCCCTTCGATAGACGCCATGCCCGACAGGTTCAGTGCCGATGAACGCTCTGCCGTCATGCGCGCCGTCCGCTCGAAGGACACGACGCCGGAACTGATCGTTCGGCGGATCGTCCATCGACTCGGCTACCGATTCCGCCTCCATGTCAAATCGCTGCCCGGGACACCTGATGTTGTCCTTGCCCGGCACCGGAAGATCATCGAAATACGCGGCTGTTTCTGGCACATGCATCATTGCGGCCGGTGCACCATTCCTTTGGCGCGGCACGAATGGTGGAAAAGGAAGCTCATGCGGAACGCCGAGCGTGATCGCTTGAGCATTCGCAAACTGCGCCGCGGTGGATGGCGCGTTCTCGTCGTATGGGAATGTCGGACGAGGGACGTCGAAAAGCTCGCCGCTGGCCTAGCGAAGTTCCTCTCGGCGTGAGTGGAGGAGTCGACGCTCCTGAATCCGTTATTGACCGTCGCGACGGCGAGCGCGGGGGTGAGCGGGTAAGATCGACGGCGTGGACGTGCGTGATCCGGTGGTGAATTCGGGGGGCGATGTGTCGGCCGGTGCGGCCTGCGATGCGCCCGTCGCCGGCTCTGTCGATACTGCACTGCACGCGTCGATCGCGGCGCGGCGGGTGGGGATTCGGGAAGCGCTGTTGCGCACCTCGCGGACGATTCAGTTCCCGAACTTTCTGCGGGTGGCGGACGGGGATTTGAAGACGCTCTTCGGGTTGTATGACGCGCAGTTCTTCGACAATGCGCTGACGACGCTGCTGGGCGGGCCGGGGCGGTGTGGGCTTGGGTTCAGCGGGCGGCTGCGGTCCAGCGGCGGAGTGACGCGGCGGTGGCGGGAGGCGGGGAAGGGGGCGTGGGCGTACGAGATCGTGATCTCGTCGACGCTGCTGCTGGAGAACTTCCAGGACGGGCGGGGGTGCGTGCTGTGCGGGGTGCATTGCCCGGACCGGCTCGACGGGCTGATGCGCGTCTTCGAGCACGAACTGCTGCATCTGCTGGAATTTTTGCGCTACGACAACAGCCGCTGCGCGGGGCGGCGGTTCCAGGCGCTGGCGCGCGGGTATTTCGGGCACGTGTCGCACCAGCACCGCATGACCACGGCCCGGCAGCGCACGCTCGCGGGCACGACGCTGCGGCCGGGGGCGGCGGTGCGGTTTGTCGTGGACGGGCGGGCGCTGACGGGGGTCATCAATACGATCCACAAACGCGCGACGGTGCTGGTGGAGAGCGGCCGGGGGCGGGCGTACTCCGACGGCAGGCGGTACGAGAAATACTACGTCCCGCTCGGGCGGCTGACGGCGGTGTAGCTCAGCCGCCGGAGATGGCCTGGACGACGCGCAGGCAATCGCCGGGGCGAAGGGGCTGGCGGGGGTTTTCGATCCAGCGGGTGTCGTGATCGTTGAGGAACAGCAGGACGTGGCGGCGCTGCTTGCCGGCGTCGTCGAAGACGTGGGTGGCGGCGCGCGGGTGCGCGGTGCGGAAGGCCAGCAACGCCGCGTCGAGCGTGAGGGCGTCGACGTGCAGCTCGCGCTCGCCGAGCGAATCGGCCAGCAGGGCGGGAAGGTGGATGCTGATGCGCGGCATGGGCGGGAGAAGCAGGCGGGGCTAGTCGTGGCTGATCGAGACGTGCAGCACGCGCTGGAACTGCCCGGGGATGGGCTGCCAGGACCGGCCGGCGTCGGGGCTGGCGTAGAGCTCGCCGAGGGTGGTGCCGAAGACGACCAGTTCCGACTTCCTGTCGGCGGCCATGGCGCTGCGCAGCACGCCGACGTAGCGCGGATCGCCTGGCAGGCCGGCTTCGGTGGGGCGCCAGGAATCGCCGCGGTCGTCGGAGGCGAAGACGCGGAGGCGGCCTTCCTTGACGTAGCGCGTGCCTTCGCCCTCCAGCGGCACGATCACCAGCCGGCCGGACGGGGCGGCGACCATCGGGAAGCCGAAGTTGCCGGGCAGGCCGTTCTCGATGGCGGTCCAAGTGTCGCCGTTGTCGACGGATCGCAGCACGCCGCCGTGGTATTGCATGTAAAGGGTGCGGGCGTCGGTCGGGTCGAGCGCGACGCGGTGCACGCAGCAGGCGGCGGATTCGTCGGGCGATCCGGTGGGCAGGGCGGGGAGAGTCTTGTTGAGATTCGCCCACGTCGCGCCAGCGTCTTTCGTGCGGAACAAACCGACGGCGCTGATGCCGATCCAGAGGGTTTGCGGATCGGTCGGGTGGGGGAGGATCGTGTGCAGGCAGAGCCCGCCGCCGCCGGCGTTCCAGTGCGGCCGCGACGGCAGGGCGGTGAGGCCGACGACTTCCTGCCAGCTTTGGCCGCGGTCGTCGGAGGTGAACAGCGCTGCTTCGTCCACCCCGCAGTAGAGCCGCCCGCCGTGGCCGGGGACGAGTTCCCAGATGCGGTTGACTTTGTACGGCGACCCTTCGGCGTAGCGCGGCTGGCCGTCGGGCTGCGTCCAGGTCTGCCCGTCATCGTCGGAGACGCGGACGGTGGCGCCGTAGGCGTAGTGCGTCGTGCCTACGAGCATCCGCCCGCCGGCGTCGAGCGTGGTGCTGACTTCCCATCCGGCGAGGTACGGGCCGTCGAGCCGCCAGGCGGCGTTGTCGTCCGAACGCGCGACGAACAGGCCCTTGGCCGTGCCGATCATGACCTTTGTTGGCATGAATCGCTTATCGGCACGTCAGACGGTTAGTGCCCGCATTTTTTGTACGCATTCTGTCAGGGCGGGGACGGGGTTGGCGGCGTCGGCTTCGTACTCGATCACGCTCATGCCGTCGAAGTTGCCCGCCTGCAGGGCCTTGACGAACGCCGGCAGATCGAGATTGCCGGTGCCGACGACCACGTCCGTCCACATCGCACGGCGGTCGAAGGTGAAATCCTTGTAATGCACGCCGAAGATCTTGCCGGCGAACTTTTCCGCCCACTTCACGGGGTTGCCGGCGTTGGGGCCGGTCTGCATGCACCAGGCGGTGTCGATGCATAGGCCGATCTGTCCTTCGCCGAGGCTGATGAGGTGTTCGATCACGTCCTGCGAGCCGCCGAACATGTACCCGCCGTGGCAGTGAATGCCGACTTTGATGCCGTGCTTTTTCGCCAGGGCCGCGGTCCTGGGTACGGCTTCGGCGAAGGTCTTGACCGAGAAGTGCGCCGAGATGTGCTTTGCGCCCGCGAGCTTGGCGCACTCGAACCAGGCCTCTTCGTTGGCCTGACCCTGGAAGGTCTGCACGCCGATGGAGATGACCGACACGCCGGCGTCGTTGTAGGTCTTGACGACCGCGGGCAGGGTGTCGGGCTTGTTGAAGTCGGCATGGACGGCGCAGAGCTCGATCTTGTCGACGCCGATCTGCCGCACTTTGCGGGCGACGTCCGCATTATCCTTGAACTCGCGGAAGCAATAGCTTTGAACGCCGAAATCGAGTGCGCCTGCCATGTCGGGGTCTCCGGTAAGTGTGATTCGCGGCCGAATCGGCCGACGATAATCGAAGCGGCGGGGCGGTCAACGCCGGCGGTCGTGGCGGGCGGGGCGCGCATTCGCACGCGTCGCGGCGCACCGCTACACTCGGGGCACATGTCAGAGTATTCGTTCGAAACGTACGGCGAACTCGAACCCTGGATCGGACGCGAATGGCTGCAGACCAACGGCAGCGGCGCGTTCTCCGCCGGCACGATCGTCGGGGCCAACACGCGGCGGTATCACGGGCTGCTGGTCGCCGCGACGCTGCCGCCGGTGGGGCGGATCGTTTCGCTCAGCCGCATGAACGAGTCGATCAGCCGCGACGGCCGCGACCCGATCGGGCTGGGCATCAGCCAGTTCCGCGACGTGCTCCTTCCGCGCGGCGACATGCACCTGCAGCGCTTCACGCACAGCGTCACGACGTGCTGGGAATACCGCGACGGCGACCTGCGCCTGGGCAAGGAGCTGCTCCTGTGCCATGGCCGCAACGTCGTTGGTATTCGCTACGCGATCGACCCCGGCGCTGTGCCGCTGGAGCTGCGCCTGCAGCCGTTCGTGGCCTTGCGCGATTTCCACGGCCTGGGCCGGGCGGATCACACGATCGACGCCCACTGCGCCGACGGCGGGTGCGTCGTGCGCCGCTGGGGCCACGGCCTGCACCTGCGCTGCGACGGCGCGACGTTCAATGAGCACCACGACTGGTGGTACAACTTCACCTACCGCCTCGAAACCGAGCGCGGCCAGGACGACACCGAAGACCTGTTCACGCCCGGCATTTTCACCGTCAAGGTCGAAGCGCCCACGACGCTGATCTTCTGGGCGGGCCTGGAATCGGTCGCCGACTGCGACTGGCAGGTTGAGCTTGATAAGCGCACGCGCAACACGCCCGGCGCGTCGGCGCCCACGCCCGCGCAGCAGCGGCTGACCCGCGCCGCGGCGGATTTCGTCGTCGGCCGCCGCGCCGACGAATTCGCCGGCGCGACGATCCTGGCGGGCTACCCGTGGTTCAGCGACTGGGGCCGCGACACGATGATCGCCCTGCCCGGCCTTCTGCTGGCGACCGGCCGGTTCAAGGAAGCGTCGCAGGTGCTGTGTCTCTTCGCCCGCTTCGTCAGCGAAGGGATGATCCCCAACGTCTTCGACGACTACCACCACCGGCCTTACTACAACACCGTCGACGCCAGCCTGTGGTTCGTCAACGCCTGCTTCGAGTATCGCAATCGCAGTAAAGACAACGACACCTTCGACCAACTCCTGCGCCCCGCCTGCGCCGAGATCATTGGCGGCTACCGCGGGGGCACGCGGTTCGGCATCAAGATGGACTCGGTCGATAGCCTCATCACCCAGGGCGACCCCGCCAGCCAGCTCACCTGGATGGACGCCAAGACCAACGGCGTGGTCTTCACCCCGCGTCACGGCAAGGCCGTCGAGATCAACGCGCTGTGGTACAACGCGCTGCGTCTGATGGACGAGCACGGCACCGCCGACAAGGTGCAGCGCAGCTTCCGCGAGGCGTTCTGGATCAGCCCGTACCGCGGGCTGGCGGACGTCATCAACGAAACCGGCCGCAACGAGCAGTGCCGCCCGAATCAAATCTTCGCCGTCAGCCTGGCGCACTCGCCGCTGACCGCCGAGCAGCAGGCGGGCGTGGTCGAAGTCGTCCGCCGCGAACTGCTCACGCCCAAGGGCCTGCGCACGCTCTCGCCGTCGGACCCGAAGTTCCAGCCGCGCTACGCCGGCAACCAGTTCGACCGCGACAAGGCCTACCACAACGGCACGATCTGGCCGTGGCTGATCGGGGCGTTTCTCGACGCGCACCTGAAGGTGAACAACCGCTCGAAGCAGAGCGTCGAGCAAGCCCGCCGCTGGCTCACGCCGCTGCTGGACGCACTGGAAAACGAAGGCTGCGTCGGGCAGATCGCCGAGATCTGCGAAGCCCAGCCCCCGCACCGCAGCGTCGGCGCGTTCGCCCAGGCGTGGAGCGTGGCGGAAGTGCTGCGCCTGGCGGTGGAACTGGAAATGTGATTGTTCGATCGGCGCATCGTGATCAACAGACCGTGACACGGAGGCGCGTTACGAGTCTACGATACGGAGGCGCATTCCGATCCACCATTTAGCCGCGGCGTCTACGCCGCGCTCGTCGCGCCGGCGACGATGACGACGACGCGCAGAGCGTCGAAGCGAATAAACGCGAGGGCGCGACACGGACGTGCCGTGCGCGGCGTGGACGTCGCGGCTAAACGAGTCGGGTTGCGCGACGGAATGCACGGCGGATCGTCCGCGATCTTGATCTTTATGACCCGCGTCGTCTCACTGCTCGCGTTCGCCGCCCCCGTGGCGCTTTCGACGACCGCATTTGCCGCGACGTCGCCGGGCGCGCCGATGACGGTCCGTCTCCACGCCGACGCGCCGGGCCTTGTGCGGCTGCGCGCGCCGGATGGCCTCGGCGTCGACTGGCCCGCCCCGGGGCGGGGCGCGGTGGACGTGCCGTGGATGACATGGCGGGCGATCGACGGGCCTGTCGAAGTCGAGATCAACGGCACGGCGGCGACCGTGACGCCGCGGCCCGCGGAGGCGCAGCCGTTGCTGGGCGGGCCGGCGGAGGCGACGCCGAGCGACGCGGCCTATGTGCCGACGACCGCCTGGGCGCCCGGCCGTGACGCGGCGGTGCGGCGGTGGGCGGTCGGGGCGGCGGTGGCGGCGGTGCTGCTGATCGCGGCGGCGGCATTGCTGACGCACGGCCGGCGGTTCTCGACGGCGCTGGTCGTCGCGGTGTCGCTGGCGATCACGGCCGCCGCGGCGGTCGCTCCGGCGTTTCGACGACAGCACGCGAGCTTGCGCGTCGGCGTGGCGATCGAGCAGGATTCTTCGTCTCAGCACGATTTATGGACGTACCGCACGGCCCGCACCGCAGCCCGTGTGCGCGAGCCCTGGGGCGGCGGACTCGCGCGCGGCGCGTCGTGGTTCGTCCCGCGCTGGCCGGGGCACGTCGCCCGCGCCGATCCCGTGCTGGAACTCAACGCCGCGGGCCGGCCGGTGGCGATCGTCGTCGGTGTCACCCCGGACGAGCCGGCGGCGTTTTTGCACCGCAGCCGGGCGACCGCGGGCGGGCCTTCTCCGCGCTTCGACGACGCGACGACCGCGCCGGAACTCGTGCGGCGGTTGTACGCCGCGCCCGCGTCGGCCCGCGGGGACTGGGCAGTCGTCGGCGCGCCATGATCGGTGCATCGAATGAGCAGACGCCGTGTCGCGCTGATCCTCCCCCGTACGCGGGGGAGGGCAGGAGGGGGCGGACGATGACGCCTCATCACAACCAATGTAGTCGGAAATCCGAGTTGTCATTTCCGGAAATCGACTTGTCATAGCCAGCCGGCGCGCACCTAAAGCGGGACCTTGCGGCCTCGCTTTTGAAACGCCGTGTCGAACGGCGGTCGAATTGTCGTCGACGGCCGGTCAAT
>DASVSS010000267.1:0-3292 GCA_036387945.1 Tepidisphaeraceae bacterium | reverse complement strand
TTTGGCGGTGGCGATGTGCGGGCGGTGAGCAGTTCTTCGATCGCCCGGGCGTGCTGCTCGGCGCGGCGGGCGAGAATGTCCGGCCCGCCGGCGGCGTCAACCGTGGGCGGGCCCCCGGCGGCCGGTGCGGGGGGCGTCGGTGCGAGGGGTGTTGGGGCGGGCTTGCCCGCGGCGGCATCGGGCGCCGGGCCGGCCGCTGTCACCGCAGGGCCGCCCCCCTGCGAGATCGCCGCCGGGGGCGGCGGGGCGCTGGTGGGCGTGGAGCAGCCCGTCAGACAGACGCCCAGCATCCCGGTCGCCAGTAAAGCCGCCAGTGCATTCGTTCGCGCAGCGCATTCGATCATTCGTGTCCGTCCTTGGACAAAGTGCGGGCGAATCGTAACCAAATCACGCGGCCGCGAAAGTCGGCGCGCACGCCCCGCCCCCTGCCCGCCTGATGTTGACGAAATCCGCCGCCCCCCTTAAACCGATCCGCGGAGAAACATGGTCTACCTAGCCGCTTTCGCAGACGAGATCGATCCGGACATCGACGTGCAGATCAGACACCTCAAGCTTAACGGCGTCACGCATTTCGAGCTGCGCGGCGTGGCGGGAAAGAACGTGCTCGACTTCGACGTCGGCCTGAAAAGCGAGATCAAAAGCAAGATCAGCGACGCAGGCCTGGGCGTGGTGTCGATCGGCTCGCCGATCGGCAAGGTCGCCATCGACAAGCCGTGGCAGGAGCACTTCGACCGCTTCAAGACCGCCGTCGACATGGCAACGTTCTTCGAAAGCCCGCTCATCCGCGTCTTTAGTTACTACCCACCGGGCGGTGAAGGCAAGGGCGACGTGAAGCCCCACGCTAACGAGGTCTTCGACCGCTTCCGAAAGAAAGTGGAATACATCAAAGACCTCCCCGTCACGCTCGTCCATGAGAACGAAAAAGGCATTTACGGCGAGAAGGTAGCCGAGTGCGTCCGGCTGATGAGCGAGATCAACTCGCCGAAGCTGCGCACGGCGTTCGACTTCGCCAACTTCGTGCAGGCCGGCGAGAAGCCGCTCGAGAACTGGCCGCATCTCAAGGCGTATACGACGCACATCCACATCAAGGACGCGATCCTCGGCAGCGGCAAGGTAGTCCCGGCCGGGCACGGTGATGGCGACATCGAGGCGATCGTCGTCGACGCCTATAAGAGCGGTTACCGCGGCTTCCTCTCCCTCGAGCCGCACCTCAAGGTCGCCGCCCACAGCCACGGCGAGACAGGGCCGGAACTGTTCAAGACCGCTGCCGACGCACTAAAGGCGATCCTCGTGCGGAACGACATCCCCATCGATGCGTGATCGAACGATAACCCGCACCGGAGCAACGCGATGCCTTCCACGATCCCCAGCGGCAAGCATTCGGCGATCGACGTCGCGCTCACCGGGTCACTCTTCCAAGACGTCTCCCTCGGCGAAGCCCGCTTCGACGACGTAAACCTCGGCGGGGCGACGTTCCAAGACGTGAGCCTGCGGAACGCGCGGTTTAGCGATATCGACTTCTCCGGCGCCAGCATCGCGGACGCCAATTTGGCGGGCATGACGATCGACGGCATTCTCGTCACCGATCTATTGGCTGCCTACAAGGTGAAAACTTAGGCCGCCACCCGAACGCCGGGTGCCACGGCCAGGTTTGCCTGGCCGTGGTGGGCCTGATCGCAACGAGACGTCCCCGAGCGTGCCACGGCCAGGCGTCCTTGGCCGTGGCACCCGGAGGCGAGTTATGAAACGGCTTTTAGTCTCACATGCCTGACGCCCCCGTGGCCGACATTTCCGCATGGCTCGATCGGCTGTCTCGACACCCGCCGTCGCGCCGCGGCACTTCGCCGGATTTTTTGCAGCAGTTGCGGCAGACGCTGCGCCGGCCGGTCGACCGCTTGCTTTGCATAGCGGCAGACCCGGAACCGGACTTGAAAATCCTCAGCGGCGTCATGGCCGGCCGCACCGCAGACGTGCGGCGCGGCATCGCCGTCGTGGAGCAGATGACGGCCCGCCGGGTGACGCTCATCGACGCGTCGTACCCGCGCCGGCATGCGTACCCGGCACTGCACCCGTCGCTGCTGATTCGCCGCAAGTTCGGCCGCCGCTTGCGGCCGGCGCGGCCGACGACGGACGTCGGCGTGCTGATGTTCGACGCCATCACCGCAGCCGAGCTTGCCGCCGTCGAGCGCGGCGAGTCGTTCGAGTTGCCGGTCGTCATCGACGACGTGCGCGACCGCCGCCGGCACCGGATCTCCGCTCCCGCAGCCATGTCCGTCGCCGACGTGCTCGCCCGCGTCGGCATCGACCCGGCCGGGGCCGTCATCACCCAGGGCGCGCCGCAGGCCAGAGCGGCCGTCGCGTTGCAGACGGCATCCCCCACAACACCGACAGGCGGCCGCCGGCCTCGGGCGATCGGGGAAACGGATCTGTGGCTGCGCGTGTCGCCCGCCGCCCCGGCTGTATCGCCGTCGGCGTGCACGCGGTGCGGCGACTGCGTGACGGCCTGTCCGGTCGATCTCCATCCCGCTGCGCTGCTCGAAGCGGTGCAGGCCCGCGACGGGGATATGGCACACGCTTTTGCGATCTCCGCGTGTATCGAATGCGGGCTCTGCACCGGCGTGTGTCCGTCGCGGCTGCCGCTTATGGAATCGTTTCGCGCGTTCAAGCGCCAGCCCGAGAATGCCCCCGGCGAAGAAGTCCCGCATGAGGTCATTGAATGAGGGCCTGGCTGCTTGAGCGCGATCGCCTGACCGACCTTCGGCTGCTGTCGGGCCTGGCGTTTCCCGCGCTGGCGGGGCTGGCCTTCAGCGGCTACCGGGCCGCGGGCGTCGCGGCGTGCGTGATCGTCGGTGCACTCGCGGCGCGCGCCGTGCTCGTGCGGCTGCGCACGTGGCAGACGCCGTTGAGCCAGCTCTCGCTGGCCGTGCAGGGGCTTTTGCTTGCGATGTTGCTGCCGGGATCGCTGTTCGATCTCGACCGGGCGTGGGCCGACCCCGCCGCACGCTGGCCGCTCGCGGCGGCGGCCGGGCTGTTGCTGACGCTGTTCACCTGGGCCATCTCGCGCGCGCAAACCGCTCGCTTCTCGCCGCTCGTGATCACCGCCATCGTCATCAGTGCCGCGGGCGCGCGCTACAACTACGTCGACCGCGTGCTGACGCGCCAGCATGCCTTCACCGGCGACCTGCTGAGCGAGCGTGTCGCCGCCCGGCCGACGTCCACCGCCGAGCCGTGGCTCACGGCCCCGCCGGAACCCGGCGTCGACGTCTGGCAGATCGCCCCGGCCACGCGGCGG
>DASVSS010000266.1:0-2828 GCA_036387945.1 Tepidisphaeraceae bacterium | reverse complement strand
TCCTGTTCGACATGGACGGCACCCTCACGCTCGACGCCGTCGATTTCGCCGACATCCGCCGCCAACTCGGCCTGACGCCGACGGACTCAATCCTCGACGCCCTTACCCACATGCCCCCCGCCGAGCGGGCGGAGGCCGAAGCACTCGTCCACGCCCGCGAAGCCGCGGCGGCGGCGGAATCGGCGCTGGCCGACGGGTGCGCCGACCTGCTCGCCTGGCTCGACGCCCGCGGCATCGGCCGGGCCCTTATCACCCGCAACCGCCGCAGCAACGTGCGCACGGTCTTCGACCGCCACGGCCTGCATTTCGACATCGCCATCACCCGCGAGGACGGCAAGTTCAAGCCCGATCCGGCCCCGCTGCTGCTCGCCTGCGAGCGGCTCGGCGTCGCGCCCGCCCAGGCGTGGATGGTCGGCGACTGGAAGTACGACATCGAAGCCGGCAACGCCGCGGGCATGCCCACCGTCTGGCTCGACCTGGGCCGCCCGACCCGCGCGTTCGACGCGGTCCCGACTTACACTGTGCCGAGCCTTTGCGAACTCGCCGCCTATCTTGTGCGGCTGATTCCTGTCTGACGGAATGAAATGCACATGCGCCATCTCGACACCGCCCCGACTCCAACGCACGCATCCCACCACGCCCGCGCACTCGCGACGCGGCGCGTTCGCACGCTGCTCGCGTTTCTGGCCTTGGGATGGGCGACGCTGCCGGCAACAGCCGAGCCGCTTGGGGGTGACGCAAGCGTCGACCAGGCGCTGGATGCTTTGTACGAGCGCGGCAAGGACCTGCGGTCGCTCGCCGCCGACGTCGAGCTTGAGTCGTTCGCCGAAGACCTCGGCGACGACCCCGAAGTCCGCCACGGCCAGTTGCTGCTCCGTCGCGCCGACGGCGACACACGGCTGCGCATCAAGTTCACCCGCCGCACGGTCGGCAAGCGGTCGTTCGACGAACGCAAGGATTACGTCATCGACGGCCAGCGCGCGATCGAGCGCAACGAGAAGACCAAGAAAGAAACGACGACGGTCATCGGCCAGCCCGGGGACAAGCTCGACCTTTTCAAGCTCGGCGCCGGCCCGTTCCCGCTGCCGATCGGCCAGCCGCGAAAGGACGTATTGGACAATTTCGACGTCCAGCTCGTCGGCGTTACAGCCGGCAAGCCGCAGGGGGCGGTGGTCGCCGTCCGTCTAGTGCCGCGCAAAGGGACGAGCGTGGACGGCAAGTTCGGGAGCGTGACGGTCGAGATCGCCTCCGACGGCTGGCCGGTGCAGATCAAGACCGTCGGCGCCGGGCAGTCGCCGGAAACCAACATCGCGCGCCTCGCCGCTGTCCGGGCGAACGAAAACGTTGACGAATCGCAGCTAACGCTCCCCCCGCTGCCGGACGGCTGGTCGCGCGTGGAACGTTCGCAGCGCTGAACAGGCACAAGAAACTCCCGCCCCGCTTCCTCCCCACCCGGAAGAGATCAGATGGAAGCGGCCCCCGACCTGCAACAGCGGCCCGCTGATTCCCAAGAACCAAACCCCTCGCCCGGTACTCGGGAGAGGGTAAGGAGAGGGCTTGGACGTGGAAGAGCCTGATTGCGATGAGGCGCCCGCCCGCCCCCGCCTAACCTCCCCCGCAGGGGAGGAACCAGAGGCGCGCAATCGGCGAGCCCGGCAGAGGCGAAACAAACCGGGATTGACGGAGCACCGACCGCGGGCGACCCTGCGGCCTTTCCGCCATGCCCCGCCGAGCCGCCCTTTTTCTCACCGCCGCGGTCTTCTCTGCCGCTGGCGTTGCGCATTTTGTTTATCCCGACACCTACGCCCGCCTGATCCCGCCGGGGTTTCTGCGCCCACGGGCGCTCGTGGCCGTCAGCGGCGCGGCGGAACTTCTGGGCGGGATCGGGCTGCTCTTCCCGCGCCTGCGCCGGGCCGCCGGCTACGGCCTGATCGGGCTGCTTATCGCCGTGTTTCCGGCCAACATCTACATGGCGGTGCGGTCCGAGCGCTTCACGCCGTCGGCCTTTTGGACCGTCTTGTATTGGCTGCGTCTGCCGCTGCAGCCGCTGATGATCCTGTGGATCTGGCGGCTTGCGATCGATCCGGCGTCGACGATCCGAACGTCCAAAAATGCCTCCGGCGGCGGGTGAAGAATTATCGGCCGAGGAAATTCGATTTTATGCTGTCAAAATCGGCGCAGAGCGCGTAGGCTACGGGCCGGTAAGTCTGTTTTCGGAATCGATTCTCGCGACAGTGCTCTTGAAATTTTCGCCCTGCCCGCAGTTTCTACTCTCAATCTCTCCTACCTTTCTCAGGCCGGAATGCTGGCCTCTTTCGGAAGAACCTGGAAAGTAAAACATCAGGTTCACACTTTCTCTTGAAGGAGAAATCGTATGGGTAAGAAACTTTATGTCGGTAACTTGAGCTACGACACCACCAGCTCAGATCTGCAACAGTTGTTCGGCCAGCACGGCACCGTGCAGAGCGCCGAAGTGATCCAGGACCGCGAGACCGGCCGCAGCAAAGGCTTCGGTTTCGTGGAAATGGGCAGCGATGACGAGGCCCAGGCCGCGATCAGCGCTCTCAGCGGCCAGCAGCACGGCGGCCGTGCCCTGACTGTCAACGAAGCCAAGCCCAAGACCTCGGGCGGCGGCGGCGGTGGCGGTCGCAGCGGCGGCGGTTACGGTGGCGGCGGCGGCGGTGGCGGCTACGGCGGCGGCGGCGGTGGCCGCAGCAGCGGTGGCGGCGGCCGCAGCGGCGGCGGCGACCGTGGCAATCGCTACTAAGGGCCACGCCTTCGGGCAACCCCTTCTGCAGCAATCATGATCTCAACCCCCGGCGGCGGCT
>DASVSS010000265.1:0-15125 GCA_036387945.1 Tepidisphaeraceae bacterium | reverse complement strand
GAGGCCCCGCCGCCCCCGCCGCCGCCCCGTGGACCCTCACCGACTGGCCCGCCCGCCGTTCCGCCGCCGCCACGGCCAGCACCGCCCTTCCGGACGCATACCGCCCGCTCGTCCGCGCGTATTTTCAGCCGTAGGGGCAGGGTTCAGGGTTCAGTAACGCACTAGAGAATGATCGCGCGCTTGTCCGGTCCCTCCCCCTCCGGGGGAGGATAGGTGGGGGCGGCCCCCGACCTGCAATAGCGGTCCGATGCTGCCCGAGAACCAAACCCCTCGCCCGGTACCCCGGGAGAGGGTAGGGAGGGCATTCACATACTTGACTCATCGGCCCTGTCGCTCCACTTGTGGCACGGGCGCCTCGCCCGTGCTTGCCGCTTTGGCGGCAAGCATTCTCGCGTCTGCGACGCGAACACGGGCGGGGCGCCCGTGCCACGGAAACCAGACGATGTCCCTGATGAGTCAGCTATATAAATACCCCGGGAGAGGGTAAGGAGAGGGCCGGAGCGTATCGGCGATTGAAGGCGATGAGGCGTCCGGCCGCCCCCACCTAACCTCCCCCGCAGGGGAGGAACCGGAGAGAGTCGCTTTGTTGTGGTGGGGCGGCCGGCCGCCCCCACCTGGCCTCCCCCGGAGGGGGAGGGACCGGATGGGCGTGCGGTAGTGAGGGCGATGCCGGCCGGCTCAGCCGAGCAACGCACTGTCGGTCCGCAGCGATGCGGCGCGGGCGGCGCGGACGCTGTCGGGGGCTTCGTCGAGGTCGATGGCCACTTCGTCGTCGCTCACGCTCGCGAGGCTCAGGGCGGCGATCACCCAGGCCAGGGAGCTTTCGGCGCCCTGGTTCAGGCTCATGCCCGCGGTGTGCAGGCCGTCGGCGCAGCCGCCGGTTTCGCGGTCGACGAGGC
The DNA here is from genome assembly GCA_036387945.1 of Tepidisphaeraceae bacterium. Lineage (GTDB taxonomy): Bacteria > Planctomycetota > Phycisphaerae > Tepidisphaerales > Tepidisphaeraceae > DASVSS01. The sequence continues at coordinate 14,226 of DASVSS010000265.1, read as the reverse complement.
AGACGCCGAGCTCGTTGCTGCCGGTGAACCAACCCAGGCAGGTGCGGGCGTAGTCGAGCCAGTGGTTCTGGCTGGTGATCTTGAACGCGTCGACGCACGCTTCGACGAGGGCCATCGCCTCGACTGGCTGCTGATCGAACCGGGCCCGCGTGCCGTCGCGGCGCAGCCAGCCGTCGTTGCCGATCAGGCTGACGCGGCCGTCGTCGTCGATCTGCTGGCGCACGAGCCATTCGAGCGAACCGACCGCCTGCTGCACCATCGCGGTTTCGCCGAGGTCTGCACCGGCCAGCAGAAGGGCGTGGGGCAGCTTGGCGTTGTCGTAGGTGACGACGTCTTCGAGCCACGGCCAATCGGCGGCGGCGTTGGCTTCGAAATGCTTCATCAGCGTGCCGGCCAGCGACTGATAGACCGTACGCGCCCGCGTGTCGCCGGCGTAGTACTGCAGGTAATGGTGCAGGCCGATGATCGCAAACGCCCACGACCGCGGGGACGTGAACGACAGCACCGTGTCGGCGGCGGCCGAGAGGATGCGCGCCGCGACGGCGCGCATCGAATCGCTGCGCGCCCGCCGCACCGCCACGCCCAGCGCCCAGACGGCGCGACCGTGGCTGTCTTCGCTGCCGTTCTGCTCGAGCCAGGCGCGGCCGTAATCCATGAAGTTGCGGAAGCGGCAGGTGCGGTCGTTGAAGGCGTAGTGCAGGAACGACAGGTATCGGTCCGACAGCACGTCCAGCCGCGCGTCGCCGGTGTGATCGGCGTGCATGAGCGTGGCGATGAGGGCGCGGGCGTTGTCGTCGGTGCAGTAGCCGTGGCGGCGGTCGCCGGTGGCGCCGATCGCGTGCTGCAGGATGCCGCAGTCGTCGCTCAGCCGGCGGACCTGCGCCATGTCGATCTTCACCGTCGCGCTCGACTGCACTTCCGAGCGCATGAGCGAGACGCTGTTGTGCCCAGTGCGTCGTTCGGCGATGGCCTCTTCGATCACGCCGAGGTAGCTCTTGGCCACTTCCGACCAGATCATCGGCCGGGCGTGCTTGTAAGCGCGCTTGCGGACGGCGTGGCGCTCGATCTCGTTGTCGAGCAGATGGAGCACGTTGTCGGCCAGCGCGCCGCTGTCATTGAACGGGAAGAGCAGCCCGCGGCCGTCGCTGCACATTTCTTCGGCGTGCCAGAACGGCGTGCTGACCACGGCCTTGCCGGCGCCTAGCGCGTACGCCAGCGTGCCGCTGGTGATCTGCGCGGCGCTGGGGTACGGGATGACGTACACGTCGGCCACGCCCAGGTACCGCATCAGGTCGGCGGTGCTGACGTAGTGGTTGTCGAAGCGGACGTGATTTTCCAGGCCCAGGTCGGAGACGATCTTGCGCAGACCGTCCAAATAGCGCGTGCCTTCGTTGCGCAAAACGTGCGGGTGGGTGGCGCCGAGCACGATGTAGAGCACGTCGGGGTGTTTTTCGATGATCTTCGGCATCGCCGCCAGGGCGGTCTCGATGCCCTTGCCCGGGCCGAGCAGGCCGAAGGTCAGCAGCACGCGGCGGCCGATGGTGTTGAATCGCTCGGAATAATAGTGCGGGTCGATGAACGGCACGTCGGGCACGCCGTGGGGGATGTAAGCGATCTTGCGGTCCGGCACGCCCCAGCCGTCGACGAGGATGCCCTTGGCCTTGTGGCTCATCACCACGACGCGGTCGCAGACTTTGATGAGTTCGCGCAACGTCGCGCGCTGGGTGACGCTGGGCTCGGTGAGGACGGTGTGCAGCGTGGCGATCGTGGGCATGCGCAACTGGCGGGCGAGCGACAGCACGTGCGCGCCGTCGCGGCCGCCGAAGATGCCGTACTCGTGTTGGATGATCGCGGCGTCGATCTGGCGGTTGTTGAGGATCTCTGCGGCGGTGTCGTAGTCGGCGTTGCGGTGCTGGTTGATCTGGTAGGCAACCTCGGGCGGGTAGGCGTAATTCTCCACGCCGTCGTCCATCGCCACCACGCCGGCTCCGTCGCCGATGTGGCCGGCAAGGGCGTCGCGCAAGTCTTTGGTGAACGTGGCGATCCCGCACTGCCGCGGGACGTAACTGCCCACAAGGGCGACCGTCTGCACACCGGGATTTTTAGATGCTTCAACGCCCATATTTTCAACAGTCCTTTGAACCCTGCCCGAACCACCAATTTGCCCCTTTTACAGCGCTCCCGCGCTGCAAAACCTCGGCCACCTCGCAGTGCGATATCCCCGAATTCGCACTGCGATTTCCCTCAGTCAGTTATACCACACTCCACCCGACCGGCGATCCTAAATTACGGTTCATGCTCGGTTTGCCCGCGGCGAATCGCCCCGGGGCCGAAGCGGGTTTTGATCCGGTCGACGGCGGTGTCGACGCGCTTGTGCTTTTCGCGCTGCGGCTGCTCGAATAGGTCGAGTTGGCCTGTTTTGCACAGCGCCCCGGCCTGCAGGCCGATCAGTCGCACGGGCTGAAAGTGCTCGTCCGCCCAGCCGTCGAATAAGGACTTAGCGGCAAGGTAAAGGTCGCGCGTGGTGTCGGTCGGTGTGACGAACTGCCGCGAGCGCGTCACCGTCTGATAATCGCCGAAGCGGATTTTCACCGTCACGTTCCCCGCCAGCACCCCGCCCTTGCCCCCGCCCCGCCGCATCCGCATCCCGACGGCCTCGGCTTGTTCGAGAAGCACGAAGTGGACGTGTTCCTTCACGATCAGGTCCACGCCGAAGGTCTCTTCCTGGCCGATGCTTTTGGCGTCGTGGTCGGCTTCCACCGGCCGCTCGTCGACGCCGTGGATCAGTTCGTTCACCCGGTCGCCCCAGGCGCCAAGGGTGCGGTTGAGGAAATCGCCGCCGCGCGCCTGCAGGTCGCCGATGGTCTTCACGCCCAAGCCTTCGAGCCGGGCCGCGGCCTTGGGGCCGATGCCCCAGATGCGGCGGATCGACAGCGGCGGCAGGATTTGGTCGATCGTGTCGCGCGTGATGACCGTCATCCCGTCGGGCTTGTTGAGATCGCTGGCGAGCTTGGCGAGGAACTTGTTCGGCGCCACGCCGACGCTGGCGGTCAGCTTCGTCTCCTCGAAAATCCGCCGCCGCACCGCCGCCGCGATCGTCGGCCCGTCGCCGAGCAGGCGGTCGCAGCCGGTGACGTCGAGGAACGCCTCATCGACGCTCACCGGCTGCACGCGGTCGGTGAACTCGCCGAGGATCGAAAACACCCGCTGCGAGACTTCGCGGATGCGCTTGCCGCGCACCGGCACGACGATCGCGTGTGGGCACAGCGCCCGCGCCCGGCTCATCGGCATCGCCGACCGGCACCCGAACGGCCGGGCCTCGTACGACGCCGTCGACACCACCCCACGCGGCCCGCCCCCGCCCACGAGCACCGGCTTGCCGAGCAGCGACGGGTCGTCCAGCACCGCGATGGCGGCAAAAAATGCGTCCATGTCGACGTGGAGGATCGTGCGGTCGGGGTCGATGCCCGGGATTTTACCGCATACGGCCTATAGTATGGCGTCGTGTACGACGTCATCGACATCAACGCGAACATCCTCGGCGGTACGCCGGTATTCGCGGGCACGCGCGTGCCGGTGGAGTCGCTATTCGACTACCTGAAGCGCGGCCGGACGATCGACTACTTTCTCGAGCAGTTTCCGACGGTGAGACGCGACCAGGTCGAGCAACTGCTCGATGACGCCAAGGCTCACGCCCTGCCAGAGCGTATCAGGGCGTGAAACTGCTGCTCGACGAAAACCTGCCGCATCAGCTACGCCAGGAGTTGCCGGGCCACGATGCGTACACCGTCGCGTTCATGGGGTGGGCGGGCGTCGAGAATGGTGCTTTGCTGACACTGGCCGCGTTGTCGGACTTCGACGCGCTGCTGACAAAAGACACGAAGCTTCAATACCAGCAGAACCTGACGAATCTTCCGATCGCTGTGATCGTATTGCGAGCGGCGAGCAACGATATTGACGATCTGCGGCCTCTCATTCCAACCGTGCTACGGGCATTAACGTCCGATCTGCCCAAGACCGTCACCCACATCGCGTAACCGGGGCATGACGGCGTTACGTGGACGTCACCCGGCGTCAGTGGCGCGTTCGAGTGCGGCGATGTCGAGCTTGCCCATCTTCAGCATCGCTTCCAGCGCTCGCCTCGCACGGGCCGGGTCGGGGTCGGCGAGCAGTTCGTCGAGCCGCCGCGGCACGATCTGCCACGAAAGCCCCCAGCGGTCCTTGAGCCACCCGCACGGCCCCGCCGACCCGCCGTCGGCCTGCAGGGCCGTCCACAGGCGGTCGATTTCCGCCTGATCGTCGCACGAGATCGCCAGCGACACCGCTTCGGTGAACCGAAACTGCGGCCCGCCGTTGAGCCCGGTGAACCGGCTGCCGGCGAGCGTGAATTCCACCGTCAGCACCATCCCCTCCGGCCCGCTCGGCGTCGCCGCCGGCGACCGCATCACGCGGTCGACCTGCGACCCCGGCAACAGCGACACGTAAAACCGCGCCGCCTCCTCGGCCTGACCGTCGAACCAGAGACAAGGCGTGACCTTTTGAACAGTCGCCATCGTGAATCTCCTCTAGATAAAGAGCGACAATACCTCTCACGGCGCTGCCGTGAAATCCGCGGCCGTTGCCCCTTCGACGTCGATGAGCACCGCCGGCGGGCGGGGGTCGGGGCGGGCGAAGGTGAAACGCACGTTGCTGGCGCGCAGGCCTTTGACGTGCCGCAGGTAGGCGCCGCCGGCGGGGAAGGTCCTGCCGAACATGTTCATTTCCGGGTAGGCCGCTTCCTTCTCCGGGAGTTGCACGTCGGCGTCGCTGGCGCGGCCGCCGCCGGGCAGGGCGATGGCGATGTCTTCGAGCGTAAGCGATTCGACCGGGTGCCCCGGGATGCCGTTGACGAGCAGGCCGATCCGCCCGGCGCGGGTGGCGCGCAGGCGCTTGAGCGACACGTCACGCAGTACGCCGACGGGTTTGGCGACGTCGCCGGCGCGGAAGGTCTTTAAGCGCGCCCCCAGGCGCACGCTGACGGGGACGCTCACGCGGTCCATCGACACGTTCTCGACGGCGACGCCGGTCATGTGTCCGCCGTCGACGGTGTAGCGCGCCACCCCGGCCATGCCGATGTCGCGCACGTCGCAGTCGCTCACGCGGATGTCGCTGAAATCCCCGAGCGATTCGGTGCCGAGCTTGATGGCATTGCAGCGTGTCTTCAGGCGGCAGTCGCTCACGCTCACGTCGCGGCAGGGGACGCTGCTGGTGGCCTTGAGGCAGATCGCGTCGTCGCCGCTTTCGATGTCGCACCGCGCGACGCGCACGTCCTGGCACGAGTCGATGTCGATGCCGTCGTTGTTGGGCAGGCGCGTGTCGTAGCTGCGGATCGTCAGCCCCTCGGCCGTCACGTCGCGGCACTGGAAAAAGTGCAGCGTCCATGCGCCCGGGTCGCGCAGCGTGAGATCGCGCACGCTCACGCCGCGGCAGCGGATCCACCGCATGAGGAACGGCCGCACGGCGTACGGCGTCTGCGTCGCCGCCAAGGCCGCGCCGCGGCCGTCGATCGTCCCCGTGCCGCCGACGCCGACGTTTGTCGCGTCCAGCGCCACGATCAACGCGTACCCCAGCGGCACGCCGTCGCCGGCCATGAACGGGTCGACGTTGCGGTAGTCGGCGGCGTCGGTGCTGCCGAGGATCGTCGCCCCGCTATCGAGGTGCAGGCGGACGTTGTCCTTCAACTGGATCGTCCCCGTGACGTACCGCCCGGCCGGGAACCGAAGCGTCCCCCCGCCGCGCCCGGCCGCGCCGTCGATCGCCGCCTGCAGCGCCGCGGTATTGGACGTCGCCCCGTCGCCCGACACGCCCAGCGCCGTGACGTCCACCACGTCGACGGCGTCCCCCGCCTGCCCCGCCGCCTCATGCGTCGCCGCGGCCAGCGCCGCAGCGATCACCAGCGCCAGATTCCATCGGCCGATTCGCATCGCAAATCCTTTCGCTTCGCCATCGCCACGTCTATCGGGACCGGGATTGGTCTACTTTTCTGTGTACTCACGGGGAGGGCCAGAGCCTGTTACTCACTTTCCGAAGCAAGAACAGGCATTGAAGTCCGGGTGCCCCGGTTTGGCACGGCAATCCATGTCTTCCAACCGCACGAGCACGGCTTGGAGTACCAAACCGTGGCACCCAACGCTCGACATACGGGATCGCAAACCAAAAGTCGGCGGGACGGCCGATCCTCAGGCCGTTATGCGTGTACAAGTTGCCCCGGCCTGTCGGGGCCGTCTCGCGCCTACGGTCCACTCGGGCGGGTCATGTCGCTCGCAGGACTGCCGACGTCACGCCATCAGATTGCTGAACGTGTAGACCGGCACCCACGTCCCGAAGACGCATACGAAGAGCGTATCTTTCCACTCCGCGCCCCGCGGACCGACATAATGCCCCGCCTGGACACGAGCGCAGACGGACGCATTCCAACGCACGTTGACATGAATGCGCGGCGTCGTCGGGGTTGGCGACTCTCGCAGGCGCTTCAACAAATAATTTTCTTGCGAGCGCGAGATGGATGTCTGGCCACGATCGACAGTGACGGCGGGCGCCGTTGTCACCAGCTCGCCGTCCCGAAGGTCTTTGATGGCCGCCCAAGCAAGGCGACGACTTCCCGAAACCAGCCCGCCGACATAGAGCGACGCGACTACGAGGAAGGCAACGATGATCCATTTGCGTTTGCGGGCCAAGCTGCCCCCTTGCGGCATAACCCAGTGCCGTTGAGTGGCCGCGGCGTCGCACGCGCTGCGTTCGACCGCCAATAAAGTATACGGCAGCGGCAGGTAGGGTGAAAATCCTCCCGGCCTGAGTGGAGGCTCTTTGGCGACCGCCGCGGCCGGCGTTGCGCACGAGCCTCGTTCGGATCACATGACCACTGCGGTCCCGATGACGTGCATTGGCGTTCTTGATTCCTTGCCTGTCAATTCGTCGCCTTCTAATGCTTTGCGTCCCAGGTGAAGCCTGCCTGGAGCGTGACCTGTTCCAGCACGCGCATCCGTGCAGGAAACATGAGCCGCAGGCTCTGGATCTGCTTCGGATCGCCCTGCGTGCCGACATAGAGGCGCACGAACTCCGCGAAATCTTCGCTCGGATTCAGCCGGCCGTAATGGGAGGTGCTCAGCACGTCTTCCTTCACGGCCGCCTCCCAGCGGAGGTAGCAATCGACCTTGCTCATGAGCAGATGGCCCACCTCGTGCGAGAAGGTGGAGTCGAGCGATTCCAGCGTGGCGGGGGCGCGCAGGCGCACCCAGATCGTGTCGCCGCCGCCGTTGAACTCGCTGGCCGTGCCGTACGGTTCGACCTTGACGGTGCGGATCAGCGTGCGCAACCCCTGCGGCAGGCCGGCAATCGCCAAGGCCACCCGCTCGCGCTCCGGCGAATCGCTGGCGGGCGTGTACAGCGTCACGCGATGGCCAGCGATGTCGATGGGATGACGCCAGCCGGCGCGGTCGGCGTTGTTCCAGCCGGGATATTTTTCCACGCGCTCGGCCTCGCCGATCGTGTACGCGGCGCGGAGCGTGACCGCGCCACGATCGGTGCTGCCGCTGTACCAGCCGCGCAGGAACCCGGCGAGCACCTTCACCTGGTGCCACGAAGGAAGCCGCCCGTAGTCGATGCTCGACAACAGGTTATTGAGATCGCGCCGCGCCTGGCGCGACAACGTGGTCGGCCCTTCGAGCAGTTCGAGCAGCAGATCGCCCTCGGCCTCTGGCAGTTCAAAGAACCCCTGGCTGGCGAACACCGCGCGGTACGCCAACTCGGCCGGGGCGGTCGTCGCGGCCGTCGCGGGCGAGGTGGCGGGAGACGTCGTGGGGGCGGACTTCCCATCGACGGCGGACTGAGCCACGCGCAACGCTGCGGGCGCAATCGGCACGAACTCCGCACTGCCGGGCCGTTTCCATTTCAGCGTAAGGCCCATTCCGCCGTCGCCCTGGAAGAGCCGGATCCGGATCGGCGTCCACCCCGCAGCGAGCGTGCGCGTCACGCGATTCGGCGGCGCCGAGCCATTGGCCCAGCGGTCTTCGAGCACGAACGCATCGTTGACATACAGATCCATCCCGTCGTCGCTCCAGGCGTCGAAGGCGTATTCGCCGGCGACGTCGATGTGCAGTTCGCCGGCGATTTCGACCTGAATGGAGTTATCAAGCCCGCCCAGTGCGGCCGGCCCGCGGAAGTCCAGCGCCGGCAGAATGCCCACCGCCGCCGGCGAGAGGCCGGGGAGCATGCGCCTGAATCCCTTTGGCCGGCGCGGCAGCTTGTAAACGGTGTACAGCAGCCCCTGCCGATAGGCCGGCTCGGCCGCGGCGCGCGTGGTCGCCGGCGCGCCGGATTGCGCGCGAGCGATCCCCTCGCCGGTCACCAACAAGCACAGCCCCACCACCGCAAGAAAAACGACCTGCAGGCACCTCTTCATGGCCGCCACCCTAATCCGCGGGTCGGAGTGCTCGCAAATCGGGAAATCATTGCGCCTTCATTTTCTCACGCTGGATCGCCTTGCTACCGGGCAAGCGGCCTTTTGGAAGTGATTTCGTAGGCCGAATAACGGACCTACGTTCAATGGCCGGAACCGCTCCCGGAAACCTTTTGAACTTCGAAAGCGCGTCCAGCGGCCCCGGTCCGCTGCAGCGCCGGGTTATGCCGCCGGCGGTACAGCCAATAGCCAACGCCTCCGAGAACCACGAACGGGAACACGGTATACGCGAAGTTCCAAAGTGGGCCACGAGGCGGTGTGGGGATCGGCGTGAACACGTAGCTATTTCGGCCTGTGTAAAGCATGTACTTGCCATCGATCTCACCAACACCCCAGTCGCCGATGACGAAGATGGGAGCGTCGCCGGCATGCGAGGCGGCGGGGAGTGTGATAAGGATCAGCGCAGACAAGACAATCAGAAGTTGCAGGCGGCGAGTCGGCATCACGGATCAGCCTTTAACGGCCGGCCGGGCGCCGAGCCGTGGAATCGCAAGGACCATTCCGCCTGGCCGGTCCGTTGCAGTGCGCGGTTATCTGCCGCTGGACGGCTGTGACGTCGGCTGCGTTATCGCGAGACGGGTCCATCCTTCGATGGCAACAACCTCGCCTGATGCGTCGGTCTTGATCCGCCGTGGCTGGCCTTCGCGCTCGAATTCGCCCGCGTCCCTCAACTCGCCAACCTCCAGCGCATTGTTCGCGATCCGCCAGCGCCGTCGCTGCGCTTGATCCTTGTGGTGAATTTCCTTGTCGCGCGGCTTCGAGTAGTAGTCGGTCTGCACGCTGCCGTCGGCGTTGTACGTGTCCACCATCCAGATCGGGAAATCGAGCCCGAGGTCGGGCGACTTCCAAGAGCCGTCCAGCACCGGCGAAGCCGGCCGCGTCTGCGCAAAGGCAACGCTGGCGGCAAGGAGGACGATGGGCGTCGTGAGTGTTCGCATAAGCAGACAACGCAAAACCGTTCAGCGGTCGGGCCGGTCCACTGCAGCGGGTGGTTATCTGCCGCCGAATCCGCCGTTACCAACGACCATACTCCGCATAGACCTTCGCTGTCGAGCGATCGACCCAGACACTTCGGTAACGCTCGTTGCCTTGGTCGATCCATAGGTACCGCTCTGGAATGGCTTGAAGGCTATTCTGATTCAGCCACCACGCTGGCGGACGCAACGTGACGAACGAGATTGGTTCATCCTGACCGGCGACTGCTGGTTTCAACGACCATTCTTTTATCAACTGTCCCAGCAATTTGTCGTCAGCCGCTTGGAAAACAAAGACGTAGCTGACATCGAATCCGGCTGGACTGCGCGTGTAATGCAAAAGCTTGGCAGAGTTCGGGATAGGTGACGCGAAGTGCCTTTCGTCCGGGCTTGGCCAGAAAACGAGGAGAGCCGCAACGGCCGTCAATGGGAGTGTGACGGCAAGAGCGAGGCTGATCTTGGTGACACGCTTCAAAGGCAGATAACTGCTGTTTATCTAAACGCGCCGGTCAAGACAATACTGAAACTGTTCCAGCTCTTAGCCTCTCGGGTAACGCGAGGCTAAACCCGAATAACGGATTGGGCAATTCTGATCCTACCCTGCAGGCGTTGAATGGAACGGCCGCCGAAGCGCAGCGCCTCGGCGGAGAAAATCGAAAATCTTCTGCCGGCAGGGCCGGGCGATTCGGCGCGCGCTGCGCAGGGGCTATGTCGATGGCGCAGCGCGCGGGGTGTTAGTGGATGGACACGTTCTGCGCTCGTTCGACGGTTTGGCCTTGCCTGCCGGTGGTGTGCGCGGGGGTGGGCGGGCGCGGGGGATGAAAAATGAACGAACGAACCCAACCGGCGGCGCAAGGGCGGGCCGGGAACGGGGTTGGGCGGGGTCGGCGGCTCAACACGCGGGGCGGTTTGGGATAAGGTGCGGGCGATGAGTGAACGGATTCCTGTCGCGGTGGTCGGGTGCGGGCGGATGGGGCGGCTGCACGCGCGGGTGTATTCGCAGATGCCGTCGGTGGAGCTTGTAGCCGTCTGCGACGCTAGCGCCGAGGCCGCGGCGGAGACGGCCGAGCAGTACGGCGGGCGGGCGGTGGGGAGCGTCGCGGAACTCATCGGGCAGGTGCGGGCGGTCACCGTCGCGGTGCCGACGACGCACCATCTGGCGACGGCCCGGCCGCTCATCGCGGCGGGCGTGGCGTGCCTGATCGAAAAGCCCCTGGCGCCCAGCGCGGCCGAGGCGCGGGAGATCGTGGACCTGGCGGCGAAGCACAATAGCGTCGTGCAGGTCGGGCACATCGAGCGGTTCAACCCCGCCGTGCGGGCGATGCTCGAGCTGGACATCTCGGCGGGGTTCATGGAAGTCACGCGCGTCAGCCCGCTGAGCTTCCGCAGCATCGACGTCGGCGTGGTGCTGGACATGATGATCCACGACATCGACATTGTATTGCAATTAGCGCGCTCGCCGATCAAAAGCATCGACGCCGTGGGCGTGAGCGTGATCGGCGCCGCCGAGGACATTTGCAACGCCCGCGTGCGGTTCGAGAACGGGTGCGTGGCGAACATCACCGCCAGCCGCCTGAGCCTCAAGACCGAGCGGAAGCTGCGCGTGTTCGGCAGCAATGCGTACGTCTCGCTCGACTACCAGAAGCGATACGGCATCGTGATCCGCATGGCGTCGAACCTGGCGACGGTGCGCGAGATCCTCGGCAAGCTGCGCAGCGGCGAGATCGAGGATTTCTCGCAGCTCAACTACACCGACTTAGTCGACGTTCAGGAGTTGAAGATCGACGACGAAGAGCCGTTGCGGGTGGAGCTGGAATCGTTCATGAGCGCCGTGCGCGGCGAGCGCCCGCCGGCCGTCACCGCCGCCGAAGGGTTGGCGGCGGTGGAGGTGGCCGAGCGGATCGTGAGCGTAATGACCGGCGGGCGGGTGGAGTAACCGCGACGCGTGCGCCGCAGCTACAATCCGACGATGCCCATGACCTTGAAATGCCCGATCTGTAAGAAGCCGGTCGACTCAGGCGAGATCGGCAAGCCTGGCGCGTTCGCGCCGTTCTGCAGCGAGCGCTGCCGCACGATCGACCTCGGGCGGTGGCTCGACGGGAAGTACCAGATCCCCGTCAAGGACGACGACGAAAGCCACGACGGGGAGATTGACGACGCGGTCGGGCGGTGAGGGTTTTCGGGTCAATCGCGGCCTCTGGTTCCTCCCCCACCGGGGGAGCAACCGGATTCGCCCCGATCTCGCGCGCCATCGTGCCTTCGCAACACCACCCGGTTAAGGTCATCCCATGCACCCGTTTGCCAGTCACGCATTGATCGCCTTCGGATCGACGTTCGGATTCGTCCTGTTCCTCGCGCTGGGCATGACAATCGCCCCGCGGCGGGTGCAGGACGCGATCGCCAAGGCGCCGTTGCTCGACGTGGCGGTGGCGCTGATGACGTGGGCGCCGTGGGTGGTGTGCGGCGCGGCGATGGGGTGGGCGGGGTTGCTCGGGTCGGTGCTGGGCGGGCCGCCGGCGTTGATGGCGTGGAGCTTCGTCCACGAGCAGATGAACCGCGAAGCGCTGCGCGGGCCGCGGATCGTGAAGTTCGTCAACCGCACGGTCGGGCGGTGGCAGAACCATCTGGCGCTGTGGGTGACGGCGATCGCGCTGCCGGTCTTCTGGGGCATCCGCATCGCGGAGATTTTCGTCTACCCGCTGCTGCCGCTGCTGCTGAAGTTCCCGAAGTACAAGCAGAGCGAATGGATCAACGTCACGCGGCAGAAGTTCAGCGGCCTCGTCGGCCATGACCTGATCTGGTGCCTGTATTGCGACTGGATGACCGGCGTCTACAGCCTCGGCGCCGAGATGCTGCGGAACGTCGAGAGCTTCTGGTGCCCGATCCGCTACTACGACGGCAAGAAGTGCGACCACTGCAAGATCGAATTCCCCGACATCGAAAACGGCTGGGTGCCCGCGGGCGCGACGATGACCGACGTCGAAGCCGTGATGGAAAAAGAATACGGCGACGGCCGGCGCGAATGGTTCGGGCATCCGGCGCGATTGACGGTGCGGGGGGAGGAGATCGGGGAGAGAGGTGAGGGGTAAGGGGAGAATCGACTTCGCTTTCCTAACCCCTAACCCCTCTCCCCTATTTCCCAACCCCCGCTATACTCCGCGCCGTACTCCCGGCACGACAAGAGAAGAAGGAATCACCGACCATGGCCGATAACGGACACACCCTGCGGGGCATCGATTACAAATCCGCGTTCGCGTTCACGCACCTGTTCAAGGGGTTCCGCCTGGCGATCGATCCGTCGAAGCTGGGCCTGGCGCTGGCGATGATTCTGCTGATCTACTGCGGCGGGCGGCTGATGGACGCGGTGTGGCCGCGGCAGCACGCGGCGGTGCAGGAAGGCCAAGGCCGCACGGCGCTGAGCGAAGTCGATCTTTATGAAAGCAACAGCAGCAACTTCCCCGCCCGCCGCCGGGCTCGCCTGGCGGAAATGGACGAAGAGCTGAAGGCGGAGATGACCGCCGTCGGCAAGGACCCGACGAAAGAAACCCCCCGCCCCGCCACGGTGATCGGCGTGTACGAGGACCGCCGCGAAGAGCAGGTCAAGGCCGCCCGCGACCGCTACGACGCCCTGACCGGCGACGCCCGCACCGACGCCGCCGAGCGGGCGCGCGACGAGGAAATCCGCGCCGCCTACGCCACCTATTCAAGCAACGTCGACCGCGTCGGGCGCATGCAGACGCGCGGGCCGTTCATCAGCTTCCTCGAGTACGAAATCGACCAGGTCGACGACATCGCCCGCGCGGCGGTGTCGCTGAATTTCTTTCAGAACAACGGCGTGCTGGAGAACCTCAGCCACCTGCTCATCACCGGCCCGACGTGGGCCATCCGCCATCACCCGCTGTTCTTCTCCCTGTTCTTTGCTTACCTGCTGCTCTTGTGGAGCATCTTCGGCGGGGCGATCGCCCGCGTGGCGGCGGTGCAGGTGGCGCGCGACGAAAAAATCAGCGTCCGTCAGGCCCTGCGGTTCAGCACCGGCAAAGTGCTGTCGTTCGTCTTCGCGCCGCTGATCCCGATCATCATCGTGCTCGTGCTGGCGGTCATTCTCGGCGTGGCGGCGCTGCCGATGGGCATCCCCTACGTCGGCGGCATCTGGTCGATCATCGTCGGGCTGCTGTTCTTCCTCGCCCTGCTGGCGGGGCTGGTGATGACGCTGACGACCCTCGGCCTCATCGGCGGCGGGCACCTGATGTACCCGACGATCGCCGTCGAAGGCTCCGACAGCTTCGACGCCGTCAGCCGCAGCTTCAGCTACCTCTACGCCCGGCCGTGGCAACTCATCTTCTACTCGCTCGTGGCCCTGGTGTACGGCGCGATCACTTACCTGTTCGTGCGGTTCTTCCTCTACCTGCTGCTGTGGCTGACGCACGTGGGCGTGAGCTTGTTCCTCAACTGGAGCCACGCCGACGACGGATCGCACCTGGTCAGCAGCATGTGGCCGCAGCCGACGAACTTCATGCAGTTGTCGTACAGCCCGAACAACTCGGCGCTGAACCCGATGCACGACATCGGCTCGTGGCTGATCGCGTTCTGGAACTACCTGACGATCTCGCTGCTGGGCGCGTACGTGATCAGCCTGTTCTTCAGTGCCAGCACGATCATCTACTACCTGATGCGCCGCGAGGTCGACGCGACGGGCCTCGACGACGTGTACATCGAGCCGAGCGACGACGAGTTCGCCGACCCGGTGCCCGACCC
>DASVSS010000264.1:0-2284 GCA_036387945.1 Tepidisphaeraceae bacterium | reverse complement strand
TCCGGTAGGCAAGCTTTCCTTAACTTCATTAGGTCTACGGCTGCACGGCCTCGGCCCGATCGTTGCCTTGATCCTGCTGTGCATTGTCGGCGCGTTGCTCAACAGCGACTTCGCGTCCATCGACAACGCGATGAACGTGCTCACCCGCACCGCCTTCATCGGCATCATCGCGGTGGGCATGTGCTTCGTGATCATCTCGGGCGGCATCGACCTGTCGGTCGGCTCGATGGCGGCGCTGATCGCCGGCTTGGTCATACTGCTGATGAACGCGCTGGGCGAGTGGGGAGCGCCGTCGGTGCTGGTGGTCGCGATCGGCATCGGCTTCGCGGTCGTGCTGGGCGCGCTGTTCGGGCTGACGCACGGCCTGCTCATCACGCGCGGGCGTATCGAGCCGTTCATCGTCACGCTGGGCACGCTGGGCATCTATCGTGCCTACCTTACGTATTCTTCGGATGGCGGCGCGATCACTCTGGAGAATGCACTGTCGGACACCTACAGCCCGGTGTATTATACTAACCTGCTCGGTGTCCCCATCCCGGTGTGGGTATTCTTACTAGTGGCGGTCGCGGGAGGGCTGATCCTGAACCGAACCGCTTACGGACGCTATGTGCAAGCCATCGGCTCGAACGAGCAGGTGGCGCGATATGCTGCCGTGAATGTCGATCGGATCAAGGTGCTCACGTACACGCTGCTCGGCATGTGCGTGGGCATAGCCACGCTGCTGTACGTGCCGCGGCTCGGTTCGGCCTCGCCGACGACCGGGTTGCTGTGGGAGCTGGAGGCGATCGCCGCGGTGATCGTCGGCGGGACCGCGCTGAAGGGCGGCTCCGGTAGTATCGTCGGGACGGTGATCGGCGCCGTGCTGCTCTCGGTCATCAGCAATATCCTGAACCTGACCAGCATCATCAGCGTTTACCTCAACGCGGCGGTACAGGGATTCGTGATCATCGCCGTGGCCTTCATGCAAAGGCGCAAATGATCGCTCCCGCTTCTGCCGATTGCCACGGCAGGAACACCGGGATGGCCTTGTCACCGGGGGTAGATCGGGCAGGCTAGCGCCTTATGTGTCGAGTAACCGCGTGCCCTGTCCAGGCACTCGATCAGCGGAGGGAACGACGATGAGAGTTGCGGCCCGCTTGCTCGCGTTCGCCGCCACCGCGGTGTTGTTCACCGCCCCGACCGGCGCGATGGCCCAGAACAAGGCCAACCTCGGCGTCTCCATCCCCGCGGCGACGCACGGCTTCACGGCCGGCATCGTCTGGTGGGCGAACGTGGCCAAGAAGGAGCTGGAGAAGCAACACGAGGACCTGAAGATCACGATCAAGACCGCGGCCAACGCGGGCGAGCAGGCCAACCAGCTGCAAGATCTGGTCACGGCGAACAAGATCAACGCGCTCGTGGTCTTCCCCTTCGAATCCGGGGCGCTCACCAAACCCGTGGCGCAGGTCAAGGGCAAGGGCGTGTACGTGACGGTGGTGGACCGCGGCCTCACCGACCCTAGCGCGCAGGATGCCTACGTGGCCGGCGACAACACCGCGTTCGGCAGGATCCCGGCGGAATACCTCGCCAAGACGCTGGACGGGAAGGGCAACATCGTCGCGCTGCGTGGCATCGCCTCCACGCTGGACAACGAACGCGTGAACGCTTTCAACGAGGTGCTGAAGAACTATCCCGACATAAAGCTGCTGGACGCCCAGTACGGCAACTGGAACCGCGACGACGCCTTCAAGGTGATGCAGGACTACCTCACCCGCTTCAAGCAGATCGACGCGGTGTGGGCGGCCGACGACGATATGGCGGTGGGCGTGCTCAAGGCCATCGAGCAAGCCAAGCGTACCGACATCAAGGTCGTCTTCGGCGGCGCCGGCGCGAAGGGCATGGTCAAGACGCTGATCGACGGCAAGGATCCGCGCATCCAGGCCAACGTGTCCTACTCGCCGAAGTTCATCTACGACGCGATCAAGCTCACGGCGGAAGCGCGCCTGAAGGACGAGAAGCTGCCAGCCACGACGATCGTTCCTTCGGTGCTGATCACGAAAGACAACGCGAAGGACTTTCACTTCCCGGACTCTCCTTTCTGAATGAAGCATGACCGAAACGTGCGGATCGTGCTCTGAGCCGAGGTGAGCTTGGCATTTGCGAGCGGGTCAAGGTGCGAGCCGCACGCCTTAGAGCCTGCCCGAAACTAGTTGGTGCATCCGGCAAGTTGGTAGCGATGTTCTTCGCCGTAAGCGGTTCCGTTACGTTGAGCGGGTCGTCGTGAGCGGGTAGGAGCGCCGCTCAC
>DASVSS010000263.1:0-1807 GCA_036387945.1 Tepidisphaeraceae bacterium | reverse complement strand
TTGCGTGATCGCCGGCTCGGAGGGGCCGCGCGCCTGGGTCGGAGGCGCAGAGCCGTCGGAACCACAGCCGGCGAGCGTACCGAGGGCCACCCACGTCAGAACGGCGCGCGTCTTCGTCCCGGTCTTCATCCCCGGGAGTGTACCAAATCCCGACCCGCGTGTGCACGCCCCGCCACGGCCGCGACCGGCCAGACGCGCGCCGCCGTCGCCCGCCTATACTGCGGCGTGAACTCTCCCGGAACCGCGCCGCCCGCACCCCTGCACGCGAAGCTCATGGACGAATGCGTCGACCTGGCGCGCACGGCCATGCGACTGGGCGAAGTGCCGATCGCGTCGGTCGTGGCGCGGGGCGGCGAAGTGATCGGATGGGGATGGAACGAGTTCCGCGCCAAGCGCGACCTCACCATGCACGCCGAGATCGCCGCCATGCGCGACGCCGCCGGCCGTTACCCGCTCGACGAGCCGGACCTGATCCTTGTCACCACGCTCGAGCCGTGCGTGATGTGTACCGGCGCTGCCTATCTCTGCGGCGTGTCGACAATCGTTTACGCCCTTCCCGCCCCCGCCGACGGCGGCATGGGCCGCGTGGCCCCGCCGTCCAGCCCGGAGGCGAATCGGCCGGCGGTCGTCGGTCCGATGCGCCAGGACGAGATTCGCGGCATGTTCAAGCAATGGATGGCCCGCCACGGCGACGCCGGGCCCCAGGGCAAGTTCGTCGCGCAACTACTGGCGCTCACAGAAGCATGACCGCTGTTGCCGCCGATGCCCGCGTGGTCGTAAGCGTTGCACGGTTGCAAGTTGCCGGCCGCGCGGCGACAACGCGGGACGCCCCATTGTGAACGCTCCTGCACACCAGTTATCCGCCCGCGGCCGCCTTGGGGTGTTCGTCGTCGTCGCCCTCATTTGCGCCGTCGCCGCCAGCGGCATTGACTGGGGCCTTCCGTCGGCGGAGAGGGCGAAGTTCATCTACGGCTGGCACCAGCCGTGGACGGGGAAGCAGGTGCAGGCCTTCGAGCCCCGCGTCGCCGCCGCCGCCGACATTGACGCAACGCCCCTGCCGGCGGACCAGCCGTCGCTGTGGCTCAGCGACACCGACGCCGCGCGGGCCGAGATGGTCCGACGCTACCTGCTGTTCTCGAGCCAGCCCGATGAGATGCAGACCTTCATGGCCCTGCAGCAGATGAACCCGTCGGCCCGCGATTTCGATCCGAAGATGTACAAGTACGGCGGCCTGTGGGTGTACCCCGTGGGCGCGCTGCTCAAGGCCGCGGCGGTGACGGGCCTGATCGATCTTCGCCCCGACAGCGCATTTTATTACGAGAACCCGGCGGCGTTCGGGCGGTTTTACGTCGTGGCGCGGGCGTACACGCTCGCCTGGTTCGCCGTGCTGATGGCCGCCGCGGCAGTGGCGGTGCGGCGGCTCGGCCATAGCGACACCGCCGCCGTGGCGACGGCGGCGCTGGTGGGACTGCTGCCGGCCTGTTTCGCGATGGCTGTGGAGGCCAAGCCGCATCTGCCCGGGGCGGCGTTGACGCTTATCACCTGTCTCGCCGCCCATCGCTGGGTGCGACGGGGCTTCTATAGGGACGCACTCGTCGCCGGCGTCGCCGCCGGGCTGGCCACAGGCATGGTGCCGACAGCAGCGGTCGCCGCCCTGGCCGTGGCGGTCATGCCGCTGCTGCGCCGCGAACCGATCCTGCGCCGCGCCGCCCACGGCCTGGTGGCCGGGGTGGCGGCGGTCGCGGCGTTTGCGGTCACCAATCCTTTTGTCGTGATCCACCTGGCCCGCGGCGGCGGGCCGCTGGCG
>DASVSS010000262.1:0-11765 GCA_036387945.1 Tepidisphaeraceae bacterium | reverse complement strand
CTCGGTGTATTCGTACTGCATCGCGTCTTCGTACTTTTCTTCGCGGATCCAGAAGTGCAGCATGAGATCGACGCTGCTGGCGCCAAGGCTCTTGACCACCACTTCCGGCTCGGGGCGTTTTTCGATCCGGCGGTCCTTGGCGCAGCAAGCGAGCAGTACGTTGCGGGCGTTCTCGATCGATTCCTTATAGGCGATGCCGACGGCGACGTTGCAGCGGGTGATCTCGTTGGTGGTCTTGTTGATCACCATGTCCTGCAGCATCTTGACGTTCGGGAAGATCACGACGTCGCCGTCCATGTTCACGAGGCGGGTACTGCGGAAGGTGACGCGCTTGACCTGCCCGAGCTGGCCGTAAATGGTGATCCAGTCGCCGACTTTGAACGGCTTGTCCCAGAAGATCATGATGCCGGCGATGAAGTTGCTCAGCGTCTCCTGGCTGGCAAAGCCGATGGCCAGGCCGATGATCGAGACACCGGTGAGCAGGGCGGCGATCTGAATGCCGATCTGGTTGCCGGCGATGATCATGCCGAAGCCGAGGATGCCCCACTTGATGAGCATGCCGAGCATGTCGCGGATGGATTCGTCGACGCCGGCGGCCTTCATGCCGCCGAGGACGAACTTGCGCACGCCGCGGTAGATGAGCCAGAAAAGCCCCAGCAGAAACGCCGCGACGAACAAACGCGGGACGAACCCGGCAAGCCAGTAGACGCCGTCCTTCCCGAAATCGAGCCAGAACTTGGGGTCGTAGACGTCGTTGACCTTCATCGTGCTGAACCGCTGGCTGGCGCGGTCCGCGAAGCTGACGAGGCTGCTGTGATCGATTTCCGCCGCGGTGAGCGTCTCCGCCGGCCGCGTCGCCGGAGCGGCCTCGGGGACGCTGGGGATCAAAAACTGCCCCCAGGCGGCCGACGAGAGAACGAGAGTGAGTACGACAACGAACGGCAACAAACGGCGCATGCGGTCTCCTTGGCGCGAGCGGTCCGCGCAAAGGGCATATCGGACGAATCGAGGAGAAGGTTGACCGCTTCCGTACCGGATAAACCCGCCGCGGCCGGCGTTTCGGTGCGTTGCAGATCGACGCGGATGAAAGGCAACGCGGCCACAGAGGCACAAAGGGCACAGAGGGGGGAAAAGACGGAAAGGCCTGTAGCACGGGTGTCTCGCCCGTGTTCTCGCGGTTTATGAACACGGGCGGGACGCCCGTGCTACGAGTTGGCTGCCGCTCTCCCTGCTTCGCTGTGTACTTCCTCGGTGTACTTCCTTTGTGCCCTTTGTGTCTCTGTGGCCAACGACTTCTCTGCCCTGCGGCCAATAAAACGGTGGCGGCGGATCGCTAATGCATGGGGCCGGGTCACAGGCCGACGACTTCAACGGCGCGTTTGAGCGTGGCGCGGGTGAGCAGGATGATGACTGCCGGGGGGTATTCCAACTGCGGGTTCTCGCGGTAGGCGGCGGGGATCGTCGCGTGGGCGAGGGCGTGGATCTCTTTTTCCACCGCCTGCTGTCGCTCGGCGAGGCGCGCGTCCTGCGACCGCGGGATGGGGTCGACGGCGTCGTAGGCGAGCATGAGCGTCGAAACCTGCCAGTCGTAGTAGCTGTGCGTCGCGTCGGCCATGAAAGCGAAGGTACGCCGGACGGTGCGGACGTGGCAACTTCGTGGCGTGGGCGTCCCGCCGGCGGCGTCGGCAGGCCGACGCTCGCGCGGCGGAAAAGCGGTGACAAAAAGCAAATCGCGTCAGCGAATCGTCGCAGGATCGCCTGCACCGACTCGCTGACGCGATTGCTTTTTTGGCCCGGCACAACCGAGGCCGCGGGTACGCGGCCCGTGGGCGGGACGCCCACGCCACGGGCAGACCGTGCTACCGGCCCCTACGCCGCCCGGGTGACGTACGCATTGAGCGTCGGCCAGGCGTTGCCGGTCATGTCCACGAACGATCCGGCGTCGCTCGGGGCGTACCGCAGCACCGCGCCGGTGCCGGCCACGAGGTTGGGGGCGCGGTAGGCGTTGTCGATCATGCGGACGTTCTTAGCCGCGCCGTTGAGCTGGAAGAACTCGCCGCCCTTGCCGTCGTTGAAGCCCGTGTTGTTGTGCAGCACGAGGTTCACCACGCCGCGGTTATACTCGCCGCTGAAGCCGTCGACGCGCACCGCCGCATAGCCATGGGCCTGGAAGGTGTTGTGCCGCAGGGTGATGTTTTCGGCGCCGTGGTTGATCGAGACCATGTCGTTCACGACGCGGTTGTTCTCGAGGATAAGGTACTTGAAGCGGCGCTCCATGTACTCGGCGCCTTGCCCGCTGCCGAGCGGGCCGACGTCGACGCGGCCGTCGAGGCGGTTGCCTTCGGCGAAGCCGAATTCGCCGCTCTGCATGTTCAAAGCCGGCTTGCGGTAATCCCACACGTCGTCGGCGGGGTCGAGGTTGGTGAAGTCGTTGCCGCTGACGTTGACCTTGCTGGCCAGGTTGACGCGCACGATGTGCTCTCGCGTGCTGTTGGCGGCGGTGTTGCCGACGATCGTGACGTGCTCGCCTTCGACCCAGGCGAGGTACTTGCGCAGGCCGCGCTCGAGCGGGGCGCTGCTGTCCTGCATCAGCACGCCGTCGGGCTGCTGGTTGAGGTTCATGCCGTACATGAGGTTAAGCAGTTCGACGCGGCGCATCGTGATGTTGCTGCCGGTCGGCCGCATCGCCAGGGGCGTGCCGGCGTCGTTGGTGTCGTCGTCGAAGACCGAATCGATCGACAAATCCTGCACGGTCACGTTCTTGGCCGCTCCGGTGCTGGCGAAGATCACGCTGCTGTCGCGCGCCCCGTTCCACAGGATCGTCGGCCGGTCGCCCATGCCGTACGCGCCCAGGACGATGTTCTGCCCGCCGATCCACATGCTGCTGTTGGCGTTGAACGTGTCGCCGCGCTTGAAGAGGATTTCGGTGTTGCTGTCGAGCAGGCCGGCGGCTTTGGCGAATGACCGCACGGGGGTGTTGGCGCTGAGGCCGTTGTTGCTGTCGCTGCCGTCGTTGCTGACGTAGATCACGCGGCGATTGGCGGGGGTGACGTTCACGCGGATCGTCACGCTGTCACTTTTGCCGGCCTTGTTCATCACCGTGAGCGTGACGGTGTACGAGCCGGCCTTGTCGTAGACGTGGGCGGCGTTGAAGCCCTTGAGCTTGTTGTGCGCCCCGGCGGTGTCGCCGAAGTCCCAGAAGTACTGCCCTTCGTGCCAGTCGCCACGGTTGAGCTTGCTGGCGATCGCGTCGACGTGCACGGCCGTGCCGGCGGGGATCGTGGTGCTGATGGCAGTGATGTGCGCCTCCGGCCGGGCGGCCGCGGCGTCGAGATCCTTCGCCGGGGTTTTGACGGGGTTGATGCCGGTCGGTGTGGTAGGCGCTTCGCCCGGCGTCGGCTGCGGCGTGGGCGCGGGGGCCGGAGTGGGGGCCGGAGCGGGAGCGGGCTTGGGCGCAGGGGCGGGCGTCGGCAGGGGCGTCGGGGCAGGCGTCGAAGCGCCCGAGCGGATGACGGTGAACTTCACGCCCGCGCTGCTGATGATCTGACCGTTGTCGAGGGCGCTGGCCTGCAGAGAGTGCGAGCCGAGCGAAAAATTCATCGCGTGGAACTTGCCGCCGGAATCGCTCGCCAGAGCGTACGGGGCGGCGTTCTCGGTGCGGTACCCTTTGTGGGCGTCGTAATCGAAGCGCACGCTCGCCGCGCCGCCTTCGACGTTGGCGCGGATCGTCAGCTTCGCCGGCAGCTTCGAAAGATCGAGCACGTCGCCGCTGTCGAGCTGGCTGAAGCCGGGGACGACCTGGTTGGTCTCGGCGTTGATGAGCGTGAAGCCGCTGACGCGGGCGCCCTGGCCGTCGGGGGCGCCGTCTTCTTCGTCGTTGGGATCGACCGGGGTGCTGGGGGAGATGACGTCGCGGCCGTAGCCGCCGACGATGCGATCACCGCCGTCGACGCCGGTGAAGGTGTCATTGCCGTTGTCGCCGTAAAGAAGGTCGGTCCCTGCGCCGCCGTCGACGTGGTCGTCGCCTTCGCCGGCATAAACATTGTCATTACCGGCGTTTGCGCTGATCCGGTCGTTGCCGGCCGAGGCGACGACGGTGTCGTTGCCGGCCCCGGCGTCGATGGTGTCGTTCCCGGCGGCGGTCAGGATTTTGTCGTTCCCAGCCCCGGTGGCGACGCTGACGGGGATCTTGATCCCGCTTTGCACTTCGACGTAGTCGTTCTGTTCGCCGCCGGTGATGCGGATCGATTTCACGCCCGCGAGGTTGTAGGTGCTGGCCTGGCCGTTGACGGCGACGTTGAGGTTGGCGCCGCTGGTCTTGAGCGTCATCCAGTTCGCCTGCTTGGCCAGGCCGGTGACGTTCAGCACGCCGCTGTCGAAGCTGACGGCCGAGAGCAGCTGCCGGCCTTCGAGCGTCTCGAGGCAGGCGTTGTCGATGGCCCGGTCGCCGGCGGCCCGGGCGTCAGAGTCACGCGTGTCAAGGGCGATGTTGTCGTTACGGACAGACTTCATGTTGAAGTTCATCCAAAACACCAGCCCCTCATGCAAGGCGATTTCGCCGGAGGCATGCTTGCAGGGCCCTGTTTTTCGGCCCAATCTCTTCCCGATCCGCACGACCGGCAAAGTCGTCGTCCGGTAAGACCGGCGAGGGCAATGCTGATACCGCCGCAGCGATGCCGCAGCATGAAGAAATCATAACGTCGGCCGCCTAGGCAACCCGCGGAGAAAATGAACACGGAGACGCGGAGGAAACAGAGAACCATGATCGCGCCTGGGATGGGCGTCCCGCCTGCCTGCTGTTGATTTATCTCAGGCGGGCGGGACGCTTACCCTACGGTCTACGGATGCCGCCCTCTCAAAGCATGTAGAACGGGCGTCTTGTCCGTCCCACGCGCCTTTCTCCATGCCTCGGCTTTTGCGTGGCCTTTTCTCTGTGCCCTCTGTGCCTCTGTGCCTCTGTGGCCCGCCTGTCTTGCACCTGCTACCTCCCCTCCGATCCCCCGCCGAACCCCGCACCCGCCCGCGGAGTATGAATCCCCCGTGCGGGCGTGGTGGACACGCCGTACAATGCAAAGGCGTACCTACAAGGCGGACGTTGCGATGGCGACATTTACTTACGAAGCGATGAACTCGTCGGGCCAGGAAGTGCGCGACGAAGTCGATGCCGGCTCTTCTGAAGAAGCGATCAAGAAGATCCGCGAAAAGGGGTACTACCCCACGAAAGTGAAGGAAAAGGCGGGCAAGAAGACGGTCAAGAAGGCCGCCGCCGCCGAAGAAACGCCGATGCAGCAGCGCAAGAAGCTGCCGTTCGCCATCGGCGGAGTGCCGCGCAAGCAGCTCGTGACGTTCACCCGCCAGCTCAGCACCCTCCAGGACGCCGGCCTGCCGATCCTGCGCAGCCTGCAGATCCTCGAAAGCCAGCAGAAGCCCGGTCTGTTCAAGGCCATTATCGGCGGCGTCGCCGACGACGTCGAAGGCGGCGGCAGCCTGAGCGAAGCGATGGCCGGCTATCCCAAGGCGTTCGACAAGCTTTACGTCAACATGATCCACGCCGGCGAAATGGGCGGCGTGCTCGACATCATCCTCGCCCGCCTCGCCGACTTCATGGAAAAAGCCGCCCGGCTGAAGAAGAAGGTCATCGGCGCCATGATCTACCCGGCGGTGGTCATCACCATCGCCGTGGCCATCGTGTCGATGATCATGATCTTCGTGATCCCGAAATTCGCCGAAATCTTCCGCGATTTCAATCTCAAGCTCCCCACCGTCACCCAGATCCTCGTCGATTTCAGCGACTGGATGGCCAACGACTACGGCTGGGCGTACATCATCTTCAGCCCCGTCGTGTTCGTCGGATTGTGGAAGCTCATCCGCATGAGTGACGGCGGCCGCTACTACAGCGACATGTTCCTGATTAACATCCCCATCATCGGGGCGATCATCGGCAAGTCGTCCATCGCCCGCTTCACGCGCACGCTCGGCACGCTCATCAGCGCCGGCGTGCCCATTCTCGACGCCATCAACATCACCAAAGAAACCAGCGGCAACGAGGTCTACGCCCGCGCCCTGGCGAAGGTCCACGACGCCATCCGCGAAGGCGAATCCATGGCCGACCCCCTGCGGGCGACCAAGGTCTGCGACGCGATCGTCGTCAACATGGTCGACGTCGGCGAAGAGACCGGCGACCTCGACAAGATGCTGATCAAAATCGCCGACAACTACGACAGCGACGTCGACGTGCTCGTGGGCTCGCTCATCAGCATCCTCGAGCCGGTCATGGTCGTCGTCCTCGGCGTGATCGTGGGCTTCATCGTCATCGCCCTGTTCATGCCGATGGTCAGCCTCATCCAAGGCATGTCGGGCGGCAACAACAAGAAGTAGGCCGACTGCCGATTGCCAATTGGCGTCCGCCGATTGTCAGTCCGCAAACGGCCCTGCGAGGGAATCGCGGTCGTACAGCGGAGGAAGCGTTGAAATCGGCAATCGGCAATCAGAGGTCGGCAATCGCCAGGCGAGAGGCGTTCACGCTGCTCGAACTGCTCGTCGTCATCGGCATCATCGTGGTGCTGGTGGGCATCCTCGTGCCCGTCGCCAGCAGCATGCGGCGGCAGGCGCGGGTCAGCGCCACCCAGCAGCTTATCGCCGCCATCGACGCGGCGATCTCGCAATACGAAGTCGACCAGCGCAACTGGCCGGGGCCGTTCGAGAGTGAGATCGACCGCGCGTCCAATGGCACCTGGAACCAGATCGGCACGCAGACCCTCACCGGGCCGACCGGGACGCTCAAGCCCACGCGCAGCGAAGAACTGTTGCTGTGCCTCGCCGGGGGGATCAATGTCGCCCGCAGCGCCACGCCGCCGTTCACGGTCAGCGGCTTCACCTACAGCCCCGACGACATCGGCCGCGGCCATGTGGGCCTGGGGCTGAAGAACCAGGGGCACATGAAAGACCTGATGGCCACGAGCAGCTCGCGCAGCGACTCGGCGGCGACGGCAAAGCATTTCGTCAACGACACGCCGATCCCCGAATTCGTCGACGCCTTCGAAGGGCCCGTCCTCTACGTCCGGGCCAAGAAGGGCGACCAGACCGTCGCGGCCTACAACGCCCTTATCAACGAAACGACGCTCTACACCGGGACGTCGGACTACCCGACCAACTACGTCGCCAGCGACACCCTGCCCGGACAGACGCGCCAGGCAAACCGCTTCCTGCTCATCAGTGCCGGCGTGGACAAGAAATTCGGCACGGTCGACGACATCACCAACTTCGGCACGCCGAAGATGAATTGACGACAATGAATCAACGGCCCTGCCTGGTCCCGCGAACCCCGATCCGCCAAACAAGGCCCGTTATGGCTCTGCCCTCTTGTTCTTCCCAGCGTTCACGCGGCTTCACGCTCATTCAATTGCTCGTGGCGCTGGGCATCGGGGCGGTGCTGATGAGCCTGGCGCTGCCGGCGGTGATGCGGGCGCGCAACAGCGCCAAACGCACCGCGATCTTCTATCAGTTGCAGATGATCTCGACGGGCCTGGAGGCGTACAAGCAGGATTTCGGCTTTTACCCGCAAATCGATCTCGCCAACGCCAACATCCCCGACACCGGCGCGTTCGCCCTCTGCCGGGCGCTATTCGGCCCGGCCCCGGCGCTGGGGTCGAATACGGATCTGTTCGACAACTACGACGGTGCCGGCTTCAAGATGGGCACGACCGGCAAGGTGTTCGGGCCGTACCTGTCGGTCGACAACTTCCGCTTCGGCTATGCCGTGCCCGTCGGCGACGGCACGTCGGAAATGTCCGCGATCGGCACTGAATTCGTCCCCGCCGATTACGGGCGTCTCATGGTCGCCGATCGCACGGACAAGCCGATCTTCTATTGCCCCGCGCTGCCCGCCAAGCCGCGGTTCAACAACGCCAACACCTATTTCGCGGCGCAAAAGCCCGCCCCGCCCATGACGCCGCCGGCAGGGGCGGTCTATTACTTCGATCTCAACTGCGTGATCGGTAATCCGAACCTCCCCAACCCAGAACTGACGACATTCCGCGGCATCGCCCGGCAGGTCGGCGAGACCGACGACAACGCCCTCATCGCCCGCACGCAAAAACTCCTCGGTGACGTTGACAACGACGGCCGGCTCGGCGCGACCGAGAAGCCCGCGGTCGATGCGCCGTATCTCCTCTGGTCGCCCGGGCTTGACGGCCGCTACGGGGCGGTCGCGGGCAAAACCCCCGACGACGTGCTCTACACGAACTTCGGCCAATGACGCGGCCGACTCCGACGCCCCGGCGGCGGGGCTTCACCCTGCTGGAACTGCTGACCGCGTGCGCGGCCCTCATCGTCGTGCTCGGGCTGTCGGTCAGCTTGGCGCGTTACGTCCGCCGCAGCGCGAGCCTCGCGGCCATGCGCGAGCAATTGATCACGCTCAACACCCTCTTGGCCGAGAAGGGCGTTCCCCCCAACCTGCCGATGTTCGCCGCCGGGCTGAGTGTTGACGACGAAGTGCGTTTGCCCGAGGCCGTCCGTGTTCTTGCCCGCCAGAACGCCGAGGCGTGGTCGCAGGGAATGGGGCTGGAGAACAAGGCCTATTTCGACCCTTGGGGCATGCCCATCGTGCTCATCAACGGCGCCCACCCGTCGCTGGGGATGGCGCCGCGGTTCAAGCCGTTTTTCCTCAGTGCCGGGCCGGATTGCCGGTATTTCACGCTCGCCGACGACCAGTACGGCTACGACCTCGAGCCCGGCCCGGCGGCGGTGATTCCCCCGGCAACGCGGCCGACCGTCACTGGACACCGCGAATAATGCCCCGGACGAGGAACCCGAACATGCCGCGACGATCTTCCACCGCCCGCCCCGGCTCTGCGCCGGGCTTCACGCTCATCGAGCTGCTGATCGTGATCGCGATCATCGGCGTGCTCAGCGGCATCCTGTTCGTCGGCTTCGGCGCCATTCGCCGAAGCCAGGACCAGCGCAACACCCGGGCGGCCATGGAAGTGGCGCGCACGCTGTTCAACAACTATGTCAACCAGGCCCGCGCCGGTGGCAACAACGTCACCTCCGACGCCGGCACGAGTACGGATTTTTATCTGCGTTTGCGCCCGACGACGTGGCAATTCAACGGCGATACCTTCAACCAGCCGCCGGTCGTCATCAACACCGCGCCGCCCTCGCCGACGCCGGCCGATATGGTCTATCTGTCGTCGATCGATTTCTTCAACGTCCCGCACCGTTCGCCGAAGACGATCACCGTCGCCGGCCCGCCCACGACCACCAAGCCCGGTCCCGTCGTGCCAATGGACGCGCCCACGACCGCGGTCGAAAGTTCACGGAACATCGGCAGCGCGGACCTGAAATGGCGTGATTTCTGGCAGCTGAACGAGACGATGTTCACCATCCGTCGCCTGCGTAGCAGTCCCGAGGCCAAGGCGACCTGGTCGACGCTGCGTGAATCGCAGATCGTCCACATGCCCCCGACCACCGCCGACCTGGCCAAGACGCCGCCGGACAACCGCGGGTATGACCTGATCATCGACGCCTGGGGCCACCCGTTGATGTTCGTCCCCGGCAGCGGTTTGCGCGGCGTGCAGTACGGCGAAGGCGCCGCCCGCAACGGCTACGTCTCGGGTGATCCGAACACGCAGCACGCCGTCACCCAGGCCTTCAATGCCATCCGCGCCCCCGACGGCCGCGGCTTCTGGATGAGCCCCGGCCCCGACGGCTTCTACGACACACAGGACGACAACCTCTACTCGTTTGACAACTAACGCGACCTATCCGGCACTCACCGACGGGCTGTAATCCCATGCGTTTCATCCGACCTAATCCCGCCCGCGCCTTCACCCTCATCGAGTTGCTCGTGGTGATGTCGATCCTGGTGATCCTGCTCGTGATCGCGCTGCCGGTGTTCAACTACATCACCGCCGCCCGCAGCACCGAAAGCGGCGTGAACATGGTCTCGGCAATGCTCAGCCGCGCCCGCACGCTGTCGCTCAACACCTCGGCCGATACTTACGTCGGGGTCTTGTTTTATCCCCTCAAGGACGACGACCGCGACGCCATGCAGCTCGTGGAACTCACCACGCTCGTGCCCCCCGATCGTTACGCTCACTGGCAGATCGGCGGCAGTTATTACATCAAGCCCACCGCCCCGGCCGACCCGCCCGGGCCGGACCGCTACTTCTCGCAGTTGCCCGACCCGAACCTGCCGGCGCCGTTCACTAACCGTCCGGTGGTGAAGATGTTCGAGGCCGTTCAAGCCTCGACCGGCGCCACCGGCAACAAGCCCGGCGCGCCGCCGCTGACGAAGGCGCCGTTCGACAATGCGTTCTGGGTCGCCAAGCGCGAAGGCAACGTCACGCCGGTGCTGCTGGATTCCGAGGCCCAGATGCTTCCCCGCGGCGTGCGGGTGGCGGTCATCAAGCAGGTCGGCACGACCTACGACCGCCCGGGCATCGTCGTGTTCGACAAGCAGGGCCGTTTGTCGGTGATCCAGTGGGGCATCGTCAACGACAGCGACCCGGCCAAGGACGGCGGCGAAAAGCTGCTCGAAGCCCTTGGCCAGCCGTACAACGCCACCACCGGGCAGTACGACGAATTGCCCATCGGCGGCGACCGCGTCACGGCCATGGGCGTCGCCGCCTACAACGACGCCGACGTCACCGTCGATCGCAACGACATCACCGCCCTCCGCGGCTGGATCGAAAACAACGCCACGCAACTGACCGTGGGAACGCAGTCGGGGGAGTTGGTGCAGGCGCAATAGGTGTTCGCTTGGGTGTTTGATGTTTGGTGTTTTGGTGTTTGGGTGAAGAGGCAGGATGCAGCAATGGCGGATCGAGGCAATCAGATTCTTTCACCTTGTAGCCGCGCCTGTCGCGGGCTGACGTTCATTGAGTTGATGTTCGCTACGGTGATCCTGGGGCTGGGGATGATCATCATTGCGTCGGTCTTCCCGGTCGCCATTGGCGAGCAGCGGGCGACGATCGACGCCGCGGCGTCGGGGCAGGTCGAGCGCGGGGCGGCGCGGTCGCTCGACGCGCTTGTATCGGTGCGGGCGCCGGCCACGGCGTGGCTGCCGACCACGACCGGAATGGAAGTCGACACCCTCACCGACCCGCCGACGCTGTGGAACCGCATCCGCGGCGACCAGATCGATGCCGCCGACCCCCACTACGGGTGGACGGCGGTCTACCAGCGCACCCCGCCCGCCGCCGCCCCGACCGACGCGCCCAGCCGCGCGGTGTTTTACGTCTTCACGCTCATCAGCCGCAACACCGCCACGTTCACGCAGGTCGATTCGGATTTCGCCCCGAAGGAAATCACCTTCGACTACGACATCACCCCCGGGAACGACCCGGACCTGATCACGATCAAAAGCGTCCTCCCCGCCGCCGACGCCGATGCGGTCTGCGAAGGGGCGTTCATCGCCCGCAGCGGGTCGACGGATTTGGCCGTCCCGCTGGCAAGTCAGTCGCCGGTCATCAAGCTCGGCAACCTCGTGGGCCCGAACCAGTACGAAGTCGCGCCGGGGTTTGAAATCTTCGGCACCGTCGACCTCACCGGCGCAAACGGCTGGCTCGTGGGCCGCGGGCGTGTCAATGGCGTTTATGACGGCCCGCCGCTCGTGCAGAGCTGCCGGCCGATCGAAGTGGCGATCCCGTATCCGGGCTGATGTGATGTGACCAACCGGGCCAAGCCGGCCCCGGGGACAAGCGTTTTATGCCGATGCGATTCCAACATTCCCGCCGCGCCTTCACGCTCGTGGAGCTGATGAT
>DASVSS010000261.1:0-3920 GCA_036387945.1 Tepidisphaeraceae bacterium | reverse complement strand
GCCGCCGCTGCGGCGCAGCGAACTGGAAACGATCGACCCGGTATCCCGATTGCAGCGGACTTCAACGCATGACGCATCCCAAAGCCATCGTCGCCCTCGCCCTCGCCGCGCTGCTGCCCGCCACGCTGCGGGCTCAGCCCGCAGCGGCAGAACCCGCAGCCCACCCGCTGCAGGGCACGGAGATCACCGCTGATCAGCAGCGGGCCGTCGAGCGTGGATTGGCGGCGCTGGCGGGCAAGCAGGCACGCGACGGCAGCTTTGGCAGCCGCGAGCAGCGCCATGCCGGCATCACGTCGCTGTGCGCGATGGCGTTCATGCAGTCGGGCAACCTGCCCGGCCGCGGGCGGTACGGGCCGCAGGTGGAAAAAGCGCTGTCGTTCGTGCTTGCCAGCGCGCAGGAGTCGGGGCTGATCGCCAGCGATAACTACAGTCCCCCGATGTACGGCCACGGCTTTGCCACACTTTTCCTTGCCGAAGTGTACGGCATGACCGGCGACGAGCGGGTGAAGGAAAAGCTGCAAAAGGCCGTCAAGCTCATCCAGAAATCGCAGAACGTCGAAGGCGGCTGGCGGTACCAGCCTTCGCCGCAGGACGCGGACCTTTCGGTCACGATCTGCCAGATCATGGCCCTGCGCGCTTCGCGCGACGCGGGGATCAAGGTCGAGAAGGAAGTCATCGACCGCGCGATCGATTACGTCCGCAAGTGCCAGAACGCCGACGGCGGCTTCAGCTACCAGGCTGGGCAGAACGGGTTCGGCGGCACGGGCGGCAGCGGCTTCGGCCGCACGGCGGCGGGGCTGGCGTCGCTGTATTACGCGGGCATTTCGCAGGGCAAGGAAATCGACAGCGCGCTGAAGTACATGCTGAAGTACCGCCCCGGCAACGCCCGCGGCGGCGACGTCGAGGGCCACTACTATTACGCCCAGTACTACGCCGTGCAGGCGATGTTTCTGGCGGGCGGATCGAACTGGACGAACTGGTACCCCGCCATCCGCAAGCAACTGATCGACCGCCAGAGCAAGACCACCGGCCTGTGGAGCGGCGACCAGAATGACGAGTACGCTACCGCGATGGCGCTGCTCGTGCTGCAGATGCCCAACCGCTACCTGCCGGTCTACTCGGGGAAGGGGCCGGGATCGTGACGCAAACCCTTCGTTTTCTATTGCCCGTTGCCGGCCGTGCGCGGCGCGATCGGCGGCGGCGAAGCGTTGTCCGCATCGTGTCACTGGTTGCCACGCTGTGCGCCGCACGCGCCGGCTACGCTGCCGACGGGTGGACGGTCAAGACAAGCGACTTCCGCGAGAAGAACGTCGCCCTGTTGTCGTCCATCAAGGACGGCAAGGTTCGCGGCACGCACCAGGATTCGCAGTTCACCGACTTCCCGCTCTCCGACGTCGTTGAAGTGACCAGAGACGCCAGCGTGGGCGCGGTGAGCGGGTTCGTCCTGTGGACGATCGACGGCGGCCGGCTCGTGGGGCGGCAGAGCGGGCTCGAGGGATCGAAGATCAGGTGGGACGTCGACCAGATCGGGCCCGTCGAAGTGCCGCTGGACCGGGTGCTCGGCGTCCTGCGCGGGCCGCTCGACGACGCGCCCTTGCGCGCCCCCGTGGCCGAAGACGAGATCCTGCTCAAAAACGGCGACACCGTGCGCGGCACGATCACCGCCGTCGACGACAAAGGCTTCACCATCACCCCCGCCGCCGGCGACCCGGTCGTGCTCTCCGGCGACGTGATTGTGCGCGTGATCTTCGCGCCCCCCGCACAAGGCCGCCCGGCCCGTCAGGCGGCCGGCTTCACCGTGCGGCTGGTGAACGGCGTCGTGCTGCCGTGCGCGGACGTGCAACTCGGCAGCGCGTCGGAAGTATCGGGCCAGATCCTGCGCGTCTCGCCCGCCGGCGGGGGCGGTGAGCGGAACGTGTCGCTGGAGTCGGTCGTGGCGATCGAGCACACCGGCGGCCGGGTGCGGTGGCTCACGGATCGCACGCCGCTAGAAGCCGTCGCGACGGCGTTTTTCGGTCCCGCCCACCAGCACCGCATCGGCCGCAACGTCACCGGCGGGCTGATCCGCGCCGGCGGGGCGACGTATGAGCGCGGGATCGGCGTACACAGCCACTCCCGGATCACCTATGCCATCGAGCCCGCCGACCGCTCGTTCCGCACGCAATACGCGGTCGACAACGAGCTGCCGTATGCCGACGTCGACGTGCGCGTGCTCGTCGACGGGAAAACCGTGCACGAGCAGAAGTCGCTGCGCAGCGGCATTCTTTCGCCAGTGATCCAGGCAGACCTGCGCGGGGCCAAGACGCTGACGCTCGAAGTCGACTTCGGAAACAACTACGACGTGCAGGACCGCCTCAACTGGATCGAGCCGGCGATCGTGCGTGAATAGGGCAAGATTCGGCTGACATAGCGTCACGATCCGCCCCGCGGCTATAAAGCCGACCGCCGGGTCGCTATGATCGGCCGCCCATGAGCGACCAACCGCGGACTGCAAAACTAGCGCTCGAAGACGGCAGCGTCTTTACCGGCCAGGCCTTCGGGCATCACGGTGAATCCGAGGGCGAAGTCGTCTTCAACACCTCGATGACCGGCTACCAGGAAATCCTGACCGATCCTTCGTATAAGGGCCAGATCGTCACGATGACGTACCCGCTCATCGGCAACTACGGCATCAACGCCGAGGACGTCGAGAGCAAGCGGCCGCACGTGAGCGGCCTGGTCATTCGTGAACTGTCGCCGGTGTACAGCAACTACCGCGCGACCGAGTCGCTGCACGATTACCTTCAGCGCAACAACGTCATCGGCATCGCGGGCATCGACACGCGCGCACTCACGCGGCGGCTGCGCATCACCGGCTCGATGCGGGGCATTCTGTCGACGCTGCAGGCCGACGACACCGCCCTCGTCGCCCGGGCGCGCAGCGCGGCGTCGATGGCCGGCGCGGACTGGGTGCAGGCGGTGAAGCCGCCGTGCGCTTACGAATGGACCGAGCCCCACGCCGGCGAATGGAAGCACGGCACGCCGCTAAGCGGCGAAGGCCTGCACGTCGTGGCGCTCGACTGCGGCGCTAAGCAGAACATCCTTCGCCACCTCGCCGAGCGGGGCGTAAGGGTGACTGTCCTGCCGCCCGATGCCGACGCCGCGGAGGTGCTCAAGCACAAGCCCGACGGCCTGTTCGTCAGCAACGGCCCCGGCGATCCCGCCGCCCTTGATTACGCGGTCCGCCCGATCCGCGGCGTGATGAACGACCTGCCGGTCTTCGGCATCTGTCTCGGCCACCAGCTGCTCGCCCGCGCGATCGGGGCGACGACCTACAAACTGAAGTTCGGCCACCGCGGCGGCAACCAGCCGGTGATAAATCTCGACACCGGCCGCGTGGAAATTACCTCCCAGAACCACGGCTTTGCCGTCGAGCAGAAAAGCCTCGAACGCAACGGCGGCGTGGTGACGCACGTCAATCTCAACGACGCGACGGTCGCCGGCTTCCGCCACGCGACGCTTCCGATGTTCAGCGTGCAATACCACCCCGAGGCCAGCCCCGGTCCGCACGATGCGGCGTACTTGTTCGATGCATTCATCGAACTCATGCGCACGCGCAAGCCGCTGGCGAATGGCCGCATGGCGGCCCTGCAAGGGCGGGTATGAGGGCCGGAGGGGATGCAGGTAGCAAAACATTCGCCGTCGGCGGGCGCATGCCTAGGAGAGCAAACGACAGGCACACAGGCCTATCACACCGGATGCGGATGAAAATGGACGGGCGAGCTTCGAGTGCTTCGATCGTGTTACGCAGGCAGGAGACGCGATGGCTACTGAGCCGCGATAAAGCGACGCCGGCTCCTATCCGCCTGGCCGCCGGAGACGCGAACGGTTCAGATGACTCGGCCGCGGCGCCAATAGCGGTAAGAACAGATGACACCGAC
>DASVSS010000260.1:0-20174 GCA_036387945.1 Tepidisphaeraceae bacterium | reverse complement strand
TAGCCTTCAATCACACTCTTCTCAATCGGGTCCACCTGCAGCCCCGCTGTCTGGCAGAATTTGACGGCCGCGGCGATCTGCTCCGGCTCGCCTTCGAGCAGCACGGCCATGATGCCGATCTCGTTCTGCACGCTCGCCTGGCGGATGTCGAAGACGACGTCGGGATACTTGCGGCTCATCTCCCAGATGATCGGCCGCTCGACCTGCGTGCGGGTGGGGAAGGTGAACCAGAATCGGCGGGAGGCTTTCACGACGCGCCCTTCGCCCGGAACGGCGTGACGAGGCCTTCGCGTTCCATCTCCTCGGGCGACAGGAGCACCACCCGATTGTCCCGCCACACCGCGATCGGCACGCCGGCGAGGTAATGTTCGCGAACGGCGTCGGCCACACCTTGGCGGAGGGCCTCGTCGATCCCGACCGAGTCATCCAAGCGGGCTTCAATTCCCTCGACGTTCTTCGTGCGTTTCGTCATATGCTGCCCTGATCTTACTCCAAATCGGCTCGTCGCGAACGATGATTTGCCCTGTTCCTCTACCTTCCGCGATCGTGCGCGTGCCACCGGGATGGGAAGAGTCCACGAAACGCCAGCGCGTGGCGATCGGTCGATAAAGCGAAAAGAAGTTGCGAAGGCCGCGATCGTAGCGGCGTCGCACCGTTTCTTCCGGCACATGATGGCCCCCCCGGCGAACCCGCGTGGCAACCCGTTCGACGGATAGGTCGGCACTGGGCAACCAAAAATAATACAAGGCAACACTGTAGCCGGCGTCGGCGACTAGCTTGGCAAGCCAAGGTCGCAGCGTGCGGCTCGCCAAGGTGGTTTCGAAAGCGAAATCGGCGTGCTCGTCCGCCAATCGGTACAGTCGCTCGAGCATGATGCCGCCGGCCTCGATCGCCGCGCTCGTCGGATCGAAGCCAGCAAGGCCGGACGCGATGATGTCGGCGTTGACGAACTGGCCGATGCCGAGGTGCATGCCAAGCACCTTTTTCGACGCAGTCGTTTTCCCCGCCCCGTTCGGCCCGGCGATGATGACGATTTGCGGCATCGGTTGTTCCTCACCCGCCCGCGATTGCCGCGACGATGCTCACCTCGTCGCCGTCCTTCACCGGGGTGTCGAGGTTCTGCAAAAACCGGATGTCTTCTTCGCTGACGTAGATGTTCACGAATCGGTTGAGCGTGCCGGTGTCGCCTTTGAACAAGCGGGTTTCGATGCCGGGGGCCTTGGTCTTGAGGTCGGCGAGGACCGCGGCGATCGTGCCGCCTTCGGTGCTGACGATGTCGGCGTTGTTGGTGAAGCTGCGGAGCGGGGCGGGGATGCGGATTTTCACGGGCATGGCGGTCACTTTCCTGAAATGGTTATTTATTCTTTGGGTCTGACTTAGTCTGATTCATTCGCTCGCGCAGAGCGGCGTCAGCGCGTCCGGGAAATACGGACGAGCGATTCGTCGGCGTCTTCGAACATCTTTCGCTCGAACTCGAGCTTCTCGGTCTTCCACCTGCCGCGCTTGTTGTCGTCGAGTTGGATCTCGTCGAGCGCTTCGCCGATCTGTCGGCCGGCGTAGGGACGCAGCAGCCCGGCGAGATTGTTCACCGCCGCGGGGCTGAGATTGGCCGCGACGGTAACGGCGTCGCTGGTCACCTGCTTGATGAATGCCCGCGAAGGGTGGCCGGCCTGCATGCGCTCTTCGGCGTCCTGCAATCCGGCGCGGATGACCTGGCCGCTCTTGGGCAGGCGGTTGTACAAGACGTCGCGGTAGCGCAGGGCCGGGCCGTTGAGGCGGTCGAAATCGGCGAGCTTCTTGCGCCACTGCTCGTTGGCCTTGTCGAGATTGTCGGCGTCGAGGCGGCTGACGAGCTGCTTCAGCGGCGTCTGGTCCGCCGGCGTTCCGCCGGGCCGCGTGGGCGGGGCGCCGAGCCGGCCGTAGATTTGCACCGCTTTGGCCGCCGACTTTTCGTCGAACGTCGCGCCAAGGCCGCCGAGCAGTTGCCACTTGACGTACGCGTCGGCCCGGGCGTCGGAGTGCAGGCGCTTGCCGAGCAGATCGAGCAGCTTCGCCTGGTCGAGCGTGAGGGGAACGCTCTTGAAGTAGTCGGCCTCGGTGCGCAACGGCGCGTCGGGCGACTTCAGGGCCGCCTCCATCTCCTTGCCCAGTGCCGTCACGGCTGTCTGCACGTCGGCGGGGATCGCCGCGTCGGCCTTGGTGGGCCTGACGGGCTTGTCGGCCTTGTCGCTGGTGTCGGGTTTTTCAGGCCGCTCCGGTCGGTCGGGTCGCTCTGGCTTCACCGGCCGCTCGGGCTTGAGGGGGCGGGCGGGCTTGGTCGTTTGCGCCAAGGCGACGGCGGCGAGGCACAATGCCGTGAGCAGGAATGGGATAATCGATTTCATCAGTGCGATCCTCCGCGGCCATTGTACGCGTGGCGCGGGCGTCCCGCCCGCATAGGCCATGTACGCGCGGCGCCTGCCGTACGCCGCTGGCAAGCAAGCTCGGCAGCGAATGTTGCGGCCGGTACTGCGACGATCCGCCCATGAGACCGCACGGGAAAACACATGGGCTGACCAGGCGTGCGTGACGTCTGATTGGCCGTCTTGCCCATGCGATGGCAAGCCAATTTTCAGGCGGGCGGGACGCCCGCCCCACGGTTCGCGTCGGAAGAGCGCCCGTGCTACGGCTCGCCCTGACTCGCTCGATGCCGACGCGCTTGTCACACCGTCGCCAGCGCCGGCTCCGCGGCGGGGGATTTTGCCGCCGCTTCGTTCTCGGCGACGAGGTCGTCGAACTCCGTCAGTTTGGCGTTGATCACGCGCGGGTAGGGCAATGCGTCGGCGACGACTTCGGTGGTCTTCAAACCGTTGCCGGTGATGCAGACGACGATCGATTCGTCGCGGTTGATGCGCCCCTGCTGCAGCAGCTTGATCGTGCACGCCAGCGTCGTGCCGCCGGCCGGCTCGGTCCAGATGCCTTCGGTGCGCGCCAGCAGGCGGATGGCCGAGACGATCTCGTCGTCGGTGGCGCTTTCGCCCCACCCGCCCGAGTCCTTCACCGCGTGCCAGACGTAGTACCCGTCGGCAGGGTTGCCGATGGCGATGCTCTTGGCGATCGTCTTGGGCTTCTGCGGCACGATGATGTCCTCGCCCTTGTGGATGGCGGTCGTCACCGGGTTGCAGCCGGCGGCCTGCGCGCCGTACATCCTGTGGCTCGTATTCTCTACCAGGCCGAGTTCGATCAGCTCTTGGTACGCCTTGTAAATTTTCGGCAAAATCGTCCCACCGGCGACCGGCGAGATCGTGTGCTGCGGCAGGCGCCAGCCGAGCTGCTCGGCGATTTCAAAACCGAACGTCTTGGCGCCTTCGGTGTAGTACGGCCGCAAATTGACGTTGACGATGGCCCAGCCGTATTTGTCGGCGATCTCGGTGCAGAGGCGGTTGACGTCGTCGTAGTTGCCCTTGATGCGGACCATGTTCGGCCCGAACACGAGCGATCCCAGGACTTTGCCCGTCTCCAAGTCGTGCGGGATCATGACGTAACACTTGATTCCCGCGATCGCGGCGTGAGCGGCGGTGGAGTTGGCGAGGTTGCCGGTGCTGGCGCAGCCGACGGTGTCGAACCCGAACTCAACGGCCTTGCTGATGGCGACGCTGACGACGCGCTCTTTGTAGCTGTACGTCGGGTAGTTGCACGAGTCGTCCTTGATCCATAACTCGCGGCAGCCGAGTTCCTTCGCCAAGCGGTCGGCGCGGCGCAGGGGCGTCATGCCGCTGTGGAACCCCGTCACCGGCGTGTTCACCGGCAGCAAATCCTTGTACCGCCAAAGCGACTGCGGCCCCGCCGCGATCGACGCGCGCGTGACGCGGCCTTTCATCGCCGCGTAGTCGTACTCCACCTCGTACGGGCCGAAGCACTGTTCGCACACATGCACAGGCAACGCGGTCGTGCGGTGGCCGCATTCTTTACACTTGAGACCGAGGACGTAGGACATTGTATTTGGGTGTTCTGGTGTTTTGGTGTTTGGGTGTTTTGGGGGAAGCCTTCGCAAGGCACGCCCGTCCAACACACCCAAATACCGAAACACCAAAACACCACTCTCCAAACAAAAAAAACCGCTTCTCATCTCGCGATAAGAAGCGGCTGCAATGTCCACGTCGGGGCAGGGCGCCAACTTCTTATCTCCCCCGCTTCGTCGCACACGCCCAGTGACGGGTGTCGAAGCGGGCAGGAATTAGCACCTAACGCCCCATTCAAGGGGCCGCCGGTTGCTGTGGCTTCGTCGGGCCTGAACCCTCTGCCACTCTGGATAAGAAATCCACGTATTAAGTTATGCCGGGGATAGTACGGATTTCCGGGCGCGAGTCAAGAATCGACCGCAGGAGAGGGGATCCGGCACCGCCGCCGCCGGCCGCGCGGGCGGCGGTGGTGTATGTTCGCAGCAGGAGAAACCTGTCCAGTGAACGACCGATTTTATCAGACGCTCGAACCCCGCAAGCTCATGGCCGGCTCGTACGTCGCCACCGACGGCGACGGCACGCGGGTGACCGTCGAACTCGTCGGCCACGGCCGGGTGTTCGGCAATCTCGTCGACGGGCGGCTTTATGTGTCGGTGAAGGACACACGCGGCAAGGCCCGCCTCAGCATCACCGCCAAAGGCGGCGACGGCCGGATTGTCTGGGGCGGCACGAACGCGACCGACGCGCTCAAAAGCGTGGCCGCGCCGGAGGCGATCGTCACGGGGAAGCATCTCTATCGCACGGTCGGCGAAGTGACAGTCGGCGACGTGCGCGACGCCACGATCGAAGCCGAAGTGATCAGCCGGTTCAACGTCAGCGGCGACGTGACGCGCGCCGCGATCGCCGCCCTGCCGATCGGCGACGCGGTGGCAGTCGGGCGGCTGCACGTCGGCGGCGCGTTCAACGGGTCGACGCTCGTCACGCTCGGCGACGTCGGGGCGATCGACGTCGGGGCGATGCAGTCCAGCAGTATCGTCGCCGGGGTGGCGGCGGACGAGCGCGGGTTCCATTACCTGCCCAGCGGGACGGCCGCCGCGCCGTACGACGCGCTGACGGGCGTCTATCGCATCGAGTCGGTGAACGTGCGCGGGCACCGGCGGGCGGGGTTCGCCGGGTCGTTCATCGCCGCCGCGGACGTCGGGACGGTCTATCTCAGCCGCGTGCATGGCGGCGCGACGAACGCGCCGTTCGGCGTGGCCGCGGCGCGGCTCGGGCGGGTGCGCGTCGGCAGCGGCGGCAACGACGCCGGCGGCGCCTTTGCCGTGCGGCAGTTCACGCGGCCGTTGGCGCAGTCGGCCGGCGGCCTGCTATATGTCGGCGCGGGGGCGACTACGAATCACACCGGGTCGGCGGGCAATCTGACGCTCATCGGCGGCGTCATGCCCACGATCGGCCCCGATGGCGTGGCGATCGGCACGCTCCGCGACGCCGCGGGCACAAGCACGCTGCTGCTGTTGCCCGGCGGCGATTACGCCGTCTCCACGCGCGGGTCGCTATCGCACCGCACCGGCGATCTCGCGGCCACGCTCGCGTCGATCTTCGGCAAGCGCAGGGTCCACCTTGTCACGACCACGCCCGGCCTGCGGATGATCGCCACGAGCATCGGCCCGGACGTGCGATTCTTCGACGGCGTGCTTGGCCGGAGCTACCTCGCCCCAGCGCCCGCGGGCGACGGCGGCCACAACGGCAACGGCACGTTCACCTGGACGGTGCCGGCGCTGGCCTCTCTTCGCGGTGCGCTTGCGGCCCACGGCGTCCGGCCGAACCTGATTAAATCGGAGCCGACCCTGATCCCGCCCGGCGGCGGCCCGGTCGTCGGTCAGGTCTACGACGCCGCCGGCGGGTTCGCCGTGACCCTCGCCGACGACGGGCCGTTCGCCTTCGGCAACGGCGCGCCGGCGAGCGCGTTTCCGTTCCCCGAAATCCGACGCCAGCCGCGCGGCGGCACGCGGCGGCTGCCGGTGCGGGTGTTCGAATCACACGGCCGCTTGTACTTCGCCGGCGGCCCCACGGGCGAAACCGTCCGCGTCGACAGACTGCCGGCGCTGGCCCTGAACTCCACCGGGCGCCTGTTCAAACTGCCGACATGGCGGTCACTCGTCCTGAGCGTCGG
Organism: Tepidisphaeraceae bacterium; assembly: GCA_036387945.1. Classification (GTDB taxonomy): domain Bacteria; phylum Planctomycetota; class Phycisphaerae; order Tepidisphaerales; family Tepidisphaeraceae; genus DASVSS01. The sequence goes on along the minus strand of DASVSS010000260.1, from coordinate 14,060 downwards.
CGACCGTCGGTAGAGGACGCGCGATTCGCCGGGGGCGAGTTCTGGTTCCTTCTCTCGGCACCCCGGGAGAGGGTTAGGGAAAGGGCTTGGGCCAAAAGATGCAGGCCCGTATCAAGGCCCCCACCCTAGCCCTCCCCCGGAGTACCGGGAGAGGGAACCAAAGGCATGCACCGGTCCCCGCTCGCTTCCCTAAGCCGGACAAATATGGCCGGCCACAACACTTTTGCCCGCCCTTGTGCCGATAACAGATGACATTGGCCCGCCGCCGGTCGGGCGGCTTTGGCGGGGGTCGGCGGCGGCGAGTATCTTGGCGGGACACCTATGGTCCGATTCATCCACCTGACCGATTCCCACGTCGGACCCGATGCCCACTTTTCTCTCTACGGCAAGCAGCCGCTGGCCTACCTGCAGCGGGCGGTTCACGTCATCAATGACCTGCCGTTCGACTTCGACTTCGTGCTCCACAACGGCGACCTCACCGACAGCGGGCAGGCCGAGGCGTACGAGTTGTTCAACGAGACGATCGCGAAGATCAGAAAGCCGGTCTACTACGCGATCGGCAACCACGACAACAACGACAACATGCAGCGCATCGTGCTGCGGCGCGACAAGCCCACGCCGCGGTTGGATTACACCTTCGAGCACGGGGGGCTGAAGTTCGTCGTGCTCGACACGCGCGGCCGCGACCCCGGCGGGCACGTCGAGCCGGGGCAGATCGAATGGCTTAAAAGCCACTGCACGCCCGACGGCCCGCAGATGGTCGTCATCATGCACCATGTCCCCGTGCCGCTGGACACGCCGTGGCTGGACGCCCCCCCGCCGGGCTGGGGCGGCACGTTCATGTTCATCGACAACGCCGCGCTGGTGATCGAGACCCTCAAGCCCGCCCGCGGCCGGATCCGCGGCGTCTTCTGCGGGCACGTGCACGGGTCGTTCCAGGTGTACCACGAAGGATTGTTCATCGTCGCCGGCCTGAGCTGCTTTGCCCCGCTCGTGACGTGGCCGAGCAGCGACCGCGTGTTCAACGACGAAGCCCAGCGGCCGATGTTCAACCTCGTGACGATCACGGACCAGGCCACGATCGTCCGCCCACGCTGCCTGACCCTGCCGGATTAGCCGGCGCGGCCTTCAAGTCGAAACGCCCATCCGCTTCCTCCCCCTGCGGGGGAGGTTAGGTGGGGGCGGGCGGTCGCCTAATCGCAAGGAAGCACCTTCACGCCCAAGCCCTCTCCCTACCCTCTCCCGGAGTACCGGGCGAGGGGTTTGCCTCTCTGGCGGCATCCAACCGCTATTACATGGGCGTCTCCGGCCCCCGCCCGCGTCTTAACAATTGAATCCGCCCACACCGCTTCCTCATGCGGCGCTAACAATCGGGCCTTAGCGTTTCCCCCGTCAGCCGCTGCGAGCGGCCGGCATGGGAATCACCTTAAGGAGATCGCGTTATGCTCAGCTTCATCCGGACCGCCGCCCTCACCGCCGCCGTCGTCACGACCCTTGGCGGGGCGATGACGTTCGCCGCGTCGATGATCAAGATCGACGGCAGCTCGACCGTCTACCCGATCACCGAAGCGGTGGCCGAGGAGTTCCAGAAAGAAAAGAAGGGCGAAGTCAAAGTCACCGTCGGCATCAGCGGCACGGGCGGCGGCTTCAAGAAGTTCGTCCGCGGCGAAACCGACATCTCCAACGCCTCGCGCCCGATCCTGCAGAAGGAAATCGACGAGGCCAAGACCAACGGCATCGAGTACATCGAACTGCCGGTCGCCTTCGACGCCCTGACGATCGTCGTCAATCCGTCGAACGACTTTCTCAAGGAGATCAAGGTCGACGAGCTCAAGAAGATGTGGGGCCCCGACGCCGAGGGCAAGGTCATGAGCTGGAACCAGGTCAACCCGGCCTGGCCGGAGCAGGCGCTGAAGCTGTTCGGCCCGGGCCCGGATTCGGGCACGTTCGATTACTTCACCGAAGCAGTCAACGGCAAGAGCAAGGCCAGCCGCAAGGATTACACGCCCTCGGAAGACGACAATGTGCTCGTGCAGGGCGTCTCGAGCGACAAAGGCGCGATCGGCTACTTCGGCCTGGCGTACTACGAAGCCAACAAAGGCAAGCTCCGCGCCGTCCCGGTGGTGAACAAAGAAGGCAAGGCCGTCATGCCCTCGGTCGAGACGACCAAGGACGGCAGCTACAACCCACTCGCCCGGCCGATCTTCATCTACGTCAACAAGAAGTCGATGGAGAAGCCCGAGGTCAAGCAGTTCGTCGAGTTCTACATCAAGAACGCCGAGGACCTCGTCAGCGACGTCAAGTACGTCCCGCTGCCCAAAGAGGCCTACAAGATGGCCAGCGCCCGCGTCGCCGCCGGCAAGACCGGCTCGGTGTTCGGCGGCAAAGACCAGGTCGGCATGACGACCGAGCAACTCTTCACGAACGAGTTGAAGTAAGCCCCGGCTTTGAGAGACGCTTGTCCGGTCCCTCCCCTGCGGGGGAGGTTAGGTGGGGGCGGGCGGCTGCCTCGTCGCAAGCAGTCGCCTAGACGCCCCGGCCCTCTCCGTACCCTCTCCCGGCGTACCGGGCGAGGGGTTTGTGTCCCCGGTGGCATCGGGCCGCTATTGCAAGTTGTTGGCCGCCCCCACCTAACCTCTCCCGGAGGGGGAGGAACCAGAAGACAACCCCGCGGGGCGCCCTGACCGGCGTCCCGCGGCTTTTGACCCCGCCGCCCGGCGGGGGTATGGAAGCGCCCTGCATGAGTACGTTGCCCGCCTCGGCCGCCCCGACCGCCGCCCCGCCCGCCGACGAACAGCCGGCCCTGAACTTCCAGCGCCCCGCGGGCATCTCGCGCCAGCGGGCAACGGAATTCGTCATCGAAAACCTGCTCCGCCTCGCGGGCTTCGGGTCGATCCTCATCACCGTCGGCATCGTGTTCGTGCTGCTCTACGAGACGATCCCGTTCTTCGCATGGCAGCACCACACCCCGCACCTGGCCGAGGCGGTGGCCGGCCGGACGACGGTCACGCGCCTGCTCGTTTCGCCCGGCGACACCGTCGAGCAAGGCGCGCCGATGGTCGAGGCCGCCGTCGTCGAAGACGGCGTGAGCAAGCCCACGCGGCTGACGGCCACCATGTTCACCCGCATCGACGCGATCAAGGTCAAGCCCGGCGACGCCATTACCCGCGACACCGAACTGCTGGCAGTCTCGCAGCGCGTGCGCTTCAGCGATTTTTTCGGCGACAAGCTTTGGGCCCCGGTCTTCGACGTGCCGCGGTTCGGCATCTGGTCGCTCATCGTCGCCACGCTCGTCACCACCGCCGTCGCGCTGCTGATCGCCATTCCGGCGGGGACGGTCAGCGCGATCTGGCTGAGCGAATACTGCAAGCCGCAAATCCGCGAGTGGATCAAGCCCGCTCTGGAACTGCTGGCGGCGGTGCCGACGGTGGTGTACGGCTACTTCGCGCTGCTGATCGTGACGCCGATCCTGCAAAGGATCGCTCCATTCGTCATCCTCCCCCTAGTCAACGCAGTCAAATGGTGTTTCAACGTCGTAATCTCTTTATGGAATGGCAACTTAATTGTTTACACCACGGACCTGCCCGGCTTCAACATGCTTTCAGCCGGACTGGTGATGGGGATCATGATTATCCCCTACGTCGCGTCGCTGTCGGAAGACGCGATGCGATCGGTGCCGATGCAGTTGCGCGAAGGCGCTTACGCCACGGGCGCCACGCGGTTCCAGACGGCGACGCGGGTGCTGTTCCCCGCGGCCTTGTCGGGGATCACCGCGGCGTACATCCTGGCGATCAGCCGGGCGGTGGGCGAGACGATGATCGTCGCCATCGCCGCGGGGCTGCAAAGCCGCTTCACGTTCGACCCGACCGAATCCGCGGCGTCGATCTCCGCGGCGATCGTGCAGGCGGTGATGGGCGACTTGCCGCACGATTCGGTCGCGTACCGCGCGGTCTTCGCCGCGGGGCTGGTGCTGCTGATGATTACGCTGTTTTTCAACATCGCCGGCTATATGTTGCGTAAGCGCTACCGGGAGGCGTACTGATGACCGCCGCCCCCCCGCCGCCTGCCGGGCCTGATCCGCTCGGCGACATCGAACAGTTGCGATCGAACATCGCCCGCCGCAAGCGGACGGACCGGGCCTTCTTTGCCCTCGGGCTCTCGATCATCGTGCTGTCGCTGGGCATTCTTGCGCTGCTGTTCGCCAACCTGGTGCGCGAGGGGATGCCGGCCTTGACGCAGACGTTTTACACCAAGGCCGACCAGAGCGGCTTCGGGCGCAATGATCTCGGCGGCACGGCGCGACGCGACGGCGCGGCGTGGAAGCTGCAACTGCCGCCGGCGAAGCTCGAAGACCTGGAAGAAACGCCCGCGGTGTTGGCGATGGTCGACAAGCCCGTCGGCGTCGTCGGGCGCATGCGCGGCGGCGCGGCGCCGCAGATCGCGGCCAAAAAACTCGTCGACCCGGGCTCGGGCGAAACCGCCGACTTCATCGGCACGCTGCGCCGCACCGAACTCAAGCCCGAGAAACCCGGCGACCCCGTCCGCGCGGCGTACTCGCTCGTCGTCGACCCGCTCACCGTCGACGTCTCGGCCGTGCCGGCGGAACAGATGAAGAACGTCACCGACGGCGCGAATGTCGCCTTCAAAACCGAAGGCCGCGTCAAGAACGGCACGGTGACGGCCGTCGAGGTGTCGCCGCTGGAGACGCGGAACTTTTTCACGAGCTTCCCCTCGCGCGACCCAAAAGAAGCCGGCATCCTGTCGGCGTGGATCGGCACGCTGCTGGTGATGCTGGTGACGATGGTCGCCGCCGTGCCCCTGGGCGTGGCGGCGGGCGTGTACCTCGAAGAGTACGCCGCCAAGAACCGCTTCACCGCCATCCTCGAAGTCAACATCGCCAACCTCGCCGGCGTGCCGTCGATCATCTGGGGATTGATGGCGCTAGGGCTGTTCGTCTACATCCTGCACTTGGGCCGCAGCATCCAGACGGCGGGCCTGACACTGGGGCTGCTGGTCCTGCCGATCGTCATTATCGCCACGCGCGAAGCGATTCGTGCGATCCCGAACACCATCCGCGAGGCGTCGATCGCGTTGGGGGCCAGCAAGTGGCAGACGACCCGGCACCACATCCTGCCCTACTCGATGCCGGGCATTTTGACCGGCTCGATCATCGCCCTTAGCCGCGCGATCGGGGAGACCGCGCCGCTGGTGACGATCGGGGCGCTGACGTTCATCGCCTTCCTCCCGCCGAGTCCGCTGCCGCCGGTGCAGACCGTCACCCTCGCCGACGGCACGACCGAGATGCAGTTCACCGCCGACGACTGGCGCAAAAGCGAGTTCACGGTGATGCCGATCCAGCTCTTCCAGTGGGTGTCGCGCCCGCAGGTGGAGTTCCACAACAACGCCGCGGCGACAGGCGTGGTGCTGCTGGTGATGACCTTGTCGCTCAACGCCATGGCGATCGTGCTGCGGTATCGGCTTAGAAGAAACTTGAAGTGGTGAGTTTGGTCCCCTCTCCCGGTACTCCGGGGGAGGGGATAAGAACGATTTCGGAGTCGTGATGCAATCGGCCAGTCTGTCCACTCAACCTTTTCAAGACGCCGCGCCGCGCGCCCCCGCCATCCCCCTCAAGGCGGACGTGCGGAACTTCGACTTCCACTACGGCAACGGGTTTCACGCCCTGCAGGCGATCAACCTGCCGATCGCGCTCAACCAGGTGACGGCCCTGATCGGCCCGAGCGGGTGCGGCAAGAGCACGCTGTTGCGGTCGTTCAACCGCATGCACGATTTGTACGCCCGCAACCGCTACGAGGGCGAAATCCTGCTCCTGCCCGAAAACATCAACCTCATCGGCGCCGATCTCGATCCGATCGAGATCCGCATGCGCGTGAGCATGGTGTTCCAGAAGCCCAACCCGTTTCCGAAGAATATTTTCGAGAACGTCGCCTTCGGCTTGCGCGTGCGCGGCGAGCGGAACAAAGGGTATCTCCAGGGCCGCGTCGAAGACGCACTCAAGAACGCGGCGCTGTGGGACGAAGTCAAAGACCGTCTGCAAAGCCCCGGCGCCAGTCTCTCCGGCGGGCAGCAGCAGCGGCTGTGCATCGCCCGAGCCCTGGCGACGAACCCGGAAATGTTGCTGTTTGACGAGCCGACTGCGGCGCTCGATCCGATCTCGACGGCGCGGATCGAAGACCTGGTGATTGAGCTGAAGAAAACGGTGACGATCCTCATCGTCACCCACAACATGCAACAAGCGGCCCGCGTGGCGGACCGGACGGCGTTCATGTACCTCGGCAAGATCATCGAATTCGACGACACCAGCCGCTTGTTCACGACCCCGGCGAACAAGATGACCGAAAACTACCTCACCGGCCGATTCGGGTGAGCGAGGCGGGGCACGAAAAACGCCCCTCTGGTCCCTCTCCTGCGGGGGAGGCTAGGTGGGGGCGGGCGGCCGCCTCATCGCAACAAAGTGCCCATCTGGTTCCTCCCCTGCGGGGGAGGCTAGGTGGGGGCGGGCGGGTGCCTCATCGCAAGGAAGCGCAATCACGCTCGGCCCTCTCCCTACCCTCTCCCGGGGTACCGGGCGAGGGGTTTGATCCTTGGGCGGCAGCGAGCCGCAGTTGCAGGTCACGGGCCGCCCCCACCTAACCTCCCCCGGCGGGGGGAGGAACCGGAAACCCAATGCACGCGTCTGGCCCGGCCTTCGTTGCGAAATCTTTTCGCCCGTTGGCAAATGGGCCGGCTCGCTTAGAATTGCGGTCAGAGCACCTCTCGGCTCTGCGAATGCCTTCGGTTTGTTTCTATTTTCAGCTTCATCAGCCGTACCGCCTGCGGCGGTACAGCGTCTTTGATACCGACCGGCATTATTTCGACGATTTCAAAAACGCCGAGCTGTTGCGCAAGGTCGCGCAGCGCTGTTACCTGCCGGCCAACCAGCTCATGCTCGAGCTCATCCGCCAGCACAACGGCGCGTTCCGCGTCGCCTACTCGATCAGCGGCGTATTGCTCGAACAGTTCGAGCAGCACGCACCGGACGTGCTGGCGAGCTTCAAAAAACTCAACGGCACCGGGTGCGTAGAGTTCCTCAGCGAGACGTACTACCACTCGCTGTCGTTCCTTTATTCCCGCGACGAGTTCCGCCACCAGGTCGCGCAGCACAAGGCCAAGATCAAGACGCTGTTCGACCACGAGCCACGCGTCTTCCGCAACACCGAACTCATCTACAACAACGAAGTCGGCAGCTTCGTGGCCGACATGGGCTTCGCCGGGTGCATGGCCGAAGGCGTGGACAACGTGCTCGGCGGGCGCAGCCCCAACTTCGTCTACGCCCCGCCGGGGGGCGCGAAGACCAAGCTGCTGCTGAAGAACTATCGCCTCAGCGACGACATCGCCTTTCGCTTCAGCGACAAGACCTGGGAGCAGTACCCGCTGACGGCCGAGAAGTTCGCCGACTGGGTCGGGCAGATCGATGGGCACGGGGACGTGTGCAACCTGTTCATGGATTACGAGACCCTCGGCGAGCACCAGTCCGCCGACACGGGCATCTTCGAATTCCTCCGCGCCCTTCCCGCGGCGCTGCTGAAATCGAAGCAAACGAAGTTCGTCACGCCATCGCAGCTGGTCGAGAGCCACCCCGCCGTCGACACCTATGACGTGCCGCACGTCACCAGTTGGGCCGACACCGAGCGGGACCTTTCGGCATGGCTGGGCAACGCGATGCAGAGCAACGCCCTGCACGAGCTGCACAAACTCGAGACCACCCTCAAAGGCCGCGGCGACCCGAACCTGCTCGACGACTGGCGCCGCCTGGGCACGAGCGACCACTTCTACTACATGTGCACGAAGTACTGGGCCGACGGGATGATGCACAAGTATTTCAGCCCGTACGAAAGCCCGTACGACAGCTACATCAATTTCATGAACGTGCTGGACAACATCCAGATGCGCACGCGGCAGTAGCCCCACGATCCCATGCCCGCGCCGATCTGTGCGAAACGAAGGACGCTAACGAGCACCCGCAATGCCCGACGGAATCGCTTGCGGCTTAGCGCTGGGGCTCAGCATCTCATTGTAACCCGACGCTCGCCGCCCCCGCCTGACCTCCCCCGGACGGGGAGGGACGGGAGAAGCGACCGAGCGCGTCTCGGAACTTAACCCCCGCCCGCCATCGTCGTCAGCGTCGAGCGCAGGAGGCGCAGCACCGACTGTTCTTCGGCGCTAAGCCCGCGCCCGCCGTGGGAGAGCTTGGCGTTGATCTTGCGGCGCAGGGCCTTCATCAGTGAGCCGTCCATGTAGCTGCTCAACACCGCAGGATGAACGTAGCACTTGCGGCAGACGGCAGTGGTGTTGCCGAGCCGGGCGGCGGTGGCTTCGATGGCGCTGACGATATTCCGCTTCACCTGCGTCTGGGTGTCGGCGGCCTCCATCGCCTGCAGCGCCCGCGCCGCCAGCAGCGTGCCGGCCCAGGTGCGGAAATCCTTTGCCGTGAAATCCCGGCCGCTGATCTGCTTCAGATACGCATTGACGTCGCCGCACTTGATGTCGACGACTTTCCCGTCGTCTCGGACGTACTGAAACAGCTCACTGCCCGGCAGGTCGCGGCAGGCTTTGACGATGCCCGCGAGCTTCGGATCCCGAAAGCTCACGTGTCGTTTCACGCCGTGCTTGCCGCGGAAATCGAACGTCACCTTTTCGCCCGCGATGCTGGCGTGACGGTCCTGCAACGTCGAGAGGCCGTAGGTGTGGTTCTCGCGCGTGTACTGCTCGTTGCCGTTGCGGATGAGCGTCTTTTCAAGCACGCGCACGGTGGCGGCCAGCACTTTTTCGCGCGGCAGGCCGGGCTTCCTGAGATCGCGGCGCACCGCGGCGCGAATCTGCGGCAACGACTCGGCGAAGCCGATGACGTGCGTGTATTTCGCCAGATCGCGGTGCGCGCGCCAGTCGGGGTGGTAGCGGTACTGCTTGCGGCCACGCGCGTCATAGCCGATGGCTTGGACATGGCCGCTGGGGGCCGGGCAGATCCACACCTTCTCCCACGCCGGCGGGATGGCCAGCGACTTAATCCGCGCCAGCGTCGCGTCGTCGCGCACGGGTTTACCGGACTTGCTGTAGACGAACGCCTTGCCTTGTCGGACGCGGGCGATGCCCGGGCCGTCGTCGCCGGTGGAATAACCAAGCCCCGCGGCGGCCGCGGCCCGACGCGGGTCAGAAAACGATTGCTGTAAGTCTTTAATCGCCGCCTGGGTTGCGGTCATATTGCCTCCAATGGATGGTAGACGGCCGGCCACTGTGCGGCGTTAAAGCGCGATTCACCCGCGCTTTACTCATAGTCGGAAATGTCCGATCAACCGGGTGCGGCGCTGCTGTCGGCGCTGCTGAACACCATGGCCCGACCCCCTCGCGACCCCATCCACGCCAGCCGGCTTTCCGACATCGAGCGGCAGACAATGCTCGACCGGCTCGACGCCGCCGACGCCGACAATCCCGCGAAGAATCGCCGCGGCGTCCCACGCCTGCCGTACCGCCGCAACAGCATCGCGGCACACATTCATCACCCCGGCGGATCGACCAGCGCCTGCTACGTCGCGACGCGCAATTTATCCGACGGCGGGGTTTCGTTTCTGTACAACGGCTTTTTGTACAAGAACACCAAAGTCGAAGTCGTGCTGCCGCGCCTCGGCGGCGACGACACGATCGCGGGCACGGTGACGCACTGCGCGCTCGTCCACCGCATGTATCACCTTGTGGGCGTGAAGTTCGCCGAGAAGGTGTTCGCCAAGGTGTATCTCACCCCGAGCGAATGGGGCGACACCGTCGACACGACGCCGGTCGATCATGCTTCGCTGCGCGGCACGCTGCTGCACCTCACGAGCGTGGATCTCGATCACATGATGCTCGGCCATTTCCTTAAGGGAACGGCGATCACCGCCGTGCGGGCCAAATCCGTTGCCGAGGCGGCGGCGATCTTGCGGCAGCGCCCGGTGCAGTGCGTGGTGTGCGAAATGCCGCTGCCGTTGCCGATCGAGTCGGCCCTCGGGCAACTCCGCCAGGCCGGTTACGGCGGGCCGATCGCGGTCCTGAACCCCGACGACCGCCCGGCGGTGACGAAAGCGATCCAGACCGCCGGCGCGACGGCTGTTCTTGCCAAGCCGTTCGACGGCCCCATGCTTCTGACCCTGCTCGTGACGTGGCTGCAGAACGCCAAAGCCGCCTGAAGCACAATCGTGTCCCGCCCGGTTATTCGCCGCCGCGCTTCGGCGTGACGGCGTCAAGCCGCGCGACGTAAACGCGATCGAACACGAACAGCAGCAGCGCCTGCAACGTCGCCCCCAGTCCGTGCCCGGCCACGCCCGCCGACCGCAGCGGCCACGCGGCGACCAGCACCGCCAGCGACGCGCCGACCCAGAAATAGTTGAGCTTGAAGTTGAACAACAGCGTGCGCCGCAGCTTCACCGCCGCGGCCTGCGCGTCGCGCGAGGCGCTGGCGAGTTTCGTCATGCCGGGGGCGCCGATGGCGATGATGGCCAAATCGATCACGCCCCAGCTGAGGAACTGCCACGCCACGCCGGCGGCCAAGGGGCGGCCGGCACGGAACAGCGGGACGGCGAGGGCAATCGACAATAGCGACGCGACCAGCAGCACGAGCGTCATCCGCCGCATAACGCTCGCCGGCGAGGGTGGGGGGTGCATGGCCGTATGGTAAGGGCGACAATCCGCCGGCGGCGTCTTGCAGGCGATTCCGCGGCAGACCTGGAGTGACGTCGCCGCGGCCCGCAGTTCGAGCACGTCGGGTCCTCCCCCTCATGTGAGCCGGACACCTCGTCGCAATCGCGTGCCCCATGCTTTTTCCGCTGCGGGGGAGGTTAGAGCCTGTCATGCGATTGGGTTGCGAAACATCGCTCCGGGTGCCACGGTCTGGTACGTCAGGCCGTGGTGCCCAGAGCAGCGAATTGCGGCACATCGGTGCTGAAGTGCACAACACGTCTCAGGTGGGGGCGGGCGGACGCCTCGTCGCACTCAAACGCCTCTCAACTCAAGCCCTCTCCCTACCCTCTCCCGGAGTACCGGGCGAGGGGTTTGGTTCCCCGGCAGCAGCAAACCGCTATTGCATGTTGTTTGCCGCCCCCGCCTAGCCTCCCCCGGAGGGGGAGGAACCGGAGGGGCGCTGGCGATTCGGTAGATGCTCGCACCGTCCGGGCGCGTGGGTTGACGGCGCAGTTCGACTGCGCCGCCCGCGCAAAAAAAGCGGGTGAGGCTTTCGCCTCACCCGCAGGTCCTCCGCAGGCCTCTATTCGCCAGCCGAGCCGGATTATTCGGCGTTCTGGTAGGCGTAGTAGGTCTTGATGTTGCGGCGATAGTACCCGCCGCCCCACGTCTGTACGCCGTTGAGTACGACGCCGAGGTGTTCGGCCTTGATCTGGCGGTAGATGCCGCTCACGCGGCTGAGCATGCCGCGGGTGTTCTTCTTCGCCCGCACGACCGTAATCACGCCGTCGGCACGCGGGGCCAGGGCCACCGCTTCGCTGACCACCAGCAGCGGGCCGGTGTCGAAGATGACGTGGTCGTACTCTTCGAGGGCCCGGTCGATGAAGTCGCTGAACAACTGGCTTTCGATCAGCTCCGTCGGGTTCGTGGGCTTGGGGCCGGTGGTGAGCAGTTCCAGGTTCGGCACGCTCGTGCGCTGTACGGCCGACTCAAGATGGCTGACCGAATCGAGCACGTTGGAGAAGCCGGTTTCGTTCCCCACGCCGAACAGCTTGTGCAGTTCCGGGCGGCGGAAGTTGGCGTCGACGAGCAGGATGCGCCGGCCGTTGAGGGCCAGGCCCGCCGCCAGGTTGCAGGCGATGACGCTCTTGCCGTCCTGCGGGCTCGGGCTGGTGACGACGATCGTGCGCGTCGTATCGAGCGAGGCCGCGTGCTGCAGGCGCGTGCGGACCTGGCGGATCTGCTCGGCCATGATCGAGTGCGGGGCCTGGCCGATCACCATGTGCAGCGGCACGCCGGCGAGCTGCGGGTCGTCGCTTTCGTCGGCGATCATGCCCAGCAAATTCATCGGGCCGACCTTGGCGATGTCACGCGGCGAGCGCACGCGGGTGTCGGTGATCTCACGCAGGAACGCATAACCCAGGCTCAGGCCCAGGCCCAGCACCGTCGCCACCGACAAACAGATCGGCAACTTCGGGCTGCTCATCGTGTCGGGGGTGATCGGCATGCCGTTCCAACGCACGCCAGCGGTGTCGTTGTTGCGGGCGAGGCGCAGGACTTCGATCTTCTCGTTCAACTCGCGCTCGAGCACGCGGTAGCTTTCGAATTCGTCTTTGGCGTTCTGGAACTCGGCGATGTCCGCCGCGGCCTGGCCGAGCGAGCGCTGGCGGGCCTCGATCTGCTGCGTGAGGCTTTCGACTTCGCTCTTGCGCGCCTGGATCGTGCTCTGCAGCGTGCCGATCAACTGCGCCCGCACGGTGGCACGGGCGGAATCCTCGGAATTGCGGAGCTTCGCCGACGCCATCTCGAAGCGCTGGTTGAGGTCGATGTAGTAGCGGCTCTTCTCGCCCTGGGCCTTGGCGCCTTCGCGGGCCAGATCGAGCTGGTCGACGGTGTCCTTCAGGCGGTTCACGGTCGGGTCCTGGCGGACCATCATGTCCACCTGCGGCGGGTCTTTGCCTTCGTTGATCTGGGACTGCATCGCGCCGTACTGCCCTTCGGCTTCGGCGCTTTCGAGCTTGGCCTTCATCTGGGCGTCGATCAGGCGGCTGATCTCCATTTCCTGCACGTTCAGGCGGCTGATCGCCTGCGGCGAGCCGGTGTCGCTCAGGCGCTGCTCGAGGGCGCTCATGCGCACCTTGGCGCGGCTCATCGCGTCCTTGTACCGCGTGCTCCACTGCAGCGACATCTGCAATTCGCTGTCGGCCTTGCTGCGGCTGCGTTCCTTCTGGTTGGCGATGTGGGCTTCGACGATGAGATAAACGATGTCCTTGGCGTCTTTGCCGCTGGGGGCTTCCATCGACACGCGCAGGAGCTTGCTGTCAGGCTCGGGGGTGGCGCGGAAGCTGTCTTCAAGGCTGTCGCGGGCGAGCATGGCAGCGGTGGTCGTCTGCTCGCGCGAGCTGGCGGCCTGGCGCTCGAAGTTCTTGAACCATGTCGTGTCGCGCAGCACCTGGTTGTTGGTCAGCACGTCCATCCACAGCGACGGGTCCATGAGCGTCTTGGCGTGGGTCTTGGCCTCGACGGTGAGGTTGTAGTCAAACCCCGAGCCGCGGTCGCTGTTCATCGGGTCGAAGACGACCGGGCGGTCGAGCACGATCGCGCCCACCGCACGGTACAGGGGGTTGTACTTCTGCTCGTACTTGTACCAGGCAAAGCCGGCGGCAGCGCTGAGCACGACCGACAGGATGATGAGCCACAAGTTGCCGCGGATCACGCGCCATACGTCGGCAGGGGACATGTTGGCGGCGACGGGCGCCGTCATCACCGGGCCGATCGGCCCACCGGGGGGGCCGAGGCCTTGGCCGCCAGGACCGGCGATACGGGGCAGGCGGATGCTAGAGGTCGAGGGCAACGTCGTCATATACAGGCTCCCAGACAATTCCGACAAAGTGCGTCGTGCGTGCTTCAGTGATGGGGAGACGCCGCCGTCGACCGCAGGCGAAGCGCCCGCGGGGGCAGGACCCTCCGCCGACGAATCTACACCACTTTTTCGGAGGCGGGAAACAAAATCGCCGAGTTCTACGCATAAAACCCGCGTCCGCTGCGCATCTATACGCAGGGAGCGGCGAACGGTTCACCGAAATTTAATCCGACGTTAAACGGGGAGGAATAGAGGACTCGTGCGGGAGCTACCCTTTGATGCGGCGGTCAGATTCCGCCCTGCCATGGTAGATGCTGAGCGGCCCACAACTACATGCAATAGCGGCCTGCTACCGCCTGTGAAGCAAACCCCTCGCCGGTACTCCGGGAGAGGGTAGGGAGAGGGCCAAATGTCTATGCGCTATATTGCGATGAGGCGTCCGCCCGCCCCCACCTAACCTCCCCCGCAGGGGAGGGACCAGAAAGGCGCT
>DASVSS010000259.1:0-13080 GCA_036387945.1 Tepidisphaeraceae bacterium | reverse complement strand
CCCCCTCCCTGCCCTCCCCCGCTTACGGGGGAGGAAACGCGCTTTCTTGCGCCGAGTCACCCCCCGCCCACACCTAACCTCCCCCGGTGGGGGAGGAACTGGAAAGGCTTCGCGGACGTGACTCGATCGGCACCGTTACATTTATCTGCCCCCCGCGCGTTGCCCCCGTGGGCCGCCCCGCTTCTCGCCCTCGCGTTCGCCGCAGGCGTCAACTGCGCCGGGGCGCCGCTGCTGGGCGATTACGGGTCGCGCGTGCTCATCGACGTGATGGTCGCCGTCACGCTCGCGGTGTCGCTCAACATCGTCAACGGCCTCACCGGGCAGTTCTCGCTCGGGCACGCGGCGTTCTTCGCCATCGGCGGGTACACCGCAGCGGCGGTGACGTACTACGCCTCGTTGATGATCTTCGATCACCCCGCCGCGCTCACCCCCGCGCACGGCGCGGCGTTCGCGACGCAGCAGATGTTGTTCGTTGCAGCTACTCTCGCCGGCGGCTGCGTCGCCGCCGTAGCGGGATGGTTCGTAGGGTTGCCTTCGCTTCGATTGCGCGGCGACTACCTGGCGATGGTCACGCTCGGTTTCGGCGAAATCCTCCGCGTGCTGCTGCAGCAAACGGAGACGCAGTTGTACGCGCGCCACGAGCTGCGCACCGCCCCGCCCGGCGCATTCTGGCCGCCGCCGGTGGGCGGGGCCGTCGGGTTCATCGGCGTGCCCAAGCTCACGAACCTGTTCTGGGCGACACTGGCGGCGGGCGTGTGCGTGGTGTTCGCATGGCGGCTCAAAAAATCGACCTTCGGCCGCGCGATGATTGCCGTCCGCGAGAACGAAATCGCCGCCGAGAGCATGGGCGTGAACGTCACGCGGCTCAAGGTGTGGGCGTTCGTCCTCGCCGCGTTCTTTGCCGGCGTGGCGGGCAGTTTGTACGCCCACGAAACCGGCCAGCAGCTCACGCCGGTCGACGGCGGGTTCAACCGCAGCGTTGACGTGGTCATCATGGTCGTGCTCGGCGGCCTCGGCTCGATCAGCGGCGCGATCACCGCCGCCACGCTGCTCACGATCGCCAACGAATGGCTGCGCGACCCCGCCGCGCCGATCCGCATGTTCGGTCTAACGATCCACGTGTGGCAGTTCGCGGCAGCGCTCCTTGTCGTGCGCCTGATCGCCTGGCCGCACAAGCGGCTGAAAGCCGTTTGCCTGTGG
Source organism: Tepidisphaeraceae bacterium (assembly GCA_036387945.1). GTDB lineage: Bacteria > Planctomycetota > Phycisphaerae > Tepidisphaerales > Tepidisphaeraceae > DASVSS01. Next base: position 11,880 of record DASVSS010000259.1, on the reverse strand, counting down.
ACGGGCGTTATCGTGGGGCTCGAAGCATTGCGGCAGCTTTCGGTGCGGTACGGAGTCGACCTCGGGCAGTACCGCGTCATCCTCTACGCGCTCGTGCTCATCCTCGTGATGATCCTGCGGCCGGGCGGCCTGTTTGGCACAAATGAAATCACCGACCTGCCGCGCATGCGTCGCGGCCGCCCGGTTACGCCCGGGCGCGGGTTCGAGGTGGTGTCGCCATGACCGCCGCGCCTGCCAACGCCCCGCTGCTGCGGGTCGATTCCATCGGCATCCGCTTCGGCGGGCTGGCGGCGGTCGACGGGCTGTCGCTGTCGCTGCAGCGGGGCCAACTGCACGGCCTGATCGGCCCGAACGGTGCGGGCAAGACGACGTGCTTCAACCTGCTCACCGGCGTCTACACGCCCACGGCCGGCGACGTGCTCCTCGAAGGAACTCGCCTCAACGGCCGCCGTCCGCACGCGATCACCCGGCTGGGCCTGGCGCGCACGTTCCAGAACATCCGTTTGTTCCAGCAGCAGACGGTGCTGGAGAACGTCAAGGTCGCCCGCCACCTGCGCACGCGACAGACGTTCCTGCACGCGGCCCTGCGCACGCGCCGCCACCGCGAGGAAGAGCGCGCCGTCACCGATCATTGCATGGCCCTGCTCGATCGCTTCGATCTCGCCAACCGCGCCGACGTCCCGGCCGGCGCGCTGCCCTACGGAGACCAGCGCCGCCTCGAAATCGCCCGCGCCCTGGCTACGGGCCCGAAGGTGCTCCTGCTCGACGAGCCCGCCGCCGGCATGAACCCGCGTGAGAAGGTGCAGTTGCAGGACCTCATCCGACAGGTTCGCCGCGATTTCGACATCGGCATCCTGCTGATCGAGCACGACATGAACGTGGTGATGAACCTCTGCGAGCGCATCACCGTGCTCGACCACGGCGTGCCGATCGCGGCCGCGACGCCGGAGGCGATCCGCACTGATCCGAAGGTGATCGAAGCCTACCTTGGCGCGCCGGCGACGTCGGTCGAAGACGTGGTCAAACAAGACTTGGCGCCCGGCCCGCAATTCTGAAGGACCCAAGCAATCGCCTGTCCTCCCTGTCTCTTGGGGGAGGCTAGGTGGGGCAGCCCCCGACCTGCAATAGCGGCTATCGGACGCCAGAGAGGCAAACCCCTCGTCCGGTACCCGGGAGAGGGTAGGGAGAGGGCCGAGCATTGAGGCGCTACATTGCGATGAGGCGTCCGCCCGCCCCCACCTAACCTCCCCCGCAGGGGGAGGAACCGGACCCGGACATCGGCGCATTCTTGTAATGGTGCGTCCGCATCCGTCCCCTCCCTGCCCTCTCCCGGGTACAGGGGAGGATTTCGCCGACTTTGTCGTGATGCGTGCGCAATCGCCGGCGACAGCGTCGCATGGACGTCGTGCCCAGGATCGGAAGAATGGTCCGTCGATGACGCTCCCCGCTGCCGCACTGCTCGGCATCGACAATCTTCACGTTCATTACGGCGCGATCCACGCCCTGCAGGGCGTGTCGCTGAGCGTCCCTGCCGGGCGAATCGTCACACTCATCGGCAGCAACGGGGCGGGCAAAACGACGACGCTGCGCACGATCAGCGGCCTGCTGCGGCCGTCGGAAGGCTCGATCGTTTTCGACGGCGATCGCGTCGACCGCCAGGCACCGCACGCGCTCGTGCGGCGCGGGATCGCGCACGCCCCCGAAGGTCGCGGCATCTTTGCGAACATGACCGTCGCCGAGAACCTTTCGCTCGGCGCCTACACCCGCCGCGACGCCCCGGCGATCAAGGCCGACCGCGAGGCGGCCCTGGCGCGCTTCCCGCGCCTGCGCGAACGGCTGACCCAGAACGCCGGCACGCTCAGCGGCGGCGAGCAGCAGATGCTCGCCATCGCCCGCGCGCTGCTCGCCCGGCCGCGCCTGCTGCTGCTCGACGAGCCGTCCCTGGGCCTGGCGCCGCAGATCGTGCAACTGATCTTCCAGATCATCCGCGAGATCAACGCCGGCGGCACGACCATCCTGCTGGTGGAACAGAACGCCCACATGGCCCTTGGCGTCGCCGACTACGGCTACGTCCTGCAGACTGGCCGAGTGATCAAAGAAGGCGTCGCCCGCGAACTTCTCGCCGACGCGGATGTGCAGAAGGCGTACCTGGGCGGGTGAAGCGATTGGCGCGTCCTCAAGCACGACGCTAACGGACGCGCAACGCAACAAGGCGCCAATGTCCGGTTCCTCCCCTCCGGGGGAGGAACCGGACATTGGCACTTCGAGCGATGCGACGGCCGCCCCATTCCCACCCTCGCCTGGGCCCGGAGGAGGGCGCCCCGAGCGGGCATTGTTACGTCACGGCCGCGAGGCTGAGGCGGGCTACTCCACCGGCACGTCGCGTGTGGTCGTGATCTGAAAGATCGCCTGCTTCGGGTCGGTCGCGCCGCGGCCGGGGGTGATTGGGCCCAGGAAGTTGCGCAGCGTCGTGAGCGTCACCGCGGGCACGGCGGCGGCGTCGGTGTCGCGGGCGGCGAGGGTTACGCCCACCACCCGGCCGTCCACGACCAGCGGCGCGCCGGGCAGGCGCGGGTTCTGCCCGAGCGCCACGACCCACGCGCCGCCCGCGGGCTTCGGGGCAGTGCCTTCGATCGTGGTGGCGTTGACGGTGAACAGATCCGGCGCGATTACGCCGACGCATTCGACCGCCCCGCCGGCGAAGTCGGCGGCGAGCGACAGCGCCGCGGCCCTGAGCGTCTTGAGCTTCAGCAGCGCGATTCCGCCGGCGGCATCGACGCGGATCACGTCACACGTTTCGCTCGCGCCGTTGGACGATTTGACGACCACCTCAGTCGCCCCCGCGACGAGCGCCGCGGGGACGACGAGCGTCTCCTCGCTCACCGCAAAGGCCACCCCCTGCTGGCTGACACGCCGCGTCTTCACTGCAACGGCCGGCGGGGTGGTGGTGACGCGCGGCTTCTCACCGGCGGCGGCGAGATCGGCGTCGGGGTCCATCAGGTCGACCCTTGGCGATGGCCGCTCGTCAGTCGGCGCGGGCGGCGCGCCGGTCACGACACCGTCGGGCCCCGTGGCGGCGACCTCGGTTTGCGGGGCGCGTTCAAGGGCCGGGGCGGGCGTGCCGAAGGCGAGCCACACGGGCGCCGCGATCGGGGGCGGCGTGGGCAGGTCGGCCCGCACTCGCTCGCGCTCCGCCGAGCGCCCGGTCATCGTCTTTTCCGCGGCCTGGATCTGCTTTTTCAATGCCGGCTTCGCCGCGCCGCCGCGCGATTGCTCTTCGAGGTGGGCCAGGGCGCGTTCGTCTTCCTGGATTTGCGCGTCGAGTCTTTCAATTTCCTTTCGTGCCGCCGCGGATTCGGCTTCCTGGCGTGCGAATGCCTCGGAGTCGATCCACTGTCCGCCCCACCGCCGCAGCCCGGGCCGGCGGGATTCGAGGGCGGAGGTGTACGTCCTGGCCGCCGCCTGCGCCGCGACGTACGGCGGAGATTTGCGCGTTTCGTCGTCGGCGCTGTCGATCAAGTGCAGCAGCAGGTCCAGCGCCGGCTCGTCGGCCGACTGCGGGTTGGCGACGAGGTAATCGGCGACGAGTTTAACGGCTTGCGGTTTAGTTTCGCCGGCGTGGAGCAGTATGGCCAGATTGTTGACGACGACCCGGTCGCGCGGAGCGATCTTCGCCGCCCGTTGCAGCGCCGTGACCGCCTGGGGGATTTCGTCGAGTTCCTTGTGTGCCGCCGCCAGCCCGATGAGCGCGGCGACGTTGTTGGCGTTGGTGCCCAGCGCCGTTTTGTAAGCCGCGAGCGCGCCGCGCGGGTCGCCGGCGGCGACCATCGCGTCGGCGTCGCTTACGGTATCGGCCCGGGCGACGGACGACAGGATCAGCACCCAGGCGATGCAGCGGATTGCGGTGGTCATAATCGGAAAGGCCTTCGTGCGGTGCCCGTGCGGAAGAATCGCGTTGCTTTGAGCGGTGTGTGGGCGCGATTGTGAAAGGTGGCTTCTACCGGTGTTGTGTCGAAAGCGGAATACCCTTGCCGCTGAAGCGGCAAGGCCGGTGGGGATGCGGGTAACGCGGATTTGGGGCACTGAAACATCTGACGGCGGACTACCGCTTTCGTTCCAGGAATTCGACCATTTCCGGCCCGGTAAGACAATTCACCACGTCATCGGCCTCGGCCCCGGCGCGGCGGGCGACGGCGACGCCGAGGGCGAGTTGGACGAAATCCTGCGGGGAATGGGCGTCGGTGTTGATCGACAACTTCACTCCCGCGGCCAGGGCGGCGCGGGCGTTGAGATCGGATAAGTCCAATCGCGGCCAGCCGGCGTTGATCTCCATCGCCACGCCGGCGGCGGCGGCGCGGGCGAAGACTTTGGCGAAATCCGGCGTGAGGCCCGTGCGGCCGCCGATCAACCGCCCCGTCGGGTGCCCGACGATCGTGACGTAGCGGTTGTCGATCGCACGCAGCAAACGGTCGGTCGCCTTCTGCGAATCCTGCTTCAGCGCCAGGTGCGGCGACGCGACGACGTAATCGAGCTCGGCCAGCACCGCGTCCTCGTAGTCGAGCCGCCCGTCTGCGAGGATGTCGACCTCGCAGCCGGCAAACAGGCGGATGCCCTTGAGCTTTTCGCCGATCTTCCGGATCGCCGCGACGTGCTTGATGAGGTCGGCGGCGCTGAGGCCGTGGGCGATGACCTGGCTTTTGCTGTGGTCGGTGATGCCGAGATAGGCATATCCCGCGGCCTTGGCGGCGGCGGCCATTTCCTCGATCGTGCCCGTGCCGTCGCTGGCGACGGTGTGGGTGTGCAGGTCGCCCCGGATATCTTCGACGGTGATGAGATTCGGCAGCGTGCCGGCGGCGGCGCGTTCGATTTCGTCGCGGTCCTGGCGCAGCTCGGGCGGGATGTAATCCAGGCCGAGGGCGCGGTAGACGTCGGCTTCGTTCTTAGAAGCGATCGGCTTGAGCTTGGGCGCGTGGCCGGTCTCCTTCTCGGCCTTGTCGTAGGCCTTGGCGTCGTACAGGCCCCACTCGTTGAGGGTAAAGCCCATGTCGATGGCGCGGCCGCGCAGGCGCTTGTTGTGGTCTTTGTTGCCGGTGAAGTATTGGAGTGTGGCGCCGAAATTGGCGTCCGGCACGACGCGCAGATCGACCTGCAGGCCGGCGGTGGTAAGTACGCTGGCCTTGGTGTCGCCCTGGCCGAGGATTTTGGTGACGGCGGGGAGCTTGGTAAAGGCTTCGGTGATTTTCGGGGCCGCCGAAGCGGCCGCGCCGCTGACGTCTTTGGGATTAACGTCTTTCACCGTGGCGATGAGGTCGATGTCGCCGACGGTTTCCTGCCAGCGGCGCAGGCTGCCGCCGACTTCGGCGCGCAGCACGCCGGGGAGTTTGCGGACGGCGTCCAGCATGTCCTGCCCGATCGCCAGGGCGTCGACGAGGCCCTTGCGGTCGCCGGCGGTGGCGAGGATGGCGAGCCCTTCCTTGAGCGATTCGATCTTCTTGGCCCCGATGCCCTTCAGGCCGTCGAGCCGGCCGCTGTCGATCGCGGCGGCGAGTTCGCCGACGCCGGTGATGCCGCGCTCGCGCCACAAGAGCGAAATCGTCTTAGGCCCCAGCGACGGGATCCGCATCAAATCCAGCAGCCCCGCCGGCACGCTGGCGATGAGCTCATCAAGATCGGTGCTGACGCCGGTCTCCACGAAGGCCTCGATGATCTTCTGCGACGACTTGCCCACGCCCGCGACCGGCTCGGCCCAGGCGGTGTCGACGGACTTCTGCGCGTCGAACACGTCGTCCTCGAGCATCCGGCTGATCCGCTGGAACGCGATGGCCTTGAACACCGGCTCGCCCTTGATTTCCATCACGGCGGCGGCGGTCTTGAAGAGCTTGGCGAGGGGGGCGTTGAGGGACATAGGTTATAAGACGACTCGCTTCAAACCGTCGATCCGCTCGAAATGGCGGTCGGAGGTGACGGGCGTTAGGTCATATTCCATGGCGGTGGCTGCGATCCAGACGTCATTCGAGGGCCGGGGCACGCCTCGCAGACGTAATGCGTGCTCGATCGCTCCAAACCGTGTCGCGGTCAGGACGCCGATCAACAGGAACTGCATTTCACTCAGCAACCAACCTTGCAATTCCGCGGGATCGACCGGCCGAGCCGCTTTCGCATTGCCGTAGAGGATTTCACCAAGAACGACAGCGTTGATGTATAATTCGTCATACGACGTGAGGATGCGGCGGACATCGGGGTCGCCGCGCAACAGCCAAACAACGACGCTGGTGTCCAATAGGGCGGTCATTCGCCGGGATCACGCGGTGGAGGGTCCACTCTACCGAATCGATCGTCGATGGCGGCCAACATTTCGTCCGCCTGATCGTGCGTAAGCCGGCCCGCCAGCGCATTGGCAATACGCTCTCCCTTGCGTGGGGACGTCGGTTCATCATCGATCTCAACGTCGAACGCGCCCTTGGCACCCACAGGAATGTCTGATGCGTCTTCAGGAACGAAGGCTTTGCCATCGAACACAACGAACACCGGCTTTGTCGTCATGGTTCACCTACAATACGCGTGACCTTAAGTGTAACATGGCTATCCCTGTGCGGTAGCCGATTGCTAGTCCCGATTCCCGTCGCATGAGCGACTACCACCCCTTAAGTTTATGACCGATCAGTTCGTACACCTGCACGTTCACTCCCACTACTCGATGCTCGACGGCGCCTGCCGGATCGGGGACATCGTCAAGCAGACGAAGAAGCTCGGCATGAACAGCGTCGCCATCAGCGACCACGGCTGCATGTACGGGGCGATCGAATTCTACAACGAGTGCCGTAAGGAAGGCGTCAAGCCGATCATCGGCCTCGAGGCCTACATGGCCCCGGCGAGCCGGAAAGATCGCGTGCAAATCGACGGCGAATCGGCCTATCACGTGCTGCTGCTGGCGCAGAACCGCCAGGGGTATCAGAACCTCATCAAGCTCTCGTCACTGAGCTATCGCGAGGGATTTTACTACAAGCCGCGCATCGACAAGGAAATTTTAAAGGAGTACGGCGACGGCATCATCGCCACGAGCGCCTGCCTCGGCGGTGAAGTGGCGACGGCGTTCATGAAGGGCCGCAAGATGGCCGTCGCCAAGGAAGTGGCCGAGACGTATTTGAGCATCTTCGGGCCCGACCGGTTCTTCATCGAAGTGCAGAAGCACATCAAGGAGCAGGACGCAGTCAACCCCGAGCTGGCCGAACTGGCGAAAAAGCTCGGTGTCGGACTCGTCGGCACGAACGACGTGCACTTTTTGACCGCCGACGACCACCACGCCCACGACTGCCTTTGCTGCATCAGCACCGGCCGGCTCATCACCGACGAGAACCGGATGAAGTACCCGTCGCAGCTTTATCTCAAATCACCGGCGGAGATGAAGACCGCGATGGCGGGCTTCCCCGACGCGATGGAAAACACCGTCCGCATCGCGGCGATGTGCGACCTGGAACTGGATTTCTCGAAGCGTTATGCCCCTGTCTACAAAGTGCCGCTCGAGAAGCTGCGCGAGGGTTCAGGGTTCAGGGTTCAGGGTTCAGACAATCCTGCATCCTTGGGTCTGAACGCCGAATCCCGAACCCCGAGCCCTTCTCCAGACGAAGCGTATCTCCGCCAGCTTTGCGAGGACGGTTTGCTATGGCGGTACGGCAAGACCGACGTTTCCAAGGACGTCCGCGACCGCCTGGAGTACGAGATCAAGATCATCGCGATGAAGGGCTTTTGCAGCTACTTCCTCATCGTGTGGGATTTCTGCAACCACGCCCGCGAACGCAACATTCCCGTCGGCGCCCGCGGCAGCGGCGTGGGAACGATGGTGGGCTACCTGCTGGGCCTGTGCAACGTCGACCCGATCCAGTACTCGCTGCTGTTCGAGCGGTTCATGGACCCGTCGCGCAACGAGATGCCCGACATCGACATCGACATCTGCCAGGACGGCCGCCAGAGCGTGATCGAGTACGTCCGCAACAAGTACGGCCACGTCGCGCAGATCATCACCTTCGGCACGCTCGCGGCCAAGGCCGCCTGCAAGGACGTCGGGCGGGTGATGGGCGTGCCCCTCGGCGAGATCGACGCGCTGACCAAACTCATCCCCGCGACGCCCGGCATGACGCTCGAAAAGGCGTTCAGGCAGGTGCCCGACCTGCAGCAGATGTACGACGGCAAGCCGCAGATCCGGCAGGTCGTCGACGTCGCGCGCCGCCTCGAAGGCCTTTGCCGAAACGCCGGGGTTCATGCCGCGGGTGTCATCATCGCCGACCAGGCGCTGGACGAGATCATCCCGCTCTGCCGCGACAAGGAAGAAAACGTCCTCACCCAGTACGAAGGCCCGATCGCCGAAAAGTGCGGGCTGCTGAAAATGGACTTCCTGGGCCTGCGCACCCTCAGCGTGCTGTGGCGCAGCATCGCGCTCGTGAAGCAGACCAAGGGCATCGAGATCGACATCGAGAAAATCGATCTCACCGACCGCCGCGTGCTCGACCTTTTCTGCCGCGGCGAGACGCGCGGCGTGTTCCAGTTCGAGTCCGGCGGCATGCAGGACCTGCTCATGAAGATGCGGCCCGACCGCGTCGAAGACCTCATCGCCGCCAATGCCCTCTATCGCCCGGGGCCGATGGAGCTGATCCCGCTCTACTGCAACCGCAAGCACGGCGTCGAACCCGTGCCGAGCGTTCACCCGATCATGGACGGCATCCTGAAGGAGACGTACGGCATCATGACCTACCAGGAACAGGTCATGCAGATCTTCAACCAGCTCGGCGGCATCGAGCTGGCCAATGCGTACAAGCTCATCAAGGCGATCAGCAAAAAGCAAAGCGACGTCATCGCCAAGTTCAAGCCCGACTTCCTCAAGGGCACGACCGCCAAAGGCGTGAGCGAGGACGCGGCGAAGGAAATCTTCGAGCACATCCTCAAGTTCGGCGGCTACGGATTCAACAAAAGCCACTCCACGCGCTACGCGATCGTCGCGTTCCAGACGGCGTACATGAAGACGTACCACCCCGTCGAGTACATGGCCGCCCTGCTGACGTATGAAATGGGCAGCACCGACAAGATCGTCGAGTACATCGACGAGTGCCGCCGGATGAAGATCAACGTCCTGCCGCCGGACGTGAACGTCAGCGACAAGGTCTTCACGCCCGTCGTCGAGAAATCCGCCAAGCGCGGCAAGAAGCCAGGCGAGCACGTCATCCGCTTCGGCTTGTGCGCGGTGCGCGGCGTCGGCGAGAAGGCCGTCGAGAACATCATCGAAGAGCGCACGAAGAACGGCGCGTTCGCCAACCTGTTCGAGTTCTGCGAGCGCGTCGACACGCGGTGCGTGCAGAAATCGACCGCAGACGCATTGATCCGCTGCGGCGGGTTCGCGTCGATGAAGGCCGGCCGCGCGGCGCTTCTCAACGGACTAGAAAGCGCCTACGAGGCCGGGCAGCGGCAGCAAGACGACAAGCGCGCGGGGCAAGGGGCGCTGTTCGGCGGCGGGGGCGATTCTTCGGTTTCGTCCGCTAAGCCGCAAGCGGCGGCGTTGCCGAACGTCCCCGAGTTCGACCCCGCCGAACTGCTGAAGATGGAAAAAGAGCTTCTGGGCTTCTACATCACCAGCCACCCGCTGGCCCAGCAGCAGCACCTGGTCGACAAGTACACCACCGCCAGCACCCGCGAGGCCGGCAACTTCAGCGAAGGCGCCGAAGTGGTGATCGGCGGCATGATCTCGGCGGTGAAGACCAAGGTCGCCAAGACCGGCCGCTCCGCCGGGCAGCGTTGGGCGATCCTCGAAATCGAAGACCTCGACGGCAAGATCGAAGGCATGCTCTTCTCTGAGCCGTACGCGCAGCTCGTCGCGCGCTATCCCGATCTGGTCAAGGCCGATTCCATCTGCTTCATCAAGGCCAAGGTCGACAAGAAGCGCGAAAACCCGTGCCTGATCGTCAACGATATCATCCCCATAACCGACGCGGTGGCGCGCCTGACCACCGCCGTCGTGCTGAAGCTCGACCCCACGCAGCACACGGCCGACGTGCTAACGGCCGTGAAGCCGATGATCGGGCAGCACAAAGGCAATGTGCACGTCTACGCCCAGCTCCCGGACCACCAGCAGCGCAAAGTCACGTTCCGGCTGGACAAGGACCACAGCGTCCGCCCGACGCCGGAGCTGGTGTCGGACCTGGAGAAAATCCTCGGCAGCGGCAACGTCGACGTGATGGGCGAAGGCATCAAGCGCATCCGCCGACTCGAGCAGCAGAAACTCTTCGCCGAGTCGGCCGACGCGGTCAAAACCGACGTCGGTGAAGACGCAGTCATCGCGGAAATGGACATGGCATTGGCAGAGTGATTCGTGCGGGCCACTGCGTACGCGCCGCTGTCTCCTCCACTGGAGGGGGAGGAACCGGATATTGGCGTTTTGATGTGACGAGGCAGTCGCCGCCGCCCCCTCCCTGCCCTCCCCCGGGTATGGGGGAGGAAATCGCCGATGGCGCGCCGCGAAGTCTGCGTCGATGGCACATCCGTAATACGAATTCTCCTCACCCCGACCGCCGCATCCGTCCGATAAATCCCTTCACGGCCGCACGACGTGGCCGATTTTTTCCACGGAAGGATTTCATTATGAGCAAGAAGAACAAAGCCGAATCCCGCGCCAAGGCCGCCAGCAAAACCCCGCGTCGTTCCACGGCCCGTCCGCGGGTCGCGGCGCGGCCGGTCGCGCCGGTCGTCGCGGCCGCCGAAGCCGTCCAAGCCCCGGTCGTTGAATCCGCCGTTGCGGTGATCGACGTCGTGCCGGTCGCCGAGGCGACCGAGTCCGTCGAAGTCATTGAAGCCGTTGCCGCAGCGGAGACCGCCGCCCCCGCCGGGACTGACATCGCCGCCTCCACGCCTGCTGTGGACATCGCCGCCCTCACCCTGCAGCTTCGCGACGGCTGCGCCGATCGCGCCGCCTACGCCGCTGAGCAACTCGGCGGCAGCGCCGACGCCGACGCGGTCGCCCCGCTGCTGGAGGCCCTGGCCAGCGTTGACGGCTATTTCCATGTCGTCACCCGCGCCGCGGCCGCGATGGCCCTGGGCCGTCTCGGCGCCATCGGCGGCCAGGCGGCGGTTGACGCTCTGCTTGCGGCGACCGGCGACGCGATGGCCGAAGTCAGCGCCGAAGCGGTCCTCGCCCTCGGCGAGCTTCGCGCCACCGCGGCCACGCCCCTGGTGATCGACGTCGTCGAAAATCGCAGCGGCTTCTACGTCAACAGCGTTCGTCACGCCGCCCTGCGTGCCCTTGGCCGCATCGGCGACGCCCGTGCCCGCGACGCGATCGTCGTCGTCGCCGGAAACACTTGGGAAGACCGCGCGATCCTCCTCGCCGCCGACGACGCGCTGGCGGTCCTGTAGCTACAGCCGTCCGGACGGCCCGAACGGTCGAACGAATCAGCGACGCATCGCATCAAGCACGGGCCCGCCGCCCGTGCTTGATGCGTTTGTGCGGTGCATCCCACTTCGCAACGCTCGATGATCGGGAGGGCTATTCGATCCGGAAGGCGTCGCGCCACGCGCGGGATTGGACGACGAAACCCAGTGCCTGCAATCGCTCCTGCAAGTCGCGGGCGTGGGCCGCACCGTAGACGAGGGCAACGGACCGATCGCCGCGGGCCAGGCGGTGGCCCACCGCTTCGAGGGCGATCGCGTTGCGCGGTCGGATGGCGTAGGCGCGATCGGCGCGCTCTCGCCACAGCGGATCGGCGTCGATGCCGCAGGCGGCCGCGGCCAGTGCGCTGCGCGTGGTGATTCCGGTCGGCTGACCGGTGAGAAGTCGCGCCAGTTCGCCGGGGCGGGCGTCGGCAGGGACGAAGCGGTCGCCGGTGAAACGCAGTTGCC
>DASVSS010000258.1:0-4437 GCA_036387945.1 Tepidisphaeraceae bacterium | reverse complement strand
GTTGACGCAGAGGAACTGCAGCGCGTTGTCGAGCGTGGCCGAATCGCTGCCGGTCTCGGTGAGGATGGGGAAGAGCTTGTTAAGCTCGTCGCCGAACACTTCGCTGTGCAGCGAACCGCTGCGCGCCCGCATCCAGTTGCGGTTGCCGCGCAGGGTGTTGATCTCACCGTTGTGGGCCAGGTACCGGTACGGGTGGGCCAATCGCCACGACGGGAAGGTGTTGGTGCTGAAGCGGCTGTGGACGATCGCGAACTGGCTTTCGAACGCCGGGTCGGACAGGTCGGGGAAGTACCCGCGCACCTGGTCGGGCGTGAGCATGCCTTTGTACACCATGCGGTTGGTGCTCATGAGGCAGATGTAGAATTCCTCGCGCGCCGCCTCGGGGATGCCCTGGCCGAATTCCAGCTCGTTCTCGGCGCGCTGGCGGACGAGATAAAGGCGGCGGTTGAAATCCTCGCGGTTGTAAAAGCCTTCGCCCATCCCAACGAAGCACTGGCGGATGCGCGGCTCGCAGGACTTGGGCGTTTCGCCGATGGCGTCGCGGTTGACCGGCACGTCGCGCCAGCCGATGAGCTTCATGCCGAACTCGGTGATGAGCTCTTCGATCTTGTCTTCACAGATCTGCCGTGCCACCAGGTCCTGGGGCAGGAAGCACATGCCCACCGCGTACTCCCCGGCCTTGGGCAGCTTGAACCCGAGCTTGGCGCATACGCGGCGGAAGAACTTGTCCGGCGTGCTGGTGAGAATGCCCGCGCCGTCGCCGCTGTTGTATTCGCAGCCGCAGGCGCCGCGGTGTTCCATGTTCTCAAGGATCTCCAGGCCCTGCTGCACAAGCTTGTGGGTGGCCTTGCCTTTGAGATGCGCAACGAAGCCGACGCCGCAGGCGTCTTTTTCGAATTCAGGCAGGTACAGGCCTTGGGCGGGCGGAAGACCGGGATACTTTGGATCGAACATCAGGGCACCTCGGGCGGCAACCGGATTGCGCGGGAACGAACAACAATAAAAACGATCGAGTGCCTGCGGGGGCTAGGCCGCAAGCGGCGGTTGGTGATTGGCGACGAATCGTCAGACAAGTTTTAGCGTCGTTTCAACACAGCAGCCCTTTCATCCCCGACAGGCGGTTGGGACCGGCGGGGCAGATATTATAGCAGTAATCGGGGCCGCGGGATATGTCGATCCGTCGCAGGCACGGAGCGGTCGGCCGCCTTATCGCAAGGAAGTGCCAACCCAATTCCTCCCCCTCCGGGGGAGGCTGGGGGGCGGCCGGCCGCCTCATCGCATGAAGTGCCAATCTGGTCCCTCCCCTGCGGGGGAGGTTAGGTGGGGGCGGGCGGATGCCGCATCGCATAAAGTGCCTGAACGCGCTTCGCACTCCGCCAGCGCGCAAGCAATCCCGCCGTGATGAACGTCGCGTCCGCCAATCCCACGCCACAATAAAAACGTCGCGCCGACCTTGCGAAGCGACACTGGCCACCTGCCAACCCGCCTTCCCCCGCATGCGGGGCGAAGTGCCGCGCCGCTGACGTCGTCCATGCCCGGTAGCGGGTAAGGGAAAAAGACCCCTTTTCCTCCCGCGCCAGCGCTGGTGGGGGAATACGATCAGCCGCAGCCAGCGTCAGCGGACGCGGCCCGGAGGAGTTCTTCCACAAGGAGTTGGTCATGTTCGGTTTCAACGGATTTGCCGTACGCGGTGTCGCATTGAGCGCCCTTGCCAGCGGACTGGTCGTTCTGGGAGCAATCGGCTGCGGCGACAACCGCGGCGCCGGCGGCACGGCCCGCCCGGCAACGCTCGACGGCAGCGGCGCCTCCGGCGGCGCCAGCCGCGGCAGTGACATGAGCGGCAGCGGCACCACCGGCAGCATGGGAAACACCGGCGGCGGCAGTGGCGCGTCAGGCGGCCAAGGCGGCCCCGGCGGTGTCGGCGGCGGTGCCGGCAGCGGCAGCACCGGCGGGGCCGGATCCACCGGCGGCACAGGCACCGCAGGTGGCGGACGGTAATCGCCCGCTCCCGAGCCCGGACGCACAGGGAACGCTGCATGTATTTTGCTCCGGTGCACGGCTAGATACGCCTAGCCATGCACCCGGAGTTAACATCAGTCGATGCGCCCTTCCGGTTCTCCCCCACCGGGGGAGATTAGGCGGGGGCAGGCAGCCGCCTCATCGCGCCCAAGTGCCTCTCTGGTTCCTCCCCTGCGGGGGAGGTTAGGTGGGGGCGGGTGGGTGCCTCATCGCAACAAAGCGCAATCACGCCCCCGCCCTCTCCCTACCCTCTCCCGGAGTACCGGGCGGGGGTTTGTTCTCCGGCATCAGCAGGCCGCTGTTGCAGGTCAGAGGCCGGCCCCACCTGGCCTCCATCTGTAAGGAAGAACCGGAAGGCGTCCCCGCCAGGTAACGGTGCACGCACTACGGGTGCTTGCGCTGTCACCCGTTATTGCCCTTCGGCCGCTTGGCCGTACCTTACGCCCGCGATGCATTTGTTATCAGCAAAAGGGTTCCGCGCCGCCGGCGTGGCGGCGGGGATTAAACGCTCCGGGCGGAACGACGTCGGCCTGCTCGTCGCCGGGCGGCCGGTGGCGGCGGCGGCGGGGTTTACGGTCAATAAGGTCTTCGCCGCCCCGGTCGAGGTCGGTCGCCGGCACGTGCGCAGCGGCGCGCTGTGCGGGGTCGTGCTCAACAGCGGCAACGCCAACGCCTGCACGGGCCGCCAGGGCCTCGCCGATGCCGAGCGCATGTGCGCTCTGGCCGCCCAGCTCACCCGTGCCAAGCCGACCGACTTCCTGCCCAGCAGCACGGGGATCATCGGGCACCTGTTGCCGATGGACAACGTCTGCGCCGGCGTCCGCGCCGCCGCCGCCGATTTGGGCGACAGCGCGCAGCACGCAACGGACTTCACCGACGCGATCCTCACCACCGACACCGTCCGCAAGTTTGCCGCCGCCACGCTAAGCGTCGGCGGCCGACGGGTGACGATCACCGGCACCTGCAAAGGCGCGGGCATGATCGGCCCGCGGCTGAAAGTGCCGCAGGCGACGATGCTGGCGTACCTGCTCACCGACGCCGCCGTCGCCGCGCCGGTGCTGCGCAAGCTGCTGCAAAGCGCCAGCGACAAAAGCTTCAACTGCGTCACGATCGACAATCACATGAGCACGAACGACACCGCCCTGCTGCTGGCCAGCGGCGAGAGCGGCGCGGCGATCACGTCGGCGGCCCTGCGCGACAAGTTCGCCGCGGCGCTGGACGAGGTGACGCAGTCGCTAGCGCAGCAGATCGCCGCCGACGGCGAAGGGGCGACGAAGATGGTCACGGTGCGCGTCCGCGCCGCCGCCCGTGACACTGACGCGCGCGCGATCGCCCGCGCGATCGCCGACAGCCCGCTGCTCAAATGCGCCCTTCACGGCAACGACCCGAACTGGGGCCGCATCGTCAGCGCCGCCGGCATGTGCGGCGCGGCGTTCAAGCCGGAAAAAGCCAAGCTCACGCTCGCGGGCACAGTCGTCTACCGCGGCGGCAAACCCGCGGCGTTCGACCCAGGCGCCGTCAGCCGCGCGATGGCGGGCAAGGAGTTGCTGATCGACCTGCACTGCGGCATGGGCACGGGCGCAGCGACGGTGTGGACGTGCGATTTTTCAAAAGAGTACGTGACGATCAATGCCGACTATCACACTTGAGGAGTACGAAGGGGTGAGGGGGAAGGGGTGAGGGGAAGGACAAGAGAAATGACTGCCGCATCGATTTTTTACTCACCCCTCGCCCCTCGCCCCTTGCCCCTCTTACACCTTCGGCGTGCGGTCGAAGACGACGGCGACGCAATAGCCAAAGTGGCTTGTGTCGCAGCGCACGACGCGGCCGTCGGCGGCGAAGGGCTTTTGCATCATTGCGCCGTCGAAGAACAGCGTCACGCGCTCGCCGGCCTTCACCGGCTGCTGGGCGTAGGCGCTCACGCCGCCGGCGCTGATGTCGCGCAAATCGAGTTCGATCGTCGTCTCTTCGGCGCTGCGCGGCGCGAGCGACAAGCGGATCGCGCTCGCCCGCCCACGTGCCGGCCGACGCGGGAACGTGCGGCGCTCGTCGTGCGGGATCGTCTGCTCGTCGGCGGGTGCGGGGGACATGGTGTGTGTTATCGGCCGTGGACGCCGCGCGACTTGAACGCGCGGTTGCGGGAACGCGCCCGTCCGGCCTTCCCCCCGCGGCGGAGGCTTGCTGGGGGCGGCGGGCGGCGAATCGCTCTCGAATCCTTCGCTGCGATGCACGCGGGCGGAAGAGAAGATTTGCCACAGAGGCACAAAGGGCACGGAGGGCACAAAGGGCACAAAGGGCACAAAGGGCACGGAGGAAGAAACACAGAGAAGCCGGGAGAGCGGAGTGGACAGACAGGCGCTTGCAGCGCGTGCGTCTTGCTGGCATCCCCGAACGATTCGTGGTGTGGGCGTCCCGGCC
>DASVSS010000257.1:0-8758 GCA_036387945.1 Tepidisphaeraceae bacterium | reverse complement strand
GCGCAGATGGAAGGTGGAAAGTGGATTCGGCCGTGTCGTCGATCCGTTCGTCGACAAGATCCTAGTGCTCGGGTCGTTCGTGTTTTTCGCGGGCAAGAACTTCATCATCCCCGTTCCCGACGGCGGCGTGCATGCCGAGGTCGTGTACACGATCACCGGCATCACGCCGGCGATGGTCGTGGTGATCCTCGGTCGCGAACTTCTCGTCACCAGCCTGCGCGGACTGCTCGAAAGCAATGGCGTGGTCTTCGGGGCCGACCGCTGGGGCAAATACAAGATGGCGTTCCAGTCGATCACCATCCTTGTCATCCTGCTTTACCTGTACATGCTCGGCCTGATCGAAAAGCATGACGCAGCGTCCTTACCGGGTTATCGGCGGTGGGCGGAGGCATTCCGGGACGTGATGATCTGGCTGACGCTCTTCATCACGGTCGCCTCGGCGTACGGATATTTGCGCCGTGGCGTTGAGACGATGCGGGCGGACGGCCGATAAGGCTGATGTGAATCAATACCTGCTTGCCGCTGTCCTTGGGGTGGTGGAGGGACTGACGGAGTTTCTCCCCGTCAGCTCGACCGCCCACATCCGCCTCGCCCAGGCGGCGATCGCCGGCCGGGCTAGCCTTGACGACAACTTCTGGAAAATGTTCGCGGTGGTGATTCAGCTGCCGGCGATCCTGGCGGTGATCGTCTATTTCTGGCGCAGGCTGCTCGGCTTCGCCGTCTCGTTTTTCGCCCCGGGGCTCACGATCGCTCAGCGGATGCGGCACCCGGTCACGTTAGTGGGCATTGCATTTGTCGTGACCGCCGTACCAGCGGTGCTGGCGAAACGGTTCATCAAAGGCAATCTCGAGTCGCTTTATGTGATGGGATGGGCGCTCGTCGTCGGCGGCCTCATCATGTACGTCGTGGACCGTGTGTTCGGCGAACGCGGGCACGCGCTAAGCGGTGAGGCGACCGCCGCGGAAAACGCCCAGCAGGAAGGCGCCCCCGGCCCCGGCGGGCGAATCGACGACATCACCGCCATGAAGCCGTGGCACGCCGCGTGGATCGGTGCGATCCAAGTGCTGGCGGCGATCTTCCCCGGCACGAGCCGCTCGATGGCCACGATCGCTGCCGGTCAGACCGCAGGATTGACCCGCACGACGGCGCTGGAATTCAGCTTCTTTTTGTCCATCCCGATCATGATCGCCGCGTGTCTGAAGGACTTGAAGGATTCACTCGATCCCGGCGACGCCGATGCGTACATCGGCCGGTCGCTCAGCGCCCACGACCTCACCTGCATCGGCATCGGATCGGCGGCGAGCTTCGTAACTGCCCTTGTGGTCATTGCGTGGTTCATGGCGTGGGTCCGCCGCCGCGGATTTACGCCTTTCGCGGTTTACCGCATCGTGATCGGCGTGGTCGTGTTAGTATGGGCGGGCAGCGGCGACTAGGTCGGGCCGGTTCCGGGGCGCATTCATCATGACGATTTTCCTCACCATCGTCCGCGCGATCTTCGTCCTGATGACCGCCGCCATCGGCTGGGCGTTCGTCGTCGACGCCGGGGAGGCACTGGCGAGCAAAACATGGCTCGCGCTGGCGATCGGCGTCTCGATCGGCCTGCTGGTGGTTTTCATCGATTTGTTCTCCCCGGCGCGCCGAAAACTGGCCCTGCTTGCCGGCACGTTCTTCGGGCTCATCGTCGGCGTCATCGCGGGGTATGCGATGAGCTTCATCGTCGCCCTGCTCGTCGGCCAACTCGCCGGCAACTCCTCGCTTTCGGGCACGAGCATCGCCAGTCTGACGTCGTACATCCAGTTGCTCGTCTATTGCGCCAGCACCTATTTCGCCATCAGTCTCGTGCTGCAGACGAAGGACGACTTCCGGTTCATCGTGCCGTTCGTCGAGTTCCGCAAGCAGACGCGCGGCGCCCGGCCGCTGCTGCTGGATACCAGCGTCCTCATCGACGGCCGCGTGGCCGCTGTCGCCGAATCGGGCGTGTTCGAAAGCCAGCTCATCGTGCCCGGCTTCGTGATCCAGGAACTGCAATCCGTCGCCGACTCCCCTGACCGCCAGAAGCGCAACCGCGGCCGCCGGGGCCTGGACGTCATGTCGAAGTTGCAGAAGTCGAGCAAAATCGACCTCATCACCTACGAGACGGGCAGCAACTTTGATCTGACCGTCGACCAGCGCCTCGTGCAGTTGGCCAAGGAGCTTGAGGCCCGCGTGGTGACGACGGATTACAACCTCAACAAAGTCGCCGTCCTTGCCGGCATCGACGTGATCAACCTCAATGAGCTCGCCGTCCAACTGCGCCCCGAGGCGCTGCCCGGCGAGCGGATGACCGTGCGCATCATCAAACCCGGTGAAACCCCCGGCCAAGGCGTCGGCTACCTCGAAGACGGCACCATGGTCGTCGTCGAGCAGGCGCGGTCGATGGTAAACGAGGAAGTGGAGTTCACGGTCACCAACACGGTGCAAACCAACGCGGGGAAAATGGTCTTCGGCCGCTTAGGCGATTCCGCACCGCACCGCCATCCGCGGGGTGAAGCGGTTGCGCCGCGCGCGTGACACTGGCCGCGTGCGGCCAGGGCCGTTGGCACGCAACGGCCCTGCCCGCGCAAATTGACAGACGATTCGAATTCGCCCCGCATGTCCAACGCCCCCGACCACGCACGATTCAGCGTCATCTTCCCCGCCGGCGGCGCGAGCCGGCGGTTTGGAAGCGATAAGCTCTCAGCAGACCTGGCTGGCCTCCCCGTCATCGCGCGCGCCATTGCGTCTTTCGCCGCCCGTGATGACGTGCTGGAGTTGATCGTCGCCACGGATCGCCGCGCCGAACTCGAACCGCTCGTGAGTTTGGTTGCGACCGGCGCCAAGTTGCGTTGGTGCAGGGGCGGTGCTTCACGCGCCGCAACCGTCCGTCGCGGGGTCGAAGCCGCCACCGGCCGGTGGGTGGCCGTCCACGATGCCGCCCGCCCCGCCACGCCCGCCGATGTGATCGACCGCGTGTTCGCAGCCGCCATCTCCCAGGGCGCTGCCGCGCCAGCCCTACCCGTCAAGCTGACGATCAAGCAAGCCATCGGCCCCCTCCCGGCGCAAGTCCTGCGCACGTTGCCGCGCGACGAACTCTTCGAAATGCAGACGCCGCAGGCGATGCGTCGCATCGACTTGTTGAACGCCTATGACCGCGTCGACCTTCCGCTCGACCGCGTCACCGACGACGTGCAACTCCTTGAACTGGCCGGCGTCGCGGTCCTCCTCGTCGCCGGCGACGAACGCAACCTGAAGATCACCACCCCAGCCGACCTTATTGCCGCCGCCGCGGCGATCCAATGAGAGCCGCTGAGCCGACGATCGCGTCGAAAGTCCCCCGACCCGAGGCCATCGTCCTGACAAACCGCACCCTTTTCGCTACGATCCCCGCCCCCGGGCGTGGCGGAATGGCAGACGCTACGGACTTAAAATCCGTTGAGAGTTACTTCTCGTGCGGGTTCGAGTCCCGCCGCCCGGATCGATTTCTTCATGGCTGGGTCGCTGGCGCGGTGGCAGGC
The DNA here is from genome assembly GCA_036387945.1 of Tepidisphaeraceae bacterium. Lineage (GTDB taxonomy): Bacteria > Planctomycetota > Phycisphaerae > Tepidisphaerales > Tepidisphaeraceae > DASVSS01. Next base: position 5,225 of record DASVSS010000257.1, on the reverse strand, counting down.
TGGGTGGTCGCGCCCCACTTCTTCAGCAGGTCCAATGCGGGTTTGTAGTTCGGCTGCACGGCCAGTGCCTGGTGCAGCACTGCCACGCCTTCGGGGCGGTGGCCGTCGATATCATATAATTCGGCCAATTTGACGTACGGGGCGGGGTAATCCGGCTGCCTGGCGACGATCGCGCGAAGCTGCGAACTCGCGGCCGCGTATTGCTTGGTCTGCATGCCGACCAGGGCGACAAGGTATTGGGCTTCGACGCGGTTTTTGTCGATCGCCAGCGCGTCCTGCAGCAGCCGGAGCGATTCTGTCGGCGGACCGCCGGTTTCGATGAGCACCTGCGCCGCCCGGAGCTTTGGCAGCACTAGCGCTGGCGCCAGTTCCATCGCGCGGGCGTATTGGTCGAGCGCGGCACTGACGCGGTCGCGATCGTCCTGACCGAGCGTGGGGCTAAGGGGCTGGGTGATCGACTTAACGATCAGGTCGCCGTACTCGGTGCGTACCGAGGCGAAGAACGGCGGGCGTTTGCTCGCGAGCTCCGGCTCCGCTGCCAGTAGCGCCTCGTACTGCTCGCGCGCACCGGCGTTGTCGCCGCGGCGGAGGAGCAGTTGTGCGATCAGGACGCGCGGCTGAAGGAACGACGCTTTGCCCATGGCGGCCGCAAGATCGAGCGATTTCGCTGCCGCGGCGATGGCCTTGTCGGCGTCACCGCGTCCGGCCGCGACGCGCGCGAGTTGGTAATGCGCTTCGTACGAGGCCGGGTTTCGGCGCAGCGCGGCATTGAGCCACAGCTCGCCGGCGCTGAGCAGACGCGCGTACGCCTGCCGGGCCCTGTCCTTCTCGCCGATCTCGGACAGCCCCGCGGCCTCGGCGGTGGCCTTATCGATCGTGAGTGCGCCGTAGTTGACCGCGGCAAGCCAGCTTTGGTTGTTGCGCAGGAGCGTCGATGTCCAGAGCGTTTCCTGGTCGCGGAATGTGTGCGAGTGGGCGACGGTGACCGCCGACAGCACCACCAGGACGGCCGAAGCGAGGATCGCCGGCACGCGCTCGCTCGCAAAGAGCCGGGCGCCAAGAAGCGACGCACCGGCGCAGAGGAGCACGATGGCGGGGATCGCCGCCACGTAGGCGAAATGGTCGGCGACGTACGAAAACCGCATCGGCCAGACATTGAACAATCCCGACGCCGGCAGCAGGCAGCCGAGGTAAAGCAGCACGCCGGCCAGCAGGCCGCGGCCGACTTTCCGACGCAGGAGGAACGCGCCAATGACCGCCGCAGCCACCCCCGCGGTGCCGATCCATTGACGCAGTTGCGTCGGATCGACTTTCCAGCGTGCGTAGTTGAACGTCAGCGGCCAGGGCAGAACCGGCCGCAGGAACTCCGGGGCGGTTATCACGAGCGGGCCCTTGGCGTCGGCCAGCCATGACGCCTTGAAAAAGACAAACGGGTGGGGCGCAAGAATCTTGCCCAGGTAAAACCACGCCGTCTGGCCGGCCAGTGCAAGGCGGCCGAGGCCGAGGTCCCACTCCGGTCCGGTCGCACCGACGTGGCGTGGCGAACGCTCGATGTAGGCCGTCAGCAGCCCCGCCAGCACGCCGATCACCATCGGGGCAACCAGAGGCAGCAGGTCGTCGCGCGTCAGTCGGCCGCGCTTCCACCAGAGGATGACGGCGGCCACGCCGGGCAGCACCGCCAATGTGGATTTAGCAAGCACCGCCGCGACGAACAGGATCAAGAACAGGGCATACAGTCGGCCGGGTTCGGTCGGCAATTTGAGGCGAAACGGCTCGTCTTCATCGCTCTCGGCGTCTTCTTTGGCGTGGGGCACCGGCTCGTCAGCCACGATCAGGCCGCGATATCGCAGAAAAACAAACAGCGACGCCAACCCAAAGGCGAGCGAAAGCGTGTTCTTGCGCTCGGTAATCCAAGCCACGCTCTCGACATTGATCGGATGCACCGCAAACACCGCCGCCCCCAGCCAGGCGCCCGGGACGCGAAGGTGGCGCAGAATCGCCAGAAGGAGCACGGCGCAAACCGCGTGCAGACCAAAATTTATGCCGTGCGATACGGCCGGGTTGAATCCCCGCAGCAGTTGGTACTCCGCCCAGAATGACGTGAGGGTGACCGGGTAGTACTGCGGACTGGCGGCAATGTCGGTCCAGATGCGGCTCAGGCCGGCGAACGTGCGAATCGTGGAGTTGTCGGTGAGGTACTGGTCGTCGTCCCAGATGTATTGGAAACTCAGCGTATAGGCGTAGCAGGCGACGACGAGCGTCACGAGAAGGAGCGCGCCCACCGGGCCGTGGAGCAGCTGCGAGATCGATTGACGGGGTGCGGCCGGGGATTTCATGCAGAAAGTTCCTCTCCCCGGGGAATGTACACGAAACGCCATTCGCCCGGCACCCGCGGGCGACCCTGCGAACTCCAGCCGCGCGCGGCCGGGGCGCTTCGGCTACAATGGACCGTTACCCATGCCATCCCGCTTCACGATCAATGACCTCCGCACCGCCGCCGCCGGCGGCAAGCGGTCGGCGATGCTCACTTGCTACGACTACACCACTGCCCGCCAGCTAGACGGGGTCGGCGTGGACATGCTGCTCGTCGGCGATTCCGCCGCCAGCGTCATGCTCGGGCATGACACGACATTGCCCGTGTCGCTCGACTACATGATCGCGATCACCGCCGCAGTGCGCCGCGGGGCCGCCCGGGCGATGGTGATGGGGGACATGCCGTTCGGGAGCTACCACGCATCGCTGCCCCAGGGCGTGCGGAACGTCTGCCGGATGCTGAAGGAATCGAACTGCGACCTGGTGAAGATCGAAGCCGGCCCGGACCACGTCCGCCTCATCGGCAAGCTCGCCGACGCCGGGGTCGGGGTCGTGCCGCACCTGGGCCTGCGGCCGCAGGCGGTGAGCCTGCTCGGCGGCTACCGCGCTCAGGGCCGCACGGCCGTGGAGGCGAACCGACTCGTCGACCTCGCCGTGGCCGCGGCGCGGGCGGGGGCGGTGGCCCTGCTGCTGGAAGCCGTCCCGCCGGAAGTTTCGCAGCGCGTCGTCGAGCGGGTGGGCGTGCCTGTCATCGGCTGCGGCGCCGGCCCGGCGTGCCACGGGCACGTCGTCGTCCTGCAGGACCTGCTGCGGCAGACGCCTTTCCAGCCCCGTTTCGTCCCCACCGTCACGAACGGATCGCTGATAGAAATGGCCGGTCAATACGTCAGTCAAGTGCGAAGCGGCGCCTATCCTTTGAAGGCGCATTGTTACGACATGCCGGAAGAGCAGCGGATTCTGTTTGCCGCGCCCGGCACATTGGTCTAATCGCGTCGGCAACAACGGATCGGGAGACACGTTCCATGAGAAAGACAGCCAGGAAGATGCTCGGCCTAGCGACCCTCGGCGTCGCCGCGACGTTGACGTACACCGTGGGGTCGTCCCTCGTGGCCGACGTCAAGTTCGCCCGTGCCGAAGAAAAAGTGCAGGTCGCCCGGCAGGAAATAAAAACCCTCAGCGACCTGTCGTCGGCGTTCAAGCAGGTGAACCACGTGATGGAGCAATCCGTGGTGCACATCAAGGTCGAAAAATCCTCGCAAGGCGGCCCACGCCGCGGCCAGATGCCCCCGCAGCTGGAGGAGGAGTTCAAGAAGTTCTTCGACCGTGACGGCGACGGCGAGCCCGACGAGCAGCCGCCAATGCGCGAAGCCGCGACGGGCAGCGGCGTGGTCGTCGACGCCGGCAACGGTGAGGCGTTCATCGTGACCAACAATCACGTCGTCAGCGACGCCAAGAAAGTCGACGTCGAGTTGTACGACGGTCGCCGCATCGCCAACGTCAAGGTCGTGGGCACGGATCCCAAATCGGACATGGCCGTGTTGAAGATCGACACCGATCGCGTGATCGCCGCCAAGTGGGGCGACAGTTCGACGCTCGAGAAAGGCGACATCATCGTCGCCTTCGGATCGCCCTTCGGGTACGTCGGCTCGATGAGTCACGGCATCGTGTCGGCGCTCAACCGTCAGCGGGTGGGCATCCTCGGCAGCGGCGGGTACGAGAACTTCATCCAGGTCGATGCGCCGATCAACCCCGGCAACAGCGGCGGGCCGCTGGTGAACCTGCAGGGCGAAGTCGTGGGCATCAACACCGCAATTGCTACGGCATCGGGCAGCTTCTCGGGCGTCGGCTTTGCGATCCCCTCCAACCAGGCCAAAGCGGTCTACAACGAGCTGCGCAAGTCAGGAAAGATCACGCGAGGCTATCTCGGCGTGCTGATCGCCGACGTGAAGGAAGCAGAAGGCATTGTGCGCGACGGCATCGATGCCGTCGGCTTCAAGGGCGACAAAGGCGTGTTCGTGCGTGAAGTCGTCAGTGACAGCCCCGCTTACAACATCCTCAAGCCCGGCGACGTGATCACCCAGATCGACGGCAAAGACGTGTCGACGATGAGCGACTTGCGCAACGTGATCGCCGGCATGCCGCCGGGCACGGACGTGAAGCTGACCGTCTTCCGCGACGGCGCGACGACGCCGCAAACGGTGAAGCTGGCCGAGCAACCCGAGGAAGTCGCCACCGCCAGTGGCGAACGGCCGCAGCTGCCCATGCGCGGCGGGATCGGCGTGATGGCCGCGACGCCTACGCCCGAAGAACTCACCGAACTCGGTCTCGGCGGCGACGTGAAGGGGGCGCTGGTCAAGCAGGTGTCGCCCGGGTCGCTCGCACAGCGCAGCGGCATCCGCGTCGGCGACGTCATCACGCGTGTCGGTTCCAAGAAGATCGAGTCGGCCAAGGATCTCAAGACGGCGCTGGACGAAGCGGACCTCAAGGCCGGAGTGCGGCTCGACGTCGTCAACGCACAAGGCCAGCGCCTCGTTACCGTTCGACAGCCCAAGTAACACCCGACGGCGCAAAGCGGTCGGAAATGACGGGTGTGCAATCGCCATGATTGCACGCCCGTTTTGTTGCGCGGTTGGCGCTCCGGTTCTGCTCGTAGCGGCGATAGCCAATGCTGCGCCCCGTGTGTCACGGACCGTAGCGACAAGAACCTTAAATTGAAGCCGTAAGGTCGGGCCCCGGGCTCCCCTGTCCCTCGATGAGTGCGGCATATTGGGCGAGCAAAGAACCATCGCCGGCTACGCGAACGCCGCTCAACCCCCCCGCCGTCTCGTCGGCGGACACGACCATCTGCACGCGGTCGGGTCCGGTGATCGTGCCGGCGGTGCAGAGGGCAGTAAAGACGTAACGATGGGTGT
>DASVSS010000256.1:0-18972 GCA_036387945.1 Tepidisphaeraceae bacterium | reverse complement strand
ATGTGCTTCAGCGAGTTCGGCCGCCGCGTGCAGCAGAACGACAGCAACGGCACCGACCACGGCGCGGCGGGCCCGATGTTCCTTGTCGGCGGCAAGGTCAAAGGCGGCCTGCACGGCGCGATGCCGTCGCTGGAAAAAGAGAAGCTCGACGACGGCGATCTCCGCTACACCACTGACTTCCGGCGCGTCTACGCCACCTTGCTCGACCAGTGGCTCAACACCGACTCCGTTGCGGTGCTGAAAAACAAGTTCGAGCCGATGGCACTGGTCTGAGCAATGCCCGCCCCGAGAGGGGCGCGCCAGCCCCTGCCGCGCGGACGTCTCCAACAATCCTTTCGATTTTCGGCCCATCGATCGCATTGCGACCGGGCGTCGATTTTGTTAGTCGACAACGTGGCGGTCGCGTGCCACGTTGTCGCCTGCGTCCGCTCTGAAAGGATTCAACATGCACGGCGATTTCCTTGCAGATCTCGCGCTGGTGATGCTCGTCGCCGGCGTGGTGACGGTCATCTTTCATCAGCTAAAGCAACCGGTCGTTCTCGGCTATCTCCTGGCCGGTGTGATCGTGGGGCCTTACACGGAGATGATTCCGCTGGCCGTCCGCGACCGGCACTCGATCGATAACCTTTCCAGTCTCGGCATCGTGCTGCTGATGTTCGGGCTGGGGCTGCACTTCTCGCTGCGCAAGCTCGTCAACGTCGGTGCGACGGCCTTCGTGGCGGCGGTGCTCGAGATCGCCGTCATGGGCTCAGCCGGCTACGCCCTGGGCCGGGCGTTCGGGTGGTCAGCGATGGACAGCCTTTTCCTGGGCGCGATCCTGTCGATCTCGTCGACCACCATCATCATCAAGGCGCTGCAGGAACTCGGGCTGCAGAAACAGCGGTTCGCCGAGCTGATCTTCGGCATCCTCATCGTCGAAGACGTGCTTGCCATCGCGATGATGGCGATCCTGTCGGGCATCGCGGTGAACCAGAGCGTCGAGGTCGGCGCGACGGCCGTCACGCTCGGCAAGCTCGGCCTGTTCCTTGCCGGCACGCTCGTGATCGGGCTGCTGGCCGTGCCGCCGCTGCTCCGGTACGTCGCGCGGTTCCGCAGCAACGAGATGCTCTTGGTCACGGTGCTTGGCCTGTGCTTCGGCGTGTCGCTCCTGGCGATCAAGATGGGCTACAGCGAAGCGCTGGGAGCCTTTCTCATCGGCGCGATCGTCGCCGAAGCCCGGGAGCGCGGCCGGATCGAAGTACTCATCGAGCCGGTACGCGACATGTTCTCGGCGATCTTCTTTGTCGCCATCGGCATGCTGATCCAGCCGAAAATGCTCGTCGAGCACGCACTGCCGATCACGCTGATCACCGTCCTGTGCGTGGTCGGAAAAGTCGTTGCCTGCGGGCTCGGGACGTTCCTCAGCGGCCACGGCCCGCGGACGTCCATGCGTGTCGGCATGGGCGTGGCACAGATCGGCGAGTTCTCGTTCATCATCGCGACGCTCGGTTATCAGCTGAAGGTGACGAGCGATTTTCTGTACCCGATCGCCGTCACGGTGTCGGCGATCACCACGCTGCTGACGCCGTACCTTATTCGTCACTCGGACCGTGTCGCGACGGCGGTGGGCCGCGTGCTGCCCTCGAATGTAGCCGCGGCCGGGGAGGCGTACACGCAGTGGGCGAACGGCGCCGGCGGGCGGGGCGGGCGGATCGGCGTGCGGCAAGTCCTTCGGAAACTGCTGCTGCAGATGGGGCTGAACATGATGCTCGTCAGCGGCCTGTTCGTGGTCGCGGCGTGGTCGGCGCGGCATTTCGCGGCGTCGGAGCGAACCCTGCCGGCGTGGACGGGCGGGGCCAAGGCCGTCTTCTGGCTCGCCGCGGCGATCCTGTCGATGCCGCTGTTGATCGTCACGATCCGCAAGCTGCGGGCCGTCTCGCTGGTGGTCGCCGAGGCTGGCGTGCCCAAGGCGACGGCGGGGGAGAACACGGCCAATCGAAGGGCCCTCGTCGCCGGCGGCGTGCGCGTGGTCGGTTTGTTGACACTCGTGATCGTGCTTGCCGCCCTGACCGCCGCCGTGCTGCCGCCGTGGCCGGTGTTGACGGCGCTGGTGGTCATCGCCGGCGTCGTGATGGCACTGCGGTGGCGGGCGTTCGAGCGTGTGTACGGTCGGGCGCAGTTGGCGCTGAGAGAGACGATGACGCCCGACGCCCACCCGGCGGCGCACGCCGCCGATCCCGACAGCGAGCCCGCGGCGACCTCTACCATCCTGCGGAACGCCGCGCTCCATGAAGTGCTGCTGCCGGAGACGTCGCCGGCGAGCGGGAAGCTGATCCGTGAACTCGGGCTGCGGACGCGCACCGGCGCGACCGCCGTCGGCATCGAACGCGCCGGCCTGAGCGTGATCAACCCCGGGCCCGACGAAGAGCTTCTTCCCGGCGACCGCCTGCTGCTGCTGGGCAGCCGCGAGCAGGTCGATCAGGCCCGGCATTACCTCTTAGGCGAAGCCGCCCCTGCCGCGGCGAATTAGTGCTCGACCGGGAACAGAACGCGACGCAGTGCTAGTACGTCAGTACCGAATGCACTTCGTGCGGCAGGACCTTTTCGCGGCCTTTGAGGAACGTCAATTCCGTCAGCACCGCGACGCCGACGATTTCGCCGCCGAGGTGGGTGACCAGTTCGCAGCAGGCTCGCATGGTGCCGCCGGTGGCGAGCACGTCGTCGACGATCAATACGCGCTGGCCGGGGATTACGGCGTCGGCGTGCATTTCGAGGGTGTCGGTGCCGTACTCGAGTTCGTAGGTGCGGGCGACGGTCTTCCATGGCAGCTTCTTGGGCTTGCGCACGACCTGAAACCCCGCAGAGATCGCGCACGCCACAGCCGTGCCGAAGATGAACCCGCGGCTCTCGGCCCCGACGACCACGTCCACGCCTTCGCCGCGGAACGGGTTGCTGAGCAACTCGATCGACATCGCCAGCCCGCGCGCGTCGCCCAGCAGCGGGGTGATGTCACGAAACAACACCCCGGGCTTGGGGAAATCGGGGATGTCGCGGATGAGCGACTTGAGATGCGTCACGGGGTCTTGCATGGGGAGAGGATACAGGAGACGGGAGACAGGAGACAGGAGTGGGGGAGCGAGAGGAGCCGGGAGCCGGGAGCCAGGAGCCAGGAGGGAATGCTATTCAGTTCTCCCATCTCCTCGCACTTCTGGCTCCTGACTCCTCCTCCCCCATCCTCACGCCACGAGCGAGCTGCGCATCCGTTCGATCGTGTCGTGCTCGATCTGGCGGACCCGCTCGCGGGTGAGGCCGATGCGCTGGCCGATCTGCTTGAGGGTGAGGGGCTCTTCGCCTTCAAGGCCGTAGCGCAGCTTGAGGATGGTGGCGGCGCGGGCGTCGATGCGGTCGAGGAGGCGCTCCATCTGTTCGAGGTCGGCCGAGCCGAAGACGCTGTCTTCGGGCAGGGGCGTGTTGTCGTCGGCGACGGCTTCGCTGATGGTCATCTCGTCGTCGGCCCCGCCGCCGGAGAACTGGGTCGGCGACGCGTAGGCCTTAAGGGCGTCCTTCACGATGGCGAATTTTTTCATGTTCACCTCCATCGCGTCGGCGTGCTCCTCGGCGGTGGGGGGGCGGCCGTGGGTGTCTTCGAAGCGTCGCTGGCATTTTTTGTACCGCGTCATCAGCTCCATCATGTACGCCGGCACATGGATCGGCTGCACGCCGTTGATGAGGGCGCGCTTGATCGCCTGCTTAATCCACCAGCTCGCGTAGGTGCTGAAGCGGCAGCCGGCGTCGGGGTCGAAGCCTTCGACGGCGCGGATCAGGCCGACGTTGCCTTCTTCGATCAGGTCGGTGAGGCACATGCCCCGGCCGCTGAACTGCTTGGCGATGTTGACCACCAGCCGCAGGTTCGCCCGCACCATCCGCTCGCGGGCGGCCATGTCGGCGTTGTTGATGATCTGCCGGGCAAGCTGCTTCTCTTCGTCGGCGGTGAGGAGGCGGACGTCGTTGATCTGTTTCAGGTACGTTTGCAGACTGGACTGGACGGCGGTCGCGGGCATTTTCTCTTCTTCCTTCTGCCGGGCCCGGGCAGGGCCAGCGGCGTTGACAGGAGAAGGATCGACCCAGTGATTAACGCCAATGAGACTTAGCAACCCGCGGCGGGTCCCATAAGAGCGGAAATAGCAGTGCTGGTAAGCGAGCTTGCGGTCTATTCCGTGCGAGCGGGATAACTACGTCCCACAATCCCGAGCCCTTATAGATGGCCCGTGTCACGCATCGCACCGGGCTTTGCCGGCTTGATTGCCTGGACGACCGCCCAGCCCCAGCCCCAGCGGGAGACGTCTGACGCGGTGCCCGGGCGCCGAGGGTAAATACGCTTGCCCTTGCCACCCGACGGCAAGCAAAAGCGTACTTATCCTGGGCACCCGAAACCACCAAAAAAACAGCCACTTCGCCCCAGTCTCCCCGCCGGGGCCGAATCGGAAACGGCAGAAGTCCGCGCCACGAATGGCGCGGACTTCTGCTTTAACTCCACAAACAACCGCGAGCGGTTTATTCCAACCCGCCACGCAGGCCACGGGTCTTCGAGCGTTCTGCACGCTTTTCTTCCCGGACCGCTTCTTCCTGTGCCCACTGCGCCCGCTTGAGCGAGAGGCCGATCTTCCGTTCGTCGCTGTCGACGCGGAGGATCTTCACTTCCACTTCCTGGTCGACCTTCATCACGTCCTCGGGCTTTTCGATCTTCTGATCGGCGATTTCCGAGACGTGCAGCAAGCCTTCCAGGCCGGCCTCGAGCTCCACGAACACGCCGAAGTTGGCGATCTTCGTGACGTGGCCCTTGACGACCATGCCCGGGCGGTAGTGCTGCGGGATGACCGTCGTCCACGGGTCTTCCGACAGGTGCTTGAGCGACAAGGCGATCCGCTGCTTCTCCTGATCGACGCTGAGGACGACGGCTTCGACTTCCTCGCCCTTCTTGAGCAGCTCGCTCGGGTGCCCGACCTTTTTCGTCCACGACAGATCGCTGACGTGCAGCAGGCCGTCGATGCCTTCTTCGATCTCTACGAACGCGCCGTAGTTGGCGATGTTGCGGACCTTGCCCTTGACCACGCTGCCCGGCGGGTACTTGTCCGCCACGCGCTCCCAGGGGTTCTCCTCGACCTGCTTCATGCCGAGGCTGATTTCCTGCTTGTCCTTGTTGATCTCCAGGACCTTGACCTTCACCTGCTGGCCCTGGGCCACCACTTCGCTCGGGTGGTTGATGCGCTTCGTCCACGACATCTCGGAGATGTGGACAAGCCCTTCCACGCCGGCCTCGAGCTTGATGAACGCGCCGTACGACATGATGTTGACGACTTCGCCTTCGTGCACCGTGCCGATGCTGTAGCGCTCTTCGATGTTCTCCCACGGCGAAGCTTCCTTCTGCTTCAGGCCGAGGGCGATTTTTTCCTTGTCCTTGTCGACCGACAGCACCCGCACTTCGATCTCCTGATCGATCTTGAGCATCTCGCTCGGGTGGTTGATGCGGCCCCAGCTCATGTCGGTGATGTGCAGCAAACCGTCGATCCCGCCGAGGTCGATGAACGCGCCGAAGTCGGCGATGTTCTTCACCGTGCCCTTGACGGTCGAACCGACTTCCACGCCTTCGAGCGTCTTCTTCTTCAGCTCTTCGCGCTGCTGCTCGATCATCTTGCGGCGGCTGATGACGATGTTGCGCCGCTCGTCGTCCACCTTCAGAATCAGCGCGTCGATGTGACGGCCGATCCAGTCGCTGATCTCGCCCGGGCGGCGGATGTCGACCTGGCTGGCGGGCAGGAACACCGGCACGCCGATGTCCACCAGAAGCCCGCCCTTGATCTTTTTCGTGACCTTGCCGGAGACGGGGTCGCCTTCCTTCTTGGTCTTCATGATCCCTTCCCAGTTGATGATGCGGTCAGCCTTGCGCTTGCTGATCCGCACCGTGCCGGAGAAGTGATCCACGTCTTCGATCAGCACCTTCACTTCAGTGCCGACGGTGACGTTTTCGGGTTCGTCGAATTCGCTGCGCTCGAGAAGGGCCTCGCTCTTGCGGCCGAGCTCGACGAGGAATTCCTCGCCGCTCTGCCCGCTGATGCGCCCCTGCACGATGCTGCCGGCGGCAAGATCGATGAGATCTTCCGTGCCGACGAGGTGCTCGATGTCCGTCTCCTCGCCCAGCGCGGTAGCCACCGCGGCGTCAGCCTCGGCATCGAAATCACCCAACGAATTCAACAGATTGTAATCGACCATACACCCAACCAAATGCGACGCCGGCGTTGCGCCGGAAACGTCTGGAAGAAGAACGTGCGTGGAGAAAACCGTTGCCTTGATCGCCACGCGCGACCGCAGGCCTGTCGGCCCCTCTAAAGAAAAGGGGAATCGCCAATGATACCGCCGCCCCGGTGCATTGCAAAGCGTCTCGCCCCAAGGCCCGTCTCACAACTCCTCCCGCCTGCTCATCCGCCGTGGTGTGGGCGTCTCGCCCGCACTGAAAATCGAACGCCTGTGCGGGCGGGACGCCCACGCCACCAATCATCCGGAAAACTCCGCGCTCCGAGCAGGCCTATCAACCGGCCCGACCAACGCTTACCGCAGGCGTTGGGTTCGTTCGTTCATTTTCATCGCCGAGGCCGTACTCCTCGGCCTCGGTCACCGGCTCCTCGTCGCGGCGCTGGCGGTCGATCTGCAGCCGCCGCAGCTCCGCGAGCGCGCGGTGCGTCGCGCGGTCGATCCGCATCTGGTACAGCTGCACCCGCATCACCGCCGACTGCGAATCGCGCATCTCCCGGCACAGCGTCCGCGTCACGTCGCGCGGCACCTGCACGGCCCCAAGCACGCCGCGCCGCTCGGTGGCTTCGAGCAACTCCGCTTCCACCGCCGCCACCCGCCGGCGTCGCCACAGCAACTCGGCGATCTGCTCGATCAGCGCCACCTCCAGCACCGACCCCGGCCGCCACTCGTCACGCAACTGCCGCACCACCGCCTCGAACGCCTCGGCCGGCTCGTCGAACGTCACCGTCCGGGTCGCCCGCAGCCCGTGCGTCACCGCGTTGAGCGCCGACCGCGCCTTCCCCGCCGGCGTCCGCGGGCCGGTGGATTTCTGCGCATTGCGACGATTGGCGTCGAGCCGGGCCTGTGAAATCGAATGGGACGAAGAAGACGAATCGAGAGAAGACATGAAAACCCCGCCCGTGATGCCGCGACTGCAAAACGGCCGGGCCGACCCTGCCCCCGGCGCGTCGCCCGGAACGGGGACGCAGATCGACGGAAGCGAAAAGATGAGGGTAACACGAATCGGCCAAAAAACAAGCAAAATCCGCCTGAATAGGCCCTTTCGCGCCGGCCGCGCGGCACCCCGCTTGGTGCTCGACGAGCGGGCAGGGCAGCCAATCAGGGGTCGTGCCGCCGAACGCAATAGATCATTCAACGGTTTTTCAAAACGCCTGATGTCCCCTGATCCGCTCCCCTCTTCCGCTGATTGCATCCCGCATCCGCCCCGAAACTCGATACGTCCCGTCTCTCTTCAAGGGTTGAGACTGAGCCAGATACGTCCCGCTTCTCTTCTCCAGATAAAGCACCTAATTGTGCGAATCGGACTGGCCCGATGAAACGAGTAGATAGTTGATGTCGTCACTCTCGACAGATCGCCATCTTCGGTCTGCTTGTCGCCGAAACACTTTAACTCTCGCAGGTAGGATGGCGTGTAGATTGTCTGCTAGATTGAGCCGTTTCTTCGTGCTGAGGGCTACGTCCACCTGTCCGACCACCCAAGGCTCCGCTGACAAAATTACATAGTCCACTTTTGCCCCAACCTCGTCCACAGAATGCGCGACTACAGGAGAAGAAAGCAAGAGAGTGGTATTGTGCCCCAAACCACCTCGCTTGCTCGGAAAATTCTTCTTAATCTCGGCGTGGTGACAAAAAATGACACCCTTTGCTAACGCTTCGCGTGACAATTCATCCATCGACATGTGTTTTGATGAGAACATTAAAGCAGCCAAGATTGCAAGCCCTAAACCAATCAGTGCCGGCCAAACGACGCGTAGAACAAACCTTGGCATGATTCAACCGGGGCGAGATGTCGGTTGTGTCGCGGGTACGCCGCCTCTCATCCGATCTCGTATCGCGGCAACGTCCCACGCTTCGTCCCACCAAGCGACGGCATCGAGACCGAGTCCTGCTAAGGGCCCGGCCATTCCTCTGGCCGCATCATCCACAACTTTTCCGATGCAGTCCCAAAGGGCTTGCCCGCCGATACCGTTCTTTTGTAATGCAGCCTTGAGGTCGTTATTGATGTGATTTAACGCCATCGCTCTCGCCACAGCATCCCGTTCCGGTACGAACGGTGAGACCTTGTTCACGCCACGCCACGGGATTGGGACTTTCTTGAATGCGCCCGCGTCCAGATCTTTGAAGAACTGGTTCCAGCCAGAATCATTGATTGGCTTTTTGCGCGCCCGCTCGTACAGCGATTCGCTCAACGGTCGGGTGAAGTCCCGAACAGTGTCGAACAACCATTTTTTCTCGTTTTCATCGACACAGGGGCAGGCACCGTTCGCAAGTCGGCGCAAGATTTCAGTTTGGGTCAATACGAACAACTCAGTCATAGCCTTGTCGTCTTGATCCAGATTGCCGTGAGCCCACAAAAGGCTTGCCCCCTGTCGTCCAATACGCCCCAGTGGGCCATCGTTTGGATCGTCAAAGAGATCGGCAACGCTCTGTAGGCCAAGGGGGTCAAGCCACGACAATGGATTGCCCCGCTCGTAGAGGTATGCGTGCATTCCATCGGCGTAGCCAATCGGATCGCGTTCTATGAAACGGCCAGCGACGGGACTGTAAGACATGTTAGATGCTCCTGGCGAGTTGAACGACGGGTTGGAAATTCACGCGTTGCGCTTGTTGCTTCAAGCGTTGAGATTCGAGAGCTACTCTCAACTGCCGTTGGAAGGCCGGCCGCTGTTCGATGGCCCGCGCGCGATCGAACGCGCCCGCGTCGCACGGGTCGAACAGGTACAGGTCGTGCAGCGTGTCGCGGGCTTTGAGTAGTTCGCCGGCGGACTCGAAGCGGTCGGCGAGGCGGCGGAGGATGTCGTATTCTTCTTCGGGCGAGCAGTCCGATAGCTTGACGCGGCGGGGCTGGCCGCACTTCTTGGGCGGCAGCGGGATGCTGCGGCGGCATTTGAGGGCGTACTTTTTCAGGAAGCGTTGCAGGTCGCGTTGCTCGTGGTGGCCGTGGAAATTCTGCCGGGCGGCTTCCTCGTAGTAACGGCGTGCCTTGGGCAGATCGCGCAAATACTCGCAGTAGTGGGCAGCGATCGTCATGAACAGCGAGCGCTCTTCGATGCGCAGAAATTCGCCCGGCTCATAGAAGAACTCCTCGTTGCGCTCCGGCGGTGGGATCGGGCTGTCGGGATATTTTTGACGGTACTTGTGCTTGATGCCCAATTCCGCCCACTCGTATGCCTTGCCGGAAAAATAGGGCCAGTCCGGCGCGAACTGGAGGGCGCGGGCCGACCACAAAAGCGTCTCCATATATCGCGCGTTGTCATGCAACCCGTGAGCACGGGCTTTGAGAAAGTGCGAAAACTCTTCGTGCGGCTCGAGCGAGCGGAAATACATCCCACTGGCGAGTTCGCGCTGGTTGGGCGGCGGGCCGTAGAAGGCATCGCGGTAGTGGTCGTCGGGCGGGATCGCCATCGTGCCGGTGTCGTTGCTGGCGTCGACGTTGAAGACGCCGCCCCGGCCGTCGTCCCACCGGGCGTAGACGTGCTTGCGGTTGCACGCGAGCTTGACCGGGTAGCCGAGCCGCCGGGCGACGGCGGCGACGAGGACGGGGATCGACGAGCAGCTTCCCCAGCGTCGCTTGGCGTTGTCGTCGAGCAGGCCATGGATGAAGACGTTGCGGGAGTCGACAAATGGCGAATCGCCGACGGCGCGCAGGTCGGCCAGGACGTGTGGGTCGTAGGTCGCGCCGAAGTCGCGAGTGAGGTTGGTGACGAGCAGGCACATCCGCCATTTCGCCTCGCCAAGCGGCCCGCCATGCGGGCGGCCGGGGGCGAAGTCGGGGTCGTCGGGGAAGCGGTAGAGGTTGCGTTCGACGCTGGCCTTGCAGAACCCGGCAAGGTGGTCGAGTCGGGCGAGGCAACGCGGGACGTCGAGGGCTTCGCTGCCGGGCAGGCCGGGCGCGCAGAGAAGATTCAGCAGCCCCAAATCCTTTCGGCCGATCTCGGCGGGGTCGGTTTCGAGCAGGTCGAGCAGGACGGCTTGGCAGGGTTCGGAGTATTCAGACGGAAGCGCGGTCGCCTCTGGGGCGAGACGAGATAGCGAGTTGAATTGGTTCGACGGGTTCCCCATAACCGCGTGCATCCTCTTACTGGGACAGGACGTTAATCGCCACCGCAGTATGGTGTCAAGGAAAAAGGAACGAGACGGGGCTTCCGACTCAAGCGAGCTTCGCGGCTTCGAGGTCGATCTCACGCAGCACGCGGCGCAGGACGTCGTCGCCGATGACGTTCTGGTCGCGCAGCATCGTGACCATGCCGCGCTCGGCGGTCAGCATTTCGGTGCGGATGCGGTTGCTGAGGCGCAGGGGCTCAAGAAGCGACGGGTCGATGGCGTCGCGCATGGTGCCGCCGAGGCTGCGGAGGCGCTGCTCGTAATCGACCTTGATGCGGGCGAGGACGATGGGGTCGATCTCTTCTTCCATCTCCATCACGTTCAGGCGCGAGAGGGCGGCGTGAGTGGCGTCGAGGCGGGCCTGGCGCTCTTCGCGGGCGCCGTCGGTGTCGTCGGTGAAGCGGGCGAATTTGATCGCCAGCGGGAGCGTCAGGCCTTGCAGCACGAGCGTGGCGAGGATGACGCAGAAGGTGATGAAGATGACCTTGTCGCGGCCGGGGAAATCCAGCGGCAGCGCCAGGGCGGCGGCGAGCGAGACGATGCCGCGCATGCCGGCCCAGCCGATGACGAAGAGCGTGCCGGCGCTCTCGCGCCGGGCCGCGGCATGTCGGAAGAAGGGAAGACGCTCGCCGAGACGCGAGGCGACGAACACCCACGCGAGGCGGACGAGAATCGCCGTTGCGCTGATGACGGCGGCGAAGCCGATCAGTTGCGCGATGCTGGAGTTGGCGGTGAGCGATCGCACGACGTCGGGCAGTTGCAGGCCGATGAGGATGAAGACCGCGCCGTTGAGCAGGAAGACGAGCGACTCCCACACTGCCATCTGCCGCATGCGCGTGTCGGCGGTGAAGGCCCGCGGCATCTGGCGGCTGATGTAGATGCCCGTCGTCACCACCGCCAGCACGCCGGAGAGGTGCAGCAGCTCGGCGGGCAGGTAGGCGAAAAACGGGGTGAGCAGCGAGACGATGCCGTCGACGTGCGGCTCGTGCAGGCGACGGCGCAACTGCGTCGCCAGCCACCCGACGGCCAGCCCGATCGCCACGCCGCCGACGGCCAGGATGACGAACCGCACGCCGGCGGAGGGGAACGAAAAGTACCCGCTGCGAACGGCCTCGACGGCGAACGCCAGGGCGACCAGCGCGGTGGCGTCGTTCACGAGCGATTCGCCTTCGAGGATCGACACCACCCGCCGCGGCACGCGCAGGCGCTCGATCACGCTCGTGGCGGCGACGGCGTCGGGCGGGGAGACGATCGCGCCCAGCACGCAGGCACCGGCGAAGCCCAGCGACGGGATCAGCCAGTACGTCACGCCGCCGACGGCGAACGTCGTGGCGACGACCAGGCCGACGGCCAGCAGCAGGATCGTGCGGGCGTTGGCGACGAAATCCCGCCACGACGTCAGCACGCCCGCCCAGTAGAGCAGCGGCGGCAAAAAAACGAAAAACACGATATGCGGCGAAACGGTGACCGAAGGCAGGTTCGGGACGAAGCTCAGACCAAGGCCCCCGAGCACGAGCAGGATCGGGTAGGGCACGCGCAGCTTCTCGGCCGCGAGTGCGATGGCGGCGACGACCGCCAGCAGGCCGATGAATAATTCGACGCCGTGGTCGGTGAACATGGCCGGCAGGGATTACAACCCGCGGGCGGCTTTGTAAAGATTCCAGGTGAGATGAATCTGGCCTTGGTGGTGGGCCTCGTGCCAGGTCAACAGCAGGATCGATTCGCCGATCGAGCGTTTGGTGGTGTTGTTGAAATCGACGATCGTCGTCAGGTCGTCGGGCGACAGCGCCTCGACGAACTTTCGGTAGGCGGCGAACTGGTGTTCGAGCACGCCGCGGATACGCATCAGGTCTGGCACGTCGGTGTCGGACGGCGTGCTGCCGCCGCCGTAATGGGCGACGAGGTCGGCGTCGGCAGGCTGGCCCTTGAGGAGCCCGACGTTGACGTACTTATCGAGCGTCGCGGCGCAGTGCATCGCCTGCCACGCGATGTGCGCCCGCCCCGGCCCCGGCCGCCAGGCGAGGGCGTCGGCGACGTCCGCGCCGCTGCTCTCGATCGCGCCCAGGCTGCCGATCAGGCGGTTGCGGGTGTAATCGATCTGGAGAAGGAGGGTTTGCTTGTCCATGGCGAATCCGCTCGCGGTGGCGATTGTAAATGCGACGCACGCGTCGCAGCTACGAAACGCCGCTCAAACGACCTGGACCTTGCGGCCGGCGCGACGCTTGCGGTTGAGCATCTGGCGGCCCTTTTTCGTGCGCATGCGGGCGCGGAAGCCGAGCTTGCGGGCGCGTTTGATCTTGCTGATGCGGTGCGGGTAATGCATAACGGTCTCGGTATCAACTGCCCCGGTGCGATCGGCGCGGTCTGCTGCGGCGGATTCAGGGGATCGTCACGCCCACGACCTCGAAAGCGGCGTTGCCGTTTTCGTCGGTCGCTCGCACGGTGAGCGTGTGGCGTCCCTTTACCAGGCCCGTGAGCGGCAACGTGTACCGTTCTTCGGGCGAATCGGCGATCGTATCATCCGGAAGGCACTTCTGCCAGAGGTTCGCCCGGTCGACCGAATACGCCAGCGCCGCCAGTGTGCCCCCGCGGTCGACCACGCGCAAGCGCACGGCCGGTTTTTCGCCGGCGGCATCGACCGTGACGTCGCCGATCACCGGCGCGGCGTTGTCGACGGTGAAGGCCGTGCTGATCCGGGATGCGGTCGCGGCGTGGCCGGGCTCGTTGTCGCCGGCGTCGGTGGCGGTGACGCGGATTTCGTACCGCCCGTCCGCCGCCTGCCTGCCCGGCCAGACGAAGGTCGTGGCCTCGAGATCGCGCGCCAGTTCGACCCAGTCTCCGCGGCCGGCGACGCGGTGGGCGACGCTGTACCGCAGGGCGTCGCCGTTGACGTCCTCGCCGGCCCAGTTGATCGACAGATTCTGCGGGTTCTGCGCGTCGCCGGCGGGGGCGACCGTCACCGACGACACGCGCGGTGCGACGTTGGGTTTCTGGTAGGCGATCGTCACGCCGCGCAGCGCCGGTCGGGCGCCGCCGGCCGAGGCTTCGAGACGTACGCGGTACTGGACGTATCGCCCGGGGGGCAGGTCGATTTTGTTGATCTCCCGCGCCGGCTGCGGCTTCGACCAGTCGCTCCAGTCGTCGGACTTGGGGTCGGCGGCGTTTCCGGTGCGGGCCGACAGCATGATCGCGCCTTCGGCGGGTGCTTCGCCGTCGACGCGGATCGCGCCGAAGCGGCTGATCGTGCCGGTGTCCAGGGCTGCGCTGTCGAACGTGCCCGCGGCCGCCCCGGCGTCGCCGAGGGCGTAGACGCCGCCGCCGTTGCTCGTGGCGACGACGGCCGCCGCGCCGTTGCCGCCGCCGCCGATGATCGCGTTGACTTGATTGCCGTCGAAGTGGGCGGTGATGTCGGCTTCTTCGTCGCCGCCGCGCAGTTCGTAGAGATCGCCGTTGTCGCCCGTGCCGATGAGCACGCCCGCGGGGGTCGCGGCCATCGAGTGGATGACGGCCGCCCCGCGGTGGACCTCGCTGACGAACCCGTCGCGGCCGATCTTGTACACCGCGTTCCCGCCGGCAGCGTTGCCTTCGGCGCTGACGCCCGGCGGCACCGGCCCGGCGGCGATCTGCGGGACGGCGGGCTGCGTGGTGGCCGTCTCGGTCTCGGCGGCCGGTGTTTCGCCCGCCGTGGGATTGCTGTGGGTGTCCGGGGGCTCGACGCCGGGTTGCTGGGGCTTTGGCGACGGCGGGGCGTCGGCGGGAAGCGTGGCGGGCGCGGCCTTCTCCGGGCCGCCGGTCTCGTCGGTTGCGGCGGGCGGGGCGGCGGAGGGCTTGCCGTCGCTGGCGGCGGCGAGCAGGTCGCCGCGCGCGTCGCGCGCCAGCGCCACGATCTCGGCCTCGGCGGCGTCGAACAGCAGGCGCTTTTTGCCGCTCTTGCGCTCGATCGAATACACCAGCCCTTCGCCGTCGGTCCCGGCATAAAGCGTGTCGCCGGCCGCCAGCAGGCTCGTCACGTTCGTGCCGCCGAGCCTCGCCAGCGGCTTGGCGACGCCCCCGGCGTCGACGGCGTAAACGGTGGCCTTCGGGCCGGTCGCCAGCAGCAGCGTGCCGTCGGCTTCGGGCAGGATCGCCCAGACGTAGTCGATGTCGTCGCTGCTCACCACCGGCTGCGGCTTGCCGCCGGCCTTGTCGATCGCGATCACTTCGCCGCGCTCGCCGGCGGTGGCGACGAGGATTCGGCCAGCGCCGTCGACCGCCAGGGCGGTGATCGTTTTGCCTTTGAGCGTGGCGAGCGTCTCTGTCTTTCCGTCATGGATCCGCAGCACGGCGGCGTCGGGGAAGGTGCCGACGATCACTGCCCCGTCGGCCGTCGTCGTCATCGCGGTGACCGCTCCGACGTCGAACGTCTCGGGCAGCAGTCGCTTGACGGCCCGCGCCAGGCGCAGTTCGCCGCGGTCGCTGATCGCCACGTTTTCCGTCGTCCCGGCGCGGAAGTCGGCGGCGGTGGTTTGCCTGAAGTATTCGGTCTTCACCGCCAGCGCGGGCGCGGCCGCGGCAAGAACGGCGGACAGAATCAGCGGTGCGATCGGGGGCGCGGCGTGTGGGGAGCGGCGTGTCATGCAGGGGGCCGACGTTACACGAACGCCGACGGCTCTTTCAAATTATCGAGCAGGCCGCTGATGGTCATTTGCAGCGCCGGGTGCACTGCGTCCGGGGCCACCATGCCCAGCGGCTCGAGCACGAAGCGGCGCTGGTGCATCATCGGGTGGGGGACGATCAGGTCGTCGCTGGAGATGATCTTTTCCCCGAACAGCAGCAGGTCAAGGTCAACGGTGCGCGGCTCCCACTTCTCGCGCCGCTCGCGGCCGAGGCGGTGCTCGATGGCGAGCATTTCGCGCCAGAAGGCGTGCGCGCCCAAGGTCGTTTCCACCGACAGCGCCCCGTTCAGAAACGGCGGCGACCCTGCCGGCCCGCCGACCGGGGCGGTTTCGATCAGCGGCGAGATGCGCAGCACCCGGGTGTGCTCGATGAGCGAAAGCTGCTGCACCGCGTTGTAACAATACCGGGCGCGGTCGCCGAGATTCGAGCCGATGCCGATGTACGCGAGCGTGGCTTCGTTCCGCATGGCCGCAACTGTGCCCGCGCGGGTCGTGCTTGGCAAGCGGACGGGGCGGCACGCCGCAGACGGAGGTGGATGCACGCGGGCGAAAGGGGGTTGGCCACAGAAACGAAAAGAACACAGAGGAGGAAACACAGAGAAAGAAATAATGAGCGCGTGTCGAGCAGGGGAGATCAACTTCCCGTACGGGCGCGTCCCAGGTTTTCGTGTGATCGCTTATCGTGGGGTGGGCGTCCCGCCCGCCGGAATGAAGTTTTTAAGCGGGCGGGCGGGACGCCCACCCCACGGTGGAATCCGAAATCGCGGGCGTGGCGCCAAGCCTTGTTCTTCTTCTTTCTTCTTCTTCGTGCCCTCGGTGTCTCCGTGTTCCACCGTCTTCAGGTCGGACGTCGCCACTCATCCCCGGCCGATCTTTACCGCATTTCGAACGACAGTTCGTGGTCGATCTCTTTGCCGACCTTGTGGAATCGGATGCGCAGGGTCAGGCCGTTGGGCGGGCTGAGGACGATGTCGGGCAGGGGGCCGCGGCGGCGCTCGAAGCGGATTTGCTTGTCGGTCCAGCCGACGGAATTGAGGTCGCAGAGGTAGAGAAGGGCGTTTTCGTCGTGCATGACGGTTTCGCCGTCGCGCTGTTCGGTGAGGTGGAAACGACCGCGGGCGAGGTGGTCGCGCAAATCGTCGATCGACTCGAAGCTCAGGCCGTCGCGGCGGAAGAGGCGCAGCAGCTCGGCCAGCTTCGTCAGCCGGTCAGCGTAGACGGCCATCGGCGTGGGCTTGAGGGCGGCGACCCATTCCTTGAAGCGCGTCTCGAAGCCGGCGATGTTGCCCGAAAAGTTGGACTCGAACGCCGCCGTCGCGTCGCGGCCGGCGTGCATGTCGGCGAGCCAGGCGAGCAGGCGCTCGCGGTAGCGCGGCTTGCCGGTCTCGTCTTCGGCGAAGATGAGGAACTGCGTCATCGCCCACGCCTGGTTGTACTGGGCGCGGCCGGTCTTGGCGTCGCGCATCCGCGCCTGGTACGCCTGCCGGGGCATGGAGAGCATGTCGGTGAGCGGCGTGAAGCGGTTCTGGCGCAAATCGCTTTGCAGATCCTCGATCCGCCGCGGCGGCACCTGGCCGAGGATGAAGCTCTCGCCCGCCCAGACGCCTTCTTCAAAGACCTGCGCCAAGCCTTCGTCGAGCCAGATCGGCAGATTGGGGCTGATCGTTTCCCACGCGAACTGATGGAACGCTTCGTGCTGCAGCGTCTGCCGCAGCCCGCCGCGACCTTGGCCTTCTTCGTACGCCGCCAGCGCCCGCTGGCCGGGGATGAAGATGCCCGCGGAGTTCGGCAGGCGGTTGTTCGTGAAAATCGCGTAGCTCGAGCGCTTGCGGAACAGGTAGACGTCGAACTTCTTGCCCTTCTTAGCGCCGAAATCCGACAGCCGGCGGGCGTATTCGTCGTACATCGCGTCGAGCCGGCGGGCGTAATCGCGGGCGGTCGCCTCGTCGAGATCGGTCAGCACGCGGTAGTGGCGGCTCTGGATTTCCAGCGGCGGGGCGGCGCGGGCAGACGCCGCGGCGGCAACGCACGCGGCGACGCTGACGGCGAATCGGGATGGGATGCGTTTCTTTTCCAACCGCACGACCTTACCATTGTCGGACTTTTCGACGCCGCGTATTTATTGATTCGGATTTATGGATACCCAGGACACGAGCATTTACGAACAGGAACGCCGCGCCAAGCTGGGGAAGTTGCGCGACCTCGGCGTCGACCCGTTCGGCGGCCGCACCGACGGGCTGATCGGCCTCGCCGCCGCCAAGGCCAGGTACGGGCCCGAGATGGGCCACGACGGCGGGCCGGTGGTGAAGGTCGCGGGGCGGATCGTGCTCAAGCGCGACATGGGCAAGCTCTCGTTCCTCACGCTGCGCGACGAAAGCGGCGACCTGCAGATCGGCCTTGATCGCAAGAAGCTCGACGCCGTCGACCCGAAATTCTGGGAAGTGCGCAATCTGCTCGATCTGGGCGATCTGATCGTCGCCTCAGGCCCGATCGGCGTGACGAACAAGGGCGAAACGACCGTGTGGGCGACGTCGCTTTCGATGGCCGCCAAAAGTTTGATGTCGCCGCCGGCGAAGTACGAAGGGCTGCAGGACATCGAGGCGCGCTACCGCCAGCGCTACGTCGACTTGTGGGCCAACCCCGAGGTGATGGCGACGATGCGGCTGCGCACGCGGATCGTCCAGGAAATCCGCAATTTCCTGATCGCGCGGGGGTATACCGAAGTCGAAACGCCGATGCTCCAGCCGATCCACGGCGGCGCCGCGGCGCGGCCGTTCGTCACGCAGCACAACGCGCTGGACATGCGGCTGTACCTTCGCATCGCGCCGGAGCTGTATCTCAAGCGCCTGCTCGTCGGGGGCTTCGGCAGGATTTTTGAGATCAACCGTAACTTTCGCAACGAAGGCATCAGCCCGCGGCACAACCCCGAATTCACGATGCTCGAAGCGTACGACGCCTTCGGCAACTGGGAGACGATGGCCGAGCTTGTCGAGGAAATGGTCGCCGCGGTGGCCCAGTCGGTGCTGGGCACGTTGAAGATTCGGCACCCCGCCCCGGCGGACGACGCCGCCCCGTCGCCGGCCACGGTGGTGACGACCGCCGCCGGGGCGGCAGCGGGTGAGAACAACGACACCAACCGCCGCTCCGCCGCCCCCGACGTGCGGGCGGAGCTGACCAACGACGCCGAAGAAACGATCGCGGGCGTCGGCGGAAAGATCATCGACCTCACCCGCCCGTGGCGGCGGGCAACGATGGCGGAGCTGGTGCACGAGGCGGTCGGCTGGCAGTTCAACAAGTCGTCGATCGCCGACGATCCCCATGCCCTGGCGAAGGCCCTGCTCGCGTACGACCCCAAGGCCGCCAACGCGATGTCGCGCCGGGCGGCGGGGCTGCAACTGTTCGACGAAGAAGAAAAGCACGCCGACCGCTTGTCGCACTACCGCGAGCACCTGCTGTCGCTCTCGCCGGCCGAGCAGCTTGTCGAGATTTACGAGAAATCGGTCGAGCCGACGCTGATCAATCCGTGCTTCGTGACGCGCGTGCCGTCGGTCATCATTCCGCTGGCCAAAAAGTGCGCGGACGACCCGTTCTTTGCCGACGTATACGAGCTGGCGATCAACGGGCAGGAAATCTCACCCGGCTACACCGAGCTGAACGACCCGGACGTACAGGCGGAGAACTTTCGCCACCAGGTCGGCGACCAGGAAGAGCGGCAGCAGGTCGACGAGGATTTTCTCACGGCCCTCAAGTACGGCATGCCGCCCGCGGGCGGGATCGGACTGGGCATCGACCGACTCGTGGCGATGCTGACCGGCGCGGAGAGCTTGCGCGACGTGATCCTGTTCCCGCTCCAGCGTCCTCAAGGGTAACGTTTTTCGTGGCGTGGGCGTCCCGCCCACGTTCCGGCGAAGCCGGAGCACTC
>DASVSS010000255.1:0-10126 GCA_036387945.1 Tepidisphaeraceae bacterium | reverse complement strand
AACTGCTTGGCCGAGAGCGGACGGGCGCTCCAGTCGGTGAACGTGAACCCCTTCTGCAGTGGCACGCCCGTCGTCGCCAGCACGAGCTTGGCCAGCGACGTGGGGTACGCCATCGCGCAAAACCCCGCGGCGATCTGCGTGTCGAGCACGTTCGCCGGCCCGCGCCCGGTGAAGCGCGCCACCGGCTCGACGTCCTGCGCGCCGGCGTGGACGATCTTCTCCACCCCGGTGTCGCAGAGCAGTTCCCAGAACGGCATCAGACCGTCGGCCGAACGCAGTTCGTCGGCCATCGGGTCGATGAGCGACACCTTCTCCGCCGTCGCCACCTGGACGAGGCAAAGCCGCGGCTGGTAGCTCGATTCGCCGATGAATTCACTGTCGTACGCGAACGACCCCGCCGCCCGCAATTCGCTTAAAAGCGTCGCCAGCCCGGCGGCGGTGGTGACGAGTTCCGCTTTGCCGCGGAACGCCTGGACGTGATCGGGAATCGCCAACTCCGCGGGGTCTGCTTCGTTATGCGCCTCGGCGTGGGCGCGGTCGCGGTGCTTGGACCGCCAGTCGAACTTCGTGGATGCCATTGGGGCGGATGATACAGGCGCGAGGGGAGAGGCGTAAGGCGTAAGGGAAAGACGCCCCCGCGGCGGCCCATCCAGTTCCTCCTCCGGGGGAGCTCAGGTGGGGGCGGCCAACAACATGCAACAGCGGCTGGCTGACGCCCGAGAACCAAATCCCTCGCCCGGTACCCCGGGAGGGGGTAGGGAGAGGGCCGAGCGTGATTGCGCTTCCTAGTGCTGAGGCGTCTGCCCGCCCCACCTAGCCTCCCCCGCAGGGGAGGAACCAGAGAAACGCATCAGAGTCTTATTCGCCAGTCCTACTCCGCCGGCCGGCCGCCGGATTCCGGGGTGGGGACGGGCGGGCGGTTTTTGTCCGGGAAGGCTTCGGGCAGCGGGCCGCGGGGGATGAGGGGTTTGCGGAGTTCGTTTTCTTCCTTCAGCGCCGGGCCCGGCACGACGCCGAGGCGGCGGAGGGCATTGTTGACGTCTTGGTCGTTGTCCTTCAGCCGGTACGCCTTGCGAAGGGCGGCTTCGGCGAGGGGCTTTTGCTCGATTTTGGCCATGTACAGGCCGGCGTCTCTGGCGATGTCGAACGACGCAGGGTTCTGCGCCATCGCCGACTGGTACGCCGCGATGGCCGAGTCGGCGTCGCCGCGGGCGGCGAAGGCGTTGGCGAGGATGAGGTTCTTCTCGCCGGTCTTGTCTTCGACGGCTTCGATCGCCAGGGCGTTGATCTCGCTGTCGCGCGTGTCGGCCTTGGCGAGGGCCTTGCCGAGGTCGACGATGGTCTGGTGGCGGAACGCGCCGCTCTCCTGGGCGTCGAGGCTTAGCGGCTGCACGGCCAGCGACTTGCGGTAGCTCGTCACCGCCGCCGTGTACTGCCCACGCCGCTCGGCGAGCTGGCCGAGGTAATACTGCGACCGGAAGTCGCGCGGGTTCTGCCGCACGGCGTCGCGGAAGGCCCCTTCGGCCTCGGTGTACTGCTGGGCCTGGAGGTACTCCATCCCGCGATCGCGGCTCTGCTTCGAGTATGTGACCATCTCCCCGCACCCGGCCACGGCCAGGGCGAGCGACGCGAGGCAAATCAGGGTCTTAAGCAGGTACATCATGGGCGGCGCGGCCTCTTTGTAGCGGATGTTGCGGGGTCTCTGGGGGAAGTCTATCGGTTGGGCGACGTGGCCGCTAGGCGGGGGCGGAGGAGTTAGTGATTGGGAGTTGGGAGTTGGAGAAGAAACGACCGAGCGTCGCGACCCTTTCGTTTGTGACCACCAACTCCCAACTCCCAATCACCAATTCCTCCCCCGCCCTTCCGCTGGACAATCCCCCCGCCCTTCGCTATGTTGCTCGACTCTCCCCGCATAAAGGCGGGGCGTTTTTGTCAAAGGACGGCAAGCATGGGCTACAAGTACAAACCCAACAAGGGCTGCATGAAGCGCTTCAAGGTCACCGCGACCGGGAAGATCAAGCGCCGCGGCACGTTCAGCACGCACCTGCGCAGCCGCCGCAACGCGGCGATGAAGCGCCGCCTCGGCCGCCCGGCCATCCTCGCCGAAGGCCACGCCCGCAACATGCGGTCGTTCATGGCCGTCAGCGGCAAACGCCCCAACCGCATCGCCCACCAGCGGAAACTCGCCGCCCAGGCGAAGGCCGCGGAGTGATGTTTGGGTGTTTGGTGTTTGGATATTTCGGTGTTTTGGTTCCGACCTGACTCTGAAACAACAAAACACCCAAACACCAGACATCCAAAACACAACGAAGCTCCCGCGCGTTGCGGTAGCAGCCATGCCCAAGGCCTCTGGCTCGGTTTATTTTTTCAAGGAGCTGTGTCATGGCACGCGTCAAAGGCGGCACGACCCACACGAAGCGTCGCAAAAAAATCCTCAAACGCGCCAGCGGTTTCGTCGGCCAGCCCGGCCACAACTACCGCTCGGCGATCGAGTTCACGCGCCGCGCCGATCGCTACGCGTACGAACACCGCAAGACCAAGAAGCGTGAGTTCCGCAGCTTGTGGATCACGCGCCTCAGTGCCGCCTGCCGCCTCCGCGGCATCGGGTACAGCCGCTTCATCCCGGCCTTGCTCGAAGCCGGCATCGAGCTTAACCGCAAGATGCTCAGTGAAATCGCCATCGCCGACCCGGCCACGTTCGACGCCATCGTCGAAAAGGCCCGGGCGTTCATCAAGACGCCGGCCCCGAAGGCCGCCGCGGCGTAATAACTGAGCGTCACCCGCAAGTGAGAATAATCCAAGCCCACGGCAATCCGGCCGTGGGCTTATTCTTTGCGCTCAGGCCCAGGGCCGCGCGGTGGGACGGGCGGCGTTGCCGGTGATCTGGCGGGCGTGGCAGCGCCTTTCTCCAGCACGTCGGTCGCGCCGACCCAGATCGCCAGGTACGGCCATGGCGCATCGCCCTTAATCAGCAGCAACAGAAACGGCTCGTCGAATCGCAGCGACCGGACCGACTTGCTTGCCAGCACGCCTTGGGCCAGCGATTCCGATTGCAGGCGCGCCCCTGTTTCATCGAGCCGGAAGCGCACGACCTGCTCGGCCCGGGAAACGAACTCGATCTTCGACTTCCGCCCGATCACGCGGCCTTCGAGGCCGGGGTAACGCGCGGCGGCGTTGATCGAGATGACCGGCGCGGCGAACTCCTCGCCAAAGAGCATGCGCCGCGACGACCGCATCAGCCCGGCGGATTCTTCGATCAGCGCCGGGCGATCGGCCTCGGGCACGCGATCGACGCCGCCGCGGCGCTGGCGGATCTCGGCTTCGCGCACGACGCGCGTGTTCGGCGTGCGCGCCCGGGCGAGCGTGGTGTCGATCGCGCTGCGCAGCGTCGCCGGGCGCGACAGGCGCGAGAGGATCAGCCTTTCGTCGGACGAAGTCGTCTTCAATTCGACGACCACGTCCGCCTTCCCGCCGCCGGAGGCGTCGGCCGACGGGGCGCACCAGAGGACGTCGATCTGGTCGGTCGTCTTTTTCGAATCCGCCGCGTCGTCGCGCCGCGCGACGAACGCCGCCACGCTCTCGGCCGCGGCGCCGTCGGCGGTGAATTGCAGGCCCTGATCCCGGGCGGTCAGCGGGTGCTCGAAGGTGAGCGATTTGCTCAGCATCGCAAACGCCGTCGCCGTCGGCACTGCGCGCGGCGCTGCGGCGCCGCCGCCGCCGGTTGGAAGGGCCGGCTCGCCGCCGAAGCGCCGGGTGACTTCGTCGCGCACGCGCTCGGTGTCTTCGGGGGATAAAATGCCCGCGGTGGTGACGACGCTGTCACGGTCGACCCAGTCTTCGTCGAACCGCCCCGCGGCGATCGACACCGCCTGCGGGTCGGCGGAAGCGACCAGCAACGGGCGGTCGTTGATGCCGGTGAGGCGGTCCCACGCCATCTGCATCGTCGCGCACCACACGGCCGACTGCCCGGCGACCAGCGCCACGTCCGGCGTCGGGTGCAACACCGTCGACGGCGCCGCGTCGCCCACGCCCGGGAACGTGCCCGCCGGCGCCGCCGGCGGTCGGTCGGTTCGGCACCCGCCGGCGGTAAGGCCGACGACGACCAGCCAGCCGCCGATCCGCGCCGCCGCCCATGACGATCTCGGCGGCGACGGCGGCCCCGCGGGAGCCACACGCCGGCCAATGGGCTGGAATAAATGAGCTGCGCGCACGATGTCCTGCCTTTCGGGCCCTGTGACTGTACGCCTCAGGGCGGCAAAAGGCTCAGAGCGCGCCGGCCACCCGTTTCATTGCGTCTTCGACATTCGCAAAACTATTGAACGCGCTGAACCGCACGTACCCCTCGCCCGCCGAGCCGAAGCCGGCGCCTGGGGTGCAGACGACGTGGGCGTTGTTGAGAAGCTTGTCGAAGAAATCCCAGCTCGGTTGCTTGCCGGGGGTTTGCACCCAGCAGTAAGGGGCGTTCGTGCCGCCGAAGACCTTCAAGCCCGCCTGCTCGAGGCTGCTGCGGATGTGGGCGGCGTTCTTCAGATAGCCGCTGACGAGGGCGGCGGTTTGCTGCTTGCCTTCGTCGCTGTAAACGGCCTCTGCGCCGCGCTGGACGATGTAGCTCACGCCGTTGAACTTGGTGGTGTGGCGACGGGTCCAGAGCTTGTGGAGATCGACCTCTTCGCCACTCGGGGCTAAGCCGCGAAGCGGCTTGGGGATGACAGTGAACGCGCATCGCGTGCCGGTGAAGCCGGCAGTTTTGCTGAAAGACCGGAACTCGATCGCGCACTCGGTCGCGCCGTCGATCTCGTAGATGCTGTGCGGGACGGCGGGATCGGTGATGAACGCTTCGTAGGCGGCGTCGAAGAGGATGATCGTCTTGTTCTTCTTCGCGTACGCCACCCACGCGGCGAGCTGCGCGCGCGTCATCGCCGTGCCGGTGGGGTTGTTGGGCGAGCAGAGATAAACCACGTCGACTTTGGTGTTCGGGATCGCGG
Source organism: Tepidisphaeraceae bacterium (assembly GCA_036387945.1). Lineage (GTDB taxonomy): Bacteria > Planctomycetota > Phycisphaerae > Tepidisphaerales > Tepidisphaeraceae > DASVSS01. The sequence continues at coordinate 5,141 of DASVSS010000255.1, read as the reverse complement.
GCGAGAAGTCGTTCTCGGCGGTGGCGCGCAGGTAAACCAGGCCGGCATACTCGCCGCTCGCGGCGGCGTCGCCGGTATGGCCGGCCATGACGTTGGTGTCGACGTAGACGGGATAAACCGGGTCGGTGACGGCGATCGTGTTGCTGGCCCCGAGGACGTCGAGGATGTTGGCGCAGTCGCACTTGCTGCCGTCGCTGACGAAGATTTCGTCGGCGGCGATCTTCGCGCCGCGCGACTGGTAATCGTTCACGCTGATCGCTTGGCGCAAAAAGTCGTACCCCTGCTCCGGCCCGTACCCTTTGAACGTGGCGCGGTCGGCCATCTCGTCGACGGCCTTGTGCATCGCCGCGATGCACGCCGCCGGCAGCGGCTCGGTGACGTCGCCGATGCCCATGCGGATGATCTTGGCGTCCGGGTTGGCGGCGGAAAATTCCTTCACCCGCCGCGCGATTTCGGGGAACAGGTAGCCGGCTTTGAGCTTGAGATAATTGTCGTTGATGGTGGCCATAAGGGGCGGCAATCGTAACGGCGGGGCAGGGCGGGGGCGAGTCGTCGTCCCCGGGGCATTTGCCCGTACCCGTGCCGAAAAAATCATGTGCCGCGCGTTCAGTCGTCGTAGATGTCGTCGAACGAGCCGATCTTCTCGACCACGCCGTCGCGCCACCGCGCCGCGAGGCCGTGCTCGTCTTCCCAGTGAAAGCCGATCACGATGGCGATGCCCGGCTTCTTTGGCGGCAGCGTGAACGTCTTGAACCGCTTCTTGTCCTTCGCCTTCAGGAATGCCGGGGGCTCGATCGTCCGCGGCCCGGCGGTCTCCTCGGGCGTGGGCGCCGATAAGACGTGGACGCCTTCGAGTTGGATGAATTCCAGCAGGTCGGTCGATTTCTTCACCGCCGGCAGGGTGGCGGCGATCTCCGCCTTGCTGCCGTTCATTTGTTTGACCCAATCGGGCCGAATGCCCTTGTACCAGTCGAACAGCGCTTGCAGCACCGCGTTCTCGGTCACCGATTGATCGGCGACGAATCGCTGATAAGCGGCCGCCTGCTCGGCGGTCGGCCGCTGAGCTTTCTCGGCGCTGATCGTGAGTCGGTATTCCCCGGTGATCACGTCCCACCCCGGTCCCGACCGCCACGGCGACATCGTGTAGTTTTCGGGCGATTTTTTGTAGCGGTAACGCGTTTGTGACGCTTCGTGGTATCCGTGGATGAGTTCGGGTTTGTAGACGCCCACCCAGTTGTCACTGTACTCGTGCCGCGTCACGCGTCCGAACACGGGGGCGTCGACCGTTTCGACGGCCTTGCCGTCGGTCGCCACGCCGTCGTGTTCGAGCGGTTCGACGGCGGCCACCCGGCCGTCGCACACGACGACTTTCACGTCGCGGTCGGACCAGAAATTCTCGCAAACCACCGCCACCGCGACGCCGTGCATGTCGGCGGGATAAACCCGGAATTCGCTCGGGCGGACGATCGTGCGCATCTTGCGCGAGGTGCGGACGTCGGGGTAGGTGACGCTAGGGTCGCCGCCATAAATGGCGTCGAACCAGCGAACGCGCTCGGGCCGCTGCTTTTTGTACGTCATCAGCAGCGCCTTTGCGATCTCTTCGGCAAGGGCGTCGCCGCGATCACGGAACGCTTTCCAAGCCGCCTGCTGCGCCGCGGTGGGCGGCGTCGATTTATCGTTACGGACGACGACCTTTAACCGGCCCGACTTGCGCAACGGCCCGGCGTCGAGCTTGCCGTCATAGGCATCGACGCGCTGCGCGAACGCCATCGACATCTGCAGGATCTTGAGGGCCTCCGGATCTTTCGCCAGGGCCTGACCCTCAACGCCGGCGGCGGTGAGAAGCTCGTTCAGGAAATCCTGGCTGCTGGTCTTGGGGCGTTTTTCCTGCTCGTGTTCGTCCGCGTCCTCATCCTCGTCGTCCGGAAACGCCTCTGAGACGGCGCGTCCCCACGAGAGGAATTCTTCATCGGCAAAGCTGCCCGCCCATCCGTGGTGTTGGAAGCCGTCCCAGACCAGGCGGCCGAAAACCGTGTCATCTGTCGTCGGGTCGTCCATGAGGCTCCTGATTTGCTTCAACGCGGTTCATCGCCTGCCGCCGAGATACAGGGCGATGATGCCGACGAGAATCAGAATCGCCAATACCAAAAATGCAACCTTCCATGCGCTGTACGGCCGCTGGCCGAAGACGCGGCCGGTGCGGGCGTTGATGACGAAGCGGAAGGTGCGGTCGCGGTAGCGGTAGGCGCTGATCCATACCGGCAGCAGGACGTGCTTGAAGGTGACGTCGTGGTGCTGGGTGTGCATCGAATCGATGCGCTGCTCGTCGCCGCCGATGTCCTGGCGGACGGTGGTGGCGATCACGTTCTGCATGATGCCTTTGGCGGCCTCGAAGCCGCCGGGGAGATCGAGCTGGTAGGTCTCGGCGGAGAAGCCGCTGAGGAATGCGTCGTCGTACGGGACGAGGGCGGGCAAATCCCAGCCACTAAGCTCGGCGCGCAGGTCGTCGGGCAGGGATCGGTCGGCAAGCACGAGCACGTCGTCGAACCGGTTCTCTACCCGGCCCGCGGCGCCGTACCAGCGCGTGCGGCGGACCTGGCGGGTCTGGCGAACGCTGCGGCCGTTGACCATCGCGGTGTAGCTCTGGCTTTCGTAATAGTGCTCGCCGCGCTGGCCGGTGTAGTCGGTGATCGCGTGGCAGTCGTACGTCCAGGCGGGCAGGTAAACGCCGTTGAGGCCGGCGGCATCGGCGTGGCGTCTCAGGCCGCCGGGGGCGAGCCATAGCGAGCCGAGCCACGCGCCGAAGCGCTGCTGCGCGACCGGGCGGTCGATGGCGAAGGGCAGAACGCTGCCGGGCTTGATGAGCTGCCTGGTCTGCTGCGTCGCCACGATCGCGCGGCCGCAGAACGGGCACTTGCCGGCCGACTGCTCGGGCGGCAAGGTCGTCTCGGCGCCGCACCCGTCGCAGTGGGTGACGACGCTTTCGGCGGTTGGTTGCGTTTGCTGGAGTTGCAGTAGTTGCTGCGCGTAGTCGCGTTCTTCGACGGCCGCGGCGCTGACGGCAATCTCGTTCAAGACGCCGCAGTACTGGCATTTCAGCCCGCGCGTGCCGGGGGCGAACGTGAGCGTCGCGCCGCAGTTCTTGCAGGGAAATTGGGCGGGGGCGTCGGGCAAGGAAAGAAGATGAACAACGGAGACACGGAGAGCAACGGAGATCAGTAAGGCGTCCGGACGATGATCGAGGAAGGACGTGGTGTGGTTAAAATAGATGATGCTGGACTCGCCTCCCGATGCGACGCCACGGAGGCGATCTCCGTTCCTCTCCGCGTCTGCGTTGTGAATTATTTCGGCAGCGGCGGCGGGAGACTTTCGAACAGGGGTTTCAGTTCGTCGACCTGCTCGGCCGGGGTCCAGTTCGGCATGCCTTGTTTCCAGACGAGGGTGTTGCGCTGGAGTTGCCCGCCGGCGACTTGGGCGCGAAGGGCGGTGAGCTCGAACGGGCCTTGCTGTTGGCCATTGATGGCGGCGTAGTAGCTGACGGTCGGAATCGGCGGCGGGCCCGAGGCGGCGTGGCCGCCGCCGCTGAACGCGTTGCCCATTTGATTCGCCATGGCGAACCCCGCGCCCATGCCCGCGCCCATGCCGGCCATCCCGTTGGGGTTTTCGGCGGCCTTTTCCATCGCCTGGGCGGCCTGGAATTTCGCGTAGGCGTCCAGGTTGCCGATCACGCCCATGCTTGTGCGCTTGTCCAGGGCCGCTTCGACTTCCGACGGCAGGGAGATGTTCTCGACCACGAGCGACGCGATCTGCAGCCCCATCGCCGCGAAATCGCCGTTCACGCGGCCGATGAGCACTTTGCCGATCTCGTCCTGGTTGGCCGCCAGGTCCAGCGCGGGGATTTTCGCCTCGCCGAGGGCGTCGGCGAAGCGCGCGGTCACGAGGTCGCGCAATTGCTCGCCGATCTCGTCGGTCGTGAAGCGATTGTCGGTGCCGACGAGCTGTCGCAAAAAGACCGGCGTGTCACTCACGCGGATGGCGAACGTGCCGAAGGCGCGCAACCGTGTCGGGCCGAACTCCGGGTCGCGCAGCATGATGGGGTTCTTCGTGCCCCACTTGCGGTCCGTGAACGTGCGCGTGCTGACGAAGTAGACCTCGGCCTTGAACGGGCTGCTGAAGCCGTATTTCCAACCCTTGAGCGTGGCGAGGATCGGCAGGTTTTTGGTTTCGAGCGTGTACGTGCCGGGATTGAAGACGTCGGCGAGCTGCCCTTCGCTGACGAACGCGGCCATCTGCCCTTCACGCACGATGAGCTGTGCGCCGTTCTTGATCTCGTTGTCGTACCGCTGAAAGCGGTAGACCATCGTGTCGCGCGAGTCGTCGAGCCACTCGATGATGTCGATGAGTTCGCCGCGGAGTTTGTCCCAGATTGCCATGGCGCGAATCCTAGTCGGGGCGAAGGAAGTCGGCGAGTCGGCGGGTCCTCAGATCAGCAAGCTGCGCGTTTCTGGTCCCTCCCCCTCCGGGGGAGGCCAGGTGGGGGCGGTCAACAACCTGCCAATAGCGGCTCGATGCCGCCCGAGAACCAAACCCCTCTCCCGGTACTCCCGGAGAGGGTAGGGTGAGGGCTTGAGCGTTGAGGCGCTTTATTGCGATGAGGCACCCGCCCGCCCCCACCTAACCTCCCCCGCAGGGGAGGGACCAGAGAGAGGCGCTTGATTGCAATGAGGCATAATGCGCCCGGCCCCACCTGGCCTCCCCTGGAGGGGAAGGAATCGGAGAAGGCGCTCGGCGACTCACACCGCACATTACTGCGGCCGGTTCTCGTCCGCCGGCGGGGCGGGGAGGTCGATTGGCTGGCCGATGACGTTCGGGTCGCCTTCGGACGGCAGGATCGATTCCGGGGCGTTCATCGGCGTCGACGCCGGGGCGAACGGGGGGGCCTCCGGGGCCGCGGCGGCCGCGACGCCGCCGGCAGCGAATCCGCCCGCCGAGCCGCCGGTGAGGGCGGCGGCTTCGGGCGGGACGCTGTCGGGAGCGGGGTCGGCGAATTCGTCGTCGCTGGGCTCGACGTACACGTCATCAAGGCCCGTCGCGTCGACTTCCCGCCGCATTAGGTAGTAAATGATCGTGCTGCTGCTGAA
>DASVSS010000254.1:0-16756 GCA_036387945.1 Tepidisphaeraceae bacterium | reverse complement strand
AACTGCTTTGGCAGCGGTTCCCTTTCACACCGATGCTGGCGTCCGCTGCGATGATGAAGGCCGGCTACCTGACGCTGTTCTGGCTGATGGGATACCAGATGCTGCGCAATCCGCTGGTCCAATTGGTGCGGAAACGGCTGGCGGGGGCGTTTGCTCTACGGAATCAGCCGGACGCAATCGGAAGTAGCTTTGCCGAGTTTGAAAACGCCTATTCGATTATCGAGATGGGCGACCGTACGCAGCCGTCCATTCGGACGCCACTTCCCTTCAACACGATCGACTCGATGCAGGTGGTAGAACTGGTGCGGAACCACATCGGTTTCGCGTTCAATTTCATTTTCGACGTGGGCGGTGACACGATCATGGGATCGTTCCCATATACTCGCGACCCAAAGAACGCGGATGTCGCTTGGCAACTGTACTGCGACCACCTTGCCGGGACGGCTTCCGGCGACCTGCGGGCGATCGTTGTGAAGTGGGATGGCGGTCTGTGGCAGCCGCAAGGATTGCTGCCATATGTTGAAGCGTTTTCGCCCGTCGCGCACGCATCAAGGCTTGCGCGTAATCTGCTTCATCCATAGACCTACGAAGGGTCTGCGAAGAACCCTCCGCTTCACAGCATCAACGCGCGGAGCGTCAAGGGGAAGTTGGGCATGGAACCATCGACGCAACCGATCGCTGGGATGTCACCGCTTGAAATCGTCAAAACCGTGTCCGCGATCATCAGTCCACTGCTGGCGATCTGGGCCGCAATCCAGACGTGGAAGAAGAACCGGGCCGAACGCGACAAAGCCGCCGAAGCGAAGAAGCGTCAAGAAGCGTCAAGAAGCGGAAGACCAACGTCGGGACGCCGAACTTCAGCTTCAGAAGTCGCAACATGACCTTCAGCAGCTTCAGTGGAAGGCACGTGAACCAGCGGTGGCCATAACCGGATCAACGCCACGCGCTTTGCACCAATCTGCAAACTCCATCCCGTCGACCCGACTCTCGGCGAACTCGCTGTTGTGGACCATCGTGTGCGATAGCCGAAGTGCCTTCGCAAGCTCCCGCTGGGTGAGGCCAGCCGTTTCGCGCATCTTTCGGAACGCCGGTGGTAGGGGATGGTAACGCGAAGCGCGCAAGGAGTTTGCCACGCACGCAACGTCCCAACGCCCGTGCTTGCCGCTCGACACTTTGTACAGCAACGGAGATGCCGGATATGCCTTCAGCATACGTTTGGGAGTTAAACGGCCTTAGCGGCCTCGCAAGCAAGGATGGATGAATGCTGGTAGTCTTTTTGTCACGGTGGAGGTCGAAAGGCGGGCGCACTTTGGAGCTACCGAGGCAATTCTGATCCGATGGTTTCACGTTCGGGGCGGCGGGCTGTTCCGCATCGCGCCTGTGCAGCAAGTGCAGTGGTTCCGGGGTGACGGATGATATCGGGGCCATAACGTGAGGCATCCGCATTAAGTGCTCACGTGATTCCACAGGTGGCAAAGAGGAAACCGCATCACGCGATGCACGGTATGGGCAGTAAATCACGCCGGCAGAATAAATAAATTTTGTGATTGACGTTTGTCGTCCCGCTGGCATAATGCCCCGCCCTTTGTAGGCGTGCCGTGGGGGACGTCGGGCGTGGTTTTCCCTTCCGCAATCCGGTCGTACCCAAGCCTTCTTAAACAGGGCGGAGCCCTTATGTCGTCTCGTTCGTCTTCCGGTGCGCTCTCGCGCGCCGCGGCCGTCGTCGTCGAATCCCTCGAATCCCGCCGTCACCTCACGTCGGTCAAGGTCAACTTCCAGAGCGGGACGTCCGGCGTCCCGTCGGGCTTCGTCGCCGACAGCGGGGCGGTCTACGCCGCCCGCGGCAACGGCTTCAGCTACGGCTGGAACGCCGACAACGCCGCCAACATGGTCAATGACAACACGATTGTCATGATCGACCAGAAGTACAAGACCCATGCCCTGACCCAGCCCGGCGGCGTCAACCGCACGTGGGAGATCGGCCTGCCCAACGGCCAGTACCAGGTCAAAGTCGTCGCCGGCGACTACTCGAACATCACCAGCGTCTACGACGTGCGGGTCGAGGGCCAGCAGGGGCCGGCCGGCACACCCAGCCGGTACAACTTCTGGTTCGAGAAGACCAGCGTCGTCAACGTCACCGACGGGAAGCTGACGCTCACCAACGGCACTGCGGCGTCCGACCAGCGGCTGGCGTACGTCGAGATCATCGACGTGCCGTCGCTGACCGCCCCGGCCGCGGCAGCCACCGGCCTGCTCGCCCGCGCGGCCTCCGGCACGTCGGTCGACCTGGTCTGGAACGACAACTCGGGCAACGAGCACGGCTTCGAGGTCCAGCGCAAGCTCGGCTCGGGCGCGTACGTGACGATCGCCACGACCGGCGGCGGCAACGACTACTTCGACTGGGCCACCAAGGGCACGTTCACCGACACCGGCCTGGCCGCCGGGCAGACGTACACCTACCGCGTCCGACCGGTCAACGCCGCCGGCGCCGCCGCGACCTGGTCGAACGAATCGACGGTGGTGACGCCGGCCACCAACGCCCAAGCGGCCTACGGCGGCACGCCCCGGAACGTGACCGACAAGATCGAGATCGAGGACTTCGACCGCGGCGGCTCCGGGATCGCCTACACCGACAACACCGTCGGCAACTTCGCCAACCTGTACCGCGTCACCGACGTGGACGTGGGCGTCAAGCCCGACGGCGGGTACTTCGTCGGGTGGGTCAACACCAACGAGTGGACGAACTACACCGTCACCGTGCCGACGACCGGCACGTACGAGATGTCGTTCACGCAGGCGACCTTCGACGGCGGCGGCAAGTTCCACCTGGAGCTCAACGGCACACAGGTGGGCCCGCAGGTCACGATGCAGTCGACCGGGGCGGCCTTTACATTCGTTGACCGAGTGGTCAGCGGCTTCAACCTCACCGCCGGCACGCACGTGCTGAAGGTCAAGACCGACTCGGCCCCGGCGGGCATCGGCGAGATCGGCAACATCGACTGGATGAAGTTCACGCTCGTCGGCGGCACGGTCGCCCAGCCGACGAACCTGACGGTCCCGGGCAAAACGAGCAGCTCGGTCTCCCTGGCCTGGACCGACAACGCCACGAACGAGACGGGCTACCGCGTCGAGCGCAAGACGGGCACTGGTGCGTGGCAGACACTGGCCGCCGGCCTTGCGGCGGACACCGCCAGCTACGTCGATTCGACGGTTGCGGCCTCGACAGATTACACATATCGCGTTGTCGCCGTCAGTACAGCGCTCGGCGACTCGCCGGCCAGTAACGAAGTTACCACCACCACGCTGGCCACCGGCACGACGTCGACTTTCAACGTGGCCGCCGACGCCTACGTCCGAGGGGCCGAACACGCGGCGAACAACTACGGCACGGCCACCGAGTTACTGGCGAAGTGGGCCTACGGCCCGCTCCACCGCGAGACGTTCCTGCGGTTCGACCTGACGCAGGTCCCGCAGACGCCGAGTCAGGTGAAGCTGCGCCTGTACGGGCGCCGGCAGAGCACGGTCGACGGGGCGTCTGTGCCGTTCGACGTCAAGGCGGTCAGCTCCACGACATGGAACGAGTCGACGATCACCTTCAACAACAAGCCGGCGGTCGGCAACACCGTCGGCACGATCAACGTCGTTGGCACGAGCGACACGTGGTACGAGCTGGACATCACGAACTACGTGGCGGCCGAGCGGGCCGCTGGTCGGACCGCCATCAGCCTCGCGATCGTCGGTCAGGTCTACGACACCGACGCCATCTTCTACATGGCCTCGAAGGAAAGCGGCGTCAACAAGCCGCAACTCGCGGTCACGACGCAGGCGGCGCCGGCCACGCCCAGCGGGCTGTCGATCACCGCGACCACGGCGAACTCGGCATCCCTGTCCTGGACGTATGCCGCCGCCACCGGCGGCGAATTCCGCGTCGAGCGGGGGACCCTCGATCCGGCGACAGGCAACGTTACCTACGCCACCGTCGGCACAGTCACGTGGAACGGCCTGGCGACCGGCTACGCCTACACCGATGCCGCCGGCCTCGCCGAGGGCACCCAGTACTACTACCGCGTCCGTGCCCATCAGGGCGGCGTCGACTCCACCCACGCAGGCCCGATCGCCACGTGGACGAAGCTGGCGACCCCGACCGCCGTCGCCGCCTCGTCCGGATCGCCGACTAGCGTCACAGTGACTTGGGCGGACAACAGCGGCAAGGAGACCGGGTTCCAGGTCCAGTACGCGACGGACGTGAACTTCGCCGACGGCAGCGTCAGCACGGTGACGGTGGCCGGGTCGAACGCGGGAAGCCGAGTCGTCACGGGGCTCACCGCCGGCACGCAGTATTACTTCCGCGTCCGCGCGACGAACGCCGACGTGAGTTCCGCGTACTCCGCCTCGGCCGCGGCGTCGACGCCTGGCAACCTGACGATCACGCAGTCGCCGGCCGGCAACCCCGGCGAAGGCTCGACGGTGCAACTCACCGCCGCGTACGCGAGCGGTTCGCCGGTGGCCGGCACCACGTACGCCTGGACGGTCCTCAAAAACGGCGCGAGCTTCGTCACGGGCAGCGGCAGCAGCATCTCGCTCACGCCCGACGACGAAGGCACCTATTCGGCCTCCGTGGTGGCCACCTCGCCCTCGGGCGAGACCGCCAGTGGATCGCTCGTCGTCATGGCGGTCAACGGCGCCCCGACGCTCACCGCGACCGGCAGCGGCACCGGGACGACCGGCGTGCCGTACGCACTGAACCTGGCGGCGTCCGACCCGTCGCCGACCGACGTGATCGGGTGGACGATCGACTGGGGCGACGGTTCCACGTCCACGCCCACCGGGCGCGACCTCTCTCCGAGTCACACTTACACCACGGCCGGCAACTACGTCATCTCCGTGTCTGCTAGCGACGGCACGACCACCGCGGCCCCGGCCGGCGGCACGATCGCGGTCAGCATCGCCGCCGCTCTGACCCCGCCGGCGGCGCCTAGCGCACTGTCGGTCGTCGAGACCACGGCGGACCGCGTTGACCTGTTGTGGACCGACGCCTTGGCCAACGAGGACGGGTTCCACATCGAGCGTGCCCTTCACGGCGGCGCCTACGCCCGGATCGCCACCGTCGCCGCGGGCGTGACGACCTACTCCGACACCACCGTCGGCCTGACCGAGGGCACGCAGTACGATTACCGCGTCCGCGCCTATAACGCCGCCGGCGAATCGGCCGCCGCGGGTCCGGTAGCGCCTTGGACGCGCCTGGCCACGCCGACCGCAGTCACTGTGACACCCGAGTCCCCCACGAGCGTCAACGTGGCATGGACCGACATCAGCCAAAAGGAGACCGGGTTCGAAGTTGAGTATTCTACCGATACCAACTTCCCGGTCGGCGCGGTCACCACTATTGCCGTTGCCGGATCGAATGCCACCAACAAGCTCGTCAACGGCCTCGCGCCCGGCACGCAATACTACTTCCGCTTGCGCGCGACGAACGCGGACGTAAGCTCGGCTTACTCCGTGTCCGCCGCAGGCACAACTCTTGGAAGCTTGGCAATCAGCCGTAATCCCGCAGGCGATGAGGACGAAGGCTCCGCCGTCACCCTGACCGCCGGCTACGCGAGCGGAACTCCGGCCGCCGACACGACGTACGCGTGGACGGTAGTCAAAAACGGTGTGGGGCTGACCACGGGCAGCGGCAACAGCATCACCTTCACGCCGGACGATCAAGGCACCTACGTCGCAACGGTGACAGCAACCTCTCCGTCGGGGCAGACCGACAGCTTCAGCACGACAATCAATGTCGCTAACGTCGCTCCTGTGCTTAACGTCACAGGCGTCGGGAGCGCTACGGCCGGCCAGCCATACACTTTGCAACTGTCGGCGACCGACCCTTCGACCGTAGACACGATTGGATGGACGATCGATTGGGGAGACGGCCAGTCGTCGACTGTCACTGGCAGGAATGCGTCCGCGTCCCACGTTTACGCGACGGCCGGCAACTATTCGATCAGCGGAGCCGCCACGGATGGGACGGCAGCCGCGAGCTTTGGAAGCAGCGGCCTGACGGTCGCCGTCGGTGCAGGTCAGCCAGGCGAGCCCGAAGTTCCCCAGCCCCCGTCGGCCCCGACGAACGCGAGTGTCTCGCTTGCCTCGGCGACCGAGGCAGTCCTCACGTGGGCGGCGTCGATAGGCAACCCCGCCACATACTCGATATACACCAGTGTCGACGAAGGGCCATACGAGCTTTACGAGACGGTCCCGGCATCGGCGGCGACCTACAGCTACATGCCGGGCGAGACGACCTCCGTCCGCTTCCAGATCTCCGCGAGTAACGTAGGCGGCGAGTCACCAAAGGTGAATGTGATCCCGTCGGGCGGGGGCACCGGACCGATCGTCGTCGGTGGGTCGCCTCAACCCGCGCCGACGAGTGTCGCACAATCCGGCGTCGGCTACACCGACGGAGTGACCATCGATTGGCAAGCCGCGCCCAACGCGACGGGCTACGTCGTCGAATGGTCGAACGGCAGCGAATGGTTCGCGATCGATGAAACGAGCGGTACGAGTTATACCGACGCGTACCCGACCCTCGGGGGCCAGCAGTACCGTATCGTCGCTATTCGCGGCGAAACGAATCCAGTTTACAGCGAGCCTTCCCCGTCTGTCTCGGTTCACCCAATAGCGCCGCCGGTGGCGTGGTACGACGATAACGCTGGCGCCAATGATCGCGGAACGCTTAGCCCATTCAGTGTCCGGCATAACGATGAGGACGGCATTACGATCAACGTCGTACCCAACGACGTCGATTACGACAGCAATCCGATTCACATCGCCGGCTATGAGGGGCCAGAGAATGGCCAAGTCACACTCGATTCGCAGACCGGCGTATTTACCTACATTCCCAACAGCGATTTCGTGGGGACTGATACCTTCACCTATTGGGTGAACGACGGGTTCGCAGACAGCGAGCAGGCGACGATCGCCGTGGACGTGACTAATGCCGTGCCGATCGCCACTTCGGCCCGCCTAAACTATTCGTATGCGGACTTGTATCCCGCGGTCGAAGACGGCAAATTCGACCTGCTGCGCCGGTTCGGCGCATTGAGTGCTTCGGACGCCGATGGGGACCCAGTCACGTTGACTGTCACGAAAAACCCTGAGCACGGGACGGTCGACTACAACGCTAGTACCGGCCTCCTGACTTACACGCCGGACGAGGACTTCAATGGCTCCGATTCTTTCCTCTACACCGCGAGCGACGGCCTGAGCACCAGCTCTCCTGCACGCGTGCAGATTACGGCCTTCGGCGGCGAGAGCCCGTTCCCCGGCGCGTCCCCGAGTGATGCCGCTTCCATCTGGCAGGAGACGGGAACCATCTGGCAGGAGCAGGGGATCACTCCTCCCAAGTTCGCCTTGATCGAGACCGGCTTTGGAATGCCATACGGCAATCCGGTTTCGTTATCGATCGAGGAGATCTCGGCGCCGCAGCACGGGGAACTCGACATTTATCACACCGGCGGAGACGGCAGCCCTGGCGAGATTTACGTCCGCTATACGCAGGACGCTTCGTACACCGGCACGGACGATGCCGTCATCGCGTTCGAGATCGGCAACGTCAAAACCAAGCCCGTCTCGTTTCATTTCTATCCGGCACAGGTCGATAGCTATGCCCCGACGCTCAGGGGCAGGCCCTTCGGGGTTGCTGCGGACGCTGCGACCGGTTTCACGGCGGCACAGGCCGAACTGATGAGGTTGGCACCAGACCCGGATAATTCTCACGTCGAATTGGACGAAGATGCCCACCACGGCGCGGTCACCTTGGCTTCCGATGGCGCCTTCACGTACACGCCGGAATACGACCCTGACTCCGAGGCGGAGCCGTACGTCGGATGGGACTTCTACAGCTACACGGTGATCTCGCCGGACGAGCCCCCACAAACGCAATGGGTCCGACTCGATGTGGGCGCCCAGCAGCCCCAGGTGCTGCCGGCGGTCAATCCGCTGCCGTTCTTGCCGACGGCCGAAGGTCCCGCGCCGGCGGCCCTTGGAATGGCCGCAATGGCGGCCGGCGCGCCCTCGGTCAGCGACTTAGAAACGGGCTTTGCGCAGGCAAAGGGACTGCTGAAGGACATCCTGGCGGGCCTAGCGGACCTCGGCAGAGGCGTCGGCCAAGTGCGCGACGCATCCGACCTCGAAATCCTCGACAAAGTCGATGCGGCGACGGCCCCCGTCGATCAGATCGCCGAAAAGTACGACCAGTACGTCGCTAAGCTGGTGGACCTCAATAAAAAGGCCGGCGCGTTCCTCGCCGATCAGTGGTACGTCAGCACGCGGGATTACGACGCCGTCGCGAACATCAATAAGCTGCCGACCAAGGTGGGGTCGCTCAGTGCCTCGAAGGAGGCGATGACGAAACTGGCCGAGTCCCTCAGCGATCTGGGTAAGGGCGCGGGTATCGCCGTCCACACCGCCAACAAGGTGGTGACCTACGCCGAGAATACCCACGCGGTGCTGTCGGCCGTCGAAATGGCCGGCGGCGTGTCCGTGTTGGTCAAGACCGGCGCGACACTCTTCGTCAAGGAGGGCTTCAAGGCCTGCGTGAAGGCCGCGTCGAAGGAACTGGCGCAGAACGTCGCTCAAGGTGTGGCCGCCGACCTCGCCGGCCACGCCGCCGAACTCGCGGGCATCCCTCCGGAGCAGCGTCAGTACATCGCCATCGGCGTCAACGCCTACCAGACCTTCGCCTTCTTCAAGGCCGCGAAGGTCAAGATCGACCCTAACGGCGCCTGCTTCGTCGCCGGCACCGCCGTGCTCAGCGGCGTGGACGCCAACGGGCACACGTACCGCAAGATCGAGGACATTAAGGTCGGCGACACCGTCCTGTCCCGCGACCAGCACGACGCCAGCGACGACCTCGACCCGCGGCGCGTGACCCAGGTCTTCCGCAGGACCAGCGACCACCTGCGGGTGCTGACGGTCCAGGACGCCGCCGGCAACGTCGAGACGATCAAGACCACCGACGAACACCCGTTCTATAGGGAGGGCCTGGGCTGGACGAATGCGGGCCATCTGACGCGCGGCGCGGTACTTGATCAGCCGGACGGGTCAGACGCCTTTGTGGTATCCTCTGTCCGCGAGGCGCACCCTAACGGCATCGCCGTGTACAATTTCGAGGTCGAGGGCGACCACACGTACTTCGTCAAGGACGACGAGGGGACGGTCGCCGACGCGGGCGACTTTGGTGTGTGGGTTCATAATACCTGTGATTTTAAGTCAGAGGTAATTGATCGCTGGTCTAAGAAGATCGGCAAGAAATTGCCGGGGGATAGACAAGCGCATCACATTGTCCCGCAAAATCATCCCGCCGCTGCTGACCTACGCGACGTGCTGGCAGGGCATGACATTGACGTGAATGATGCCATCAATGGCGTTCCACTTCACCCGAAATACCATCAAGGCGAAGTCCATTTCGATACCGACGTCTATGTATTCAACATCGAGACACGCATTTTAGACGCAGCTTCAAGTGGTGGTAAAGCAGCCATCGAAGCTGAGCTCGATGCGATCGGTATGGAATTGTTGACGGGTACATTTGCTTTGGATTGAATTGATGCCAAGATTTACCGTGTATCGCCTTCTGCCGAACCCATCCGAGTTTGCATATTTCCACGCAATTCCGGAAAATGAGCGTCATCAAACGACAACGCGCCGTCTTTTTGATGGAACGCTCGTCGATCCGACTTGGGCGCCCCCCCCTGTGCGCATACTCTATTCTGACCGAAAACATTGGGATTTGGGGCCTTTCAGAGCTATGGATGCTTTAGCTGCAACGGATGAAGCGTCAATCATGATGGGAAAGCAATTTTACAATCCTGGCATACAGCTCATTCCTTTTTCTTATCAAAATGCCAAATATTGGATTATCAATATTTTGGATGTTGTAGCTTGCCTAGATGAGGAAAGGTCAGAATCGGACAAAGCTCGTCTTTGGGCAATTGAACATTATGTGTTCAGACCAGACCGTTTTACGCGATCCCTATTCAAACTTCCTATTCATCGATCCAGCGCACCTTATTGTGTTGATGATGATAAGGATCCTGATTGGAGTTTTAAAACCATTTACGATAGACATGGGATGAACGGTCTAAAATTCAAGCTTCTTTGGAGCGGTGGTTGAACGCATCGCCTGTTAAACGACGGTGTCTCACAAGGTGACAGTCATGTTGAGCATGCTGCTGCGTGCCAATTCTTAAAGTTGCACGCAGCAGCGTGCTCTACGAAACTGAATGGATAGCACTTTATGCCCGACAATGTGCTTTCAATTTCGCTAACCAGAGCAGAAGCGATTGTGCTATTCGAGTCTCTTTCGAGATTGGAAGAGGCACAGTGGATCAAATCGCCGGACGAAGTCGAACTAAAGGTATTTTGGAAGATTGAGGGTCAACTCGAGAAGATGTTTGGTCGAACAATTTGCACCCAACTACCCAGAAGTTTAGAAGCTTCGAGAAACGAAGTAGATGGTCGCTAACTCAATCGTGAACAAGAGTTGACGCCGGCGACGACCTCGACCCCAGCCGGGTGACGCAAGTGTTCAGCAAAACCAGCGACCACCTGCGCGTGCTGACGGTCCAGGACGCCGCCGGCAACGTCGAGACGATCAAGACGACCGACGAGCACCCGTTCTTCGTCGAGGGGCTGGGCTGGACGGACGCCGGGGCGCTCGAACGCGGCATGACGCTCGACCGGCCGGACGGGTCGGACGCTTTCGTCGTCTCTTCGACCTACGAGGCGCACCCCGAAGGCATCGCGGTCTTCAACTTCGAGGTCGAGGGCGACCACACCTATTTCGTCGCCGACTCGGATACGTCGTTCACGAATCCGGTGTGGGTGCATAACGTCTGCGTGGGTGACAAGTTCGTGGCTACCGCCTACGGCAAACCACTCGAGTTTGACAATGCTGTAGAAACAAGCTTTTTCCGTCGGAGTGATGTTGATGCAACATTGGTTCGAAACAGGTTCAACAGCTCGGAGCGGAAAAACTGGATCAAGCGTACTGGCGCTAACGAAGATGCAGTCGCACAGTTGAGAGCGGCTGGCCTGAGCAATGAAGAGATTGATGATATGCGGAATTTTGGAATGTTGCCTAATGGATAGGAAGTCCATCACAAGCAGTCCATTGAACTCGGCGGTGACAACACCGATGATAATCTGATGATTTTTAGGCCGCAGGACAAGGCCTATCACGTTGCTCTGACAAATGCTCAAAACGAAGTCCTCACGGCCGTTCCAAATGATGGCGACGTAGTTGAGCGTGCATTCCCGATGTTTGAAGGCGTGGTCATCTTCGATCGATGAAATGGAGCTACAATGAAATCCGTACCTCTGATAATCGAGGCTTATCGGCGCTACGTGGAAATGGTTCCGACAGCGTTGCCGATCACAGCCGCAAGTCAGGCAGAAACCGAAAGCCGTGCAAAACTCCATATCGGCGAAGATCATTTTGAGCTCGATCCTGGTTTCATTCATCTGGCGCATCAAGTCGATGGATTGACTGCGGACGATGTAATGATTTGCCCTGTCGTCACACGTACGTCTGTCTCAAGGCGAGGAAGGAGTTCCACAGTGTTAGGAATTCTAGAGGCCAATATCGATTGGCGTGCGGCGTATGGGGGCAGCCACTTCGAGGGGCTGCTTTTCTACGGCCAGAGCGACAGCTCGTTCTTTGTCAAAAATTCCGCGTCTGACTTATTTGAACATCGTTCCCTCACTGATTATAAGCGGGCATATTTCACTTGCGAAACATTTGAAGAGTGTTTATACGAGGCGGTAAAGTATGCACTTGAAATTGCGGATTGATGGTGCGCCGACGAAGTCGTCGAACGTTGGCGGGTCGCCAACACGTTCGTGCGGCAAAAGGACCGACCGCGGACGCTCGCAATTCGCGACAACAGCGTCAATGTCAAGACGATCAAGACCACCGACGAGCACCCGTTCTACGTCGGGGATCGGGCTGGACTGACGCCGGTGAACTCGAATGCAGCATGACGCTGGACCGGCCGGACGGCAGCGATGTCAAAGCCAGCCTTTTTTGATTGTAATCTTAATGTTGTCGCGCATGCCTATTCTGCTAAGCGGTTGCAATCTGGATAGTAAAAGCCGGAGTTGATTCCCCGTAATACGGTTTGGAGTGGTGACGGCCCACCGTTGCATCTCTCACAGGGCAAGGCATAGGTTGCACGTGTATCTATGACGGCCCCAGCCGATCACCAAGTTCGCGGACATCGCCAGCGGGGGCACGAACGACGCCGGCGGTACTGCTCTCGGACTAGCCCAATGGTCGCCCCACCGACTGGACAGACTTGCTAATCGCCCGGCTCGCCGACCCGGAGACCCACTCGCTACGTACGAGCTTAAACAGCGGCCGTCCAAACAACTCGGCCGATTGGACGGCCAAAGCCGTCGCCGTATGGGGAGTCGTCTACTTTAACGTGACCCCACCCTGTGGTGCAGCCCGTGCGACGCCCTTTTGTCCATCAGGCTGCTTGCCGATGGCAGTGATAGCAGGGCCGCGTCGTCTTCGAGCCGCGGTTCCATTCGTACTCGCAGCGGACCAGGGCGAGGCTTTGTGTCTCATCCCCACTTGGTGACCGCGAACTGTCGGCGGGACACAAAGGTTTTTCGGCCTTCTTTGACGCTTTGCCGCCGCTAACCCGCTTTTGCAACGTCCACGTGGGCAGGGCGATCACGAACTCCACCGCCTTGGTCGCCATGTCCACGCGGGCTTCGGTGATGAACGTCTGAACCAGATCGCGGAGCGGCTGTACGGGCAGCGTTAGCAACCGGCGGCTGTCCTCGGCCAGGACCGCGATCGCTTCCTCGACCACCTCCTCCGCCGGCCGAGCATCGGTGACCACGTCCCTCTTCAGTCGCTTCAGCTGCGCCGCGATCGCGTTCCGCCGCATCCCCAGGCGCTGCAGTTCCCCTTCGGCCTCGGCCAAAGCCGCCCCCTTGAGCGTCCGGATCGTCATGCCGATCTGCGCGCCGATCTCCTCGGCCTCGGCCTCCAAGGCCGCGACATCGGGCAAGTCCGACGTCGCGGCCTTCCGCTGCTCCAAGAGTGCCGCCATGAGCCGCGGCCGAAGGTCGGGCACGTCCAGCAGCAACCCGGCGAGCGTCGCCATCGCCGATGCGTGGAGCGGCTCGGCGGGGATCAGGTGATTGAGCACGTTGCCGCGGCGGCGCTTCTTGGCCCCCTTGTGCCGGTAATACGCGACCTGGTGGCCTTCCGGCCCACTGAGCGAGCCCACGAGCTTCCCGCCGTACCGCTCGGCGACGAGCATGTCGCTGAACAGGTAATCGCTGGCGGGACGCCTGTTGTACTTGCGGGCCGGCCGCGTCGGATCGGCCCGATCGGACCACACCTTGGCTTGGGACGCGATCGCGAGGTCGCGCACGTCCCGCGGCAGGAAGTCGTGCATGTACGGCTGGTCGATTCGCTCCCACTGGTCCTGGCTCTTGAACTGCGGCGAGAACGTCTTTTTGAGCACGAGTTCGATCTCGTCCCGGTCCAAGGGGACGTACCCGAGCACCTTATCCCCGCGGAAGAACCGGCCGCTGAACGTGCGGTCGTTGACGCTCACGCCCGTGTACGCCTCGTTTTCGTAGATGATCTGCACCTGCCGCGGCGACCATTCCTTGCCCTTGGGCGACAGGATGTGGTTGCGGTTAAGGTAATCGGCGATGCGGCAGCCGCGCCAGCCACGCTTGTACCGCAGGAAGAAGATCACCCGCACGACCCGCGTCTGCTCGCGGGCACCCGGCATCAGCAGTGAGTATTCGTTGCGCTGCTTCTTGAAGCGGTGACGGCTCTTTTTGCCCACCGTGCCGTACCGGCCGATGACCACGCCGCCCTGATAATCGACTTGCTCCTGCCGGCCGTCGGGCAGGTTGCGCAGGAAGTACCTGGGATTGTTCTCGGCATCGCAGTACAGGCGGTCACAACCCAGCGGCGTGGGTCCGCTGGTGCGGAAGAAGCCCAGCTTCTTCTGATAACTTTGGCTCTGGCTGGACCGTCGTCCGGTGCCGACGGCCGCCTCTTTTGCGGCCTCGAACTTGGCCACGCGGACGACCGCGTCGTACGGCCGGCTGACCCCTTCGTCGCCGGCGAAGAAGATGCGCAGGCCCTGTCGCTTGGCCTCGTGCTCCAGCCACATCCCGTGGTCGCCGCCCCCGCGGCTGGCGCGGTCCTCGACCTGCCACGCGATCACGTGGAAGTCGTTCTTCTCCCGCTTCCGCTTGAATAGCCGCTCGATCAGTTCAGCGATCTTGGCCGGTGCCGACGCGGCTACGCCGTCGAGGACCTCTTTGTCCACGTACCGCAGGCCGACCCGCTTGAACTCTTGGGCCATGTAATCGAGCTGCGCGGCGTTCGAGCCCGTGCCGTTCTCATCGTGGCTCTGGCGGACGACGACGATCGCCCCCAGCCCGTCCCACTTCCCATTCGCTTGTCCTTCTTCCATCGTGATCCCCTTCGCGGGGGCGGTCGATCTGTCGAAGTAACTCGACCAGCAACGCGTCCGCCGCCCGCATGAATGATGCCTCGTTTTCGGCCGTCATCGCGCGTGTGGCGATGCGCGGCACAATGGGGTCATTCCGACGCGGCATCGCGGCCTCCTTCAAAAATCTTTTCGATTTTTAAGCAAGCGGGTCCCAGCACGGCCAGACCCGCCCGCCGACCGCGGCGCCGAGGTCGGCGACGGACATCTTCCGCCACGACTTGCTCGCGAGCGTGAAGCGCTTTCGGGCGGGCAGGTGCAGGAACTTCTCCCACTCGTCCCGCGGCAGGCGGCAGGGGTCGCTGTCGTCCTCTAGTACCACGTACCGGTCGCCGACGACCTTGATCAGGCACTCCCCACGCCGCCCCATGCGCCTGCGGTACATGACGTAGACGCCGCCGTCGCCCTCGTAGCCGGCGATCGGCCAGACCTGACGCCGCGCCCGTGCCCTAGGCTCCAGCCAGAGCGTGAAGCGGTGCTTGGCGTGGGCGGGGAAGCAGATGAGGGGGTTGCTGCCCGCCTCGCGCAGCCGCGCGTTGACGCGCAGCGCCGCGGGGACCACCTCGATCGGTGGCGGGGGCGTTGGCGGCCGGTAATTCTCCCGCTCCTTGCCGCCGAGCGGTCGGACGTGGCCGCCAGCGACCTCACCGGCCTCATCGACGCAGAGGAAGTAGCGGGCGTTGGTCCGCTGATCGCACAGGACGACCGACGTGCCGCGGTCGTCCTGCTGGATTTCGAGCCAGACGTCGGCGGCGAGGGGGTACCTGCCGGCCTTGAGGGTCACGGTGCCGAGCATGATTCAGTCCTTTTCGGTTGGAGGTTCACCGTCACCGGCCGGTACGTCGCGGCTTGGTTGTAAGGCGAACCGGGTGTTGGTCTTGATCAGCGTCGGCTGGGGCTTGCCTTCGACGAGCTTGGGCTTGGTCTCGGTGCAGAAGACCTGGTCGTAGAGGGACTCACCAAGGAGCGTGCGGACCGAGCCGTACTTGAACGGGTCGGCGCGGAGGTGGGTCGTGAGCGCGTCCAGGTCACCGCGGCAGGCGTCGAGGACCAGCTGTAGGCACCGGGCGGCGTCGGTGCATTTAACTGTCTTAGAGACGCCAATGCTGTAGCGGATGTCGCCGACCTGCACGGGGCCGTTGGCGTCGATCCACGCGATGGCCGTCTGTTCGACGCGTTCGCGGAGAACTTTGACACGTTCGAGCAGCGCGGCCGAGAGGTTGAGCCAATGCTGCAGCTGGACCTCGGGTTCGTCGACCGCCAAAAAGGCGGCGGCGTCTTCCACGTCGCCGATTGATGCTGTTGCCAGCATCGGGCCGTGGCTGTCGATCGTACCGAACGGTTCGTCGTGCATCTTTTTCTCTGGGCAAGGGTTCATTCGAGCAGGCTTTCGGTCCACCGGCGCGACGCCAGGGGCGGGGCGGTCACGTCGACGTGCGCCGCGACCGCGGTGACGACCCGGCGGGTGGTGGCGGCGTCGGCCCGCTTGCCGAGCCAAGCCTGTAGGTCGGGCTCGACCCAATGCACCCACGTCACCGACATGCCGATTTCGTCCTCGCCGACGTAGCGGACCATTTCCCGGAACGCCGCCCCGACGAGCCCGTCGCGGTCTTGGACGGATAGGCCCAGCGTGTCCGTGGATTCGAGCACCGTGAACAATGCGTCGTCGAGGGATTCGACCGACGCTTCGACGCGGAAATGCGACGCGCCGATCAGGGCAAGTTCGAGCTTGAACCGGGATACGCCGTCGTCGAGCAGCACGTCGGTCAGTTCGAGGGTGCTGTCGGTGCTGATGGCCACTTCGTTCCTTGGTTAGGAAGTCGCTTCGAGCAAAATTCAGAACGTTGGTTGTTAGGAGAGCGAGAGTGCCATGTGTAAAACTATACGCATGGCGTATAGTTTGTCAAGCGGGTTGAATGTTTACCAAATAGAACGCCGATTTCAGCGATATGAGCCTGATCGGAACGAAGGAAGTAGCCACCCGGCTAAACGTATCCGTGCGACGAGTCCAAGCGATGATTCAGCAGGGGTTGTTGTCGGCCACAAAGCTCGGACGTGATTGGTTTATCGAGGAAACGGAAGTCACGAAGTTCATGCAAACGGAGCGGAGGCCGGGACGTCCCCGGAAGAAACACTAAGCTGCCGTCTAGACAACTTGCCGATGCAATTAGCGACATTGACCCCAACGCACGATCCTCAGCTTGAACAGTCTCGGCAAAAGC
>DASVSS010000253.1:0-7562 GCA_036387945.1 Tepidisphaeraceae bacterium | reverse complement strand
CCCCCGGGCGGTTGTCCGGGGGGCGGGGCGGGTTTGGAATATGCAGAAGGCTCAAACGGCCAGTCTCATATAGCCCTGTGCTACTGGAGCAGACGCAGGGCGGACTGAGGGGAGGCGTTGGCCTGGGCGAGCACCGACTGGGCCGCCTGGCTGAGGATCTGCGAACGGGTGAGGTTCGCGGTCTCCTCGGCGAAGTCGGTGTCGCGGATGGCGCTCTCGGAGGCCGAGACGTTCTCCAGGGCGATGCCGAGGTTGTTGATCGTCGAGCCGATGGCGTACTTCTGGAACGCGCCAAGGCGTCCGCGAAGCTGCGCGACCTGCTTGATCGCCGAATCGACGACCTTCTGGGCGTCGACGATGTTCTCGCCGCTGAGGGCGTTTTCGCCGCCGGTGCCGAGGCTGTTGAGGTAGCCGCCGGACTTGCTGCCGAGGCTGCCCGTCGAGACCGCGGCGATGCCGAGGCTGGCAAGGTCGGCGTAGTTGACCTTGCTGCCGAGCGAGAAGTCCGCCCCGCCGCCGGTGATGCTGAAGTTGCTCGTGCCCGGGACGTTGAAGTCGTCGGTGAGCTTGAACTCCACGTCGAGCCCGCCGGTGCGGGCGACGACGTTCAGGCCGTCGACCGTGGCGGTTGCGCCGTTGACGCTGACTTCGGCGTCGACGCCTTCGTCACGCAGCACGTCGGTGGTGAACGCCCCGCCGCTGATGGCCTTGACGCTCACGAACTGGGTCGAGCCGAACTCGGTGCTGTTGAACGACACGTTGGCGCCGTCGACCGTGGCGCTGACGCCGGTGATGTCCTTCAGGGCATTGACGGCGGTGACGATCGAGCTGGCGGTGGTGCCCGAGCCGAAGCTGAGGGTTTCCGTGCCGTTGTTGCCCGCGACTTCGATCGTCACGGCGCTGGTCACCGTGCCGCCGGTGTAGCTGACGGCCGCGGTCTGGCCGCTGGCGATGACCTGCACGTCGACGGTCAGCGACTCCGACGAACCGAGCTTGGCCGCGTTGATGCGCAGGTCGCTGATGTTCGTGCTGGCCACGCCGCTGGTGGTGTAGTCGAGGCTGCCGTTGAGCAGTTTCTTGCCCTGGAAGCTCGTAGCGCCGGCGATGCGGTTGATCGTGCTCAGGATCGAGTCGACCTGCAGCTGATTGGCCGCGACTTCTTCCTTGCTCAGGCCGCCGCTGTTGCCGGCTTCGCCGACGAGCGAGGTGAGTTCGGTCAGCAGCGAGCTGATTTCCGACAAGCCACCCTCGGCGGTGCCGACGATGTTGCTGGCGCGCTCGGCGTTATCGATCGCCTGGCCGATGCCGGCCTTTTCCGAGCGAAGGTTTTCCGACGCGATCAGACCCGCGGGGTTATCCGACCCCTTGTTGATCTTCAGACCCGTGCTGAGCCTCTCCAGGCTAGCGTTCAGCGAATTGTTGTTTTTCGTCAGGACGCGCTGTGCGATCAGCGAGCTGACGTTGGTGTTGATTCTGCTCATGACTGTCTTTCCCTAGACTTGCTTCTGCACGGCCATTCTAACCGTCGCGGTGGGCTGTGCCCGGTGGTGTTGTTTCAACCGTAAATGCGACCGTCGGCGTGGCCGGCGTAAATTCCCTTAAACAGTTCGACCGCTGGAGAGGAAGGGAGAACCCTCAGCAGCATCACGGTGATGCGTCATTTCTGTATGTCGTACTCCTTCTGCAAAGGTCCAAACCCGCGAGCGTGAACAGGCTCGCCCTTCACGTCGCCCGGACGCCGCGGCTTCCAGTAACCGCGTCGTCCGAACGCCCGTTGAATCGACGCCGATCACAGGGGCACTTTAGATGGGAAAACCCGCACATCTTCATAACGTGTTATGGGCCGCGGCCTGACCGAAGCCCCCGTGCCGACGGGCGTTACGATATGCTCCGCGCGGGGCGCTCTTATCGGTCCCGCGCACGCCTTGCGCGGATCGCGGCGCGTTATCGACCGTTGGCGATCAATCACCGGCGCGGGACAAAAAGATCGCCGCACGGAAACACGCGCGCGGCATAACCCGTCGCGGCGCACGGACGCGGCGCGGCTTGTCCTTACAATGAGCTTCACGCGATGAACGTCCCTTTTGCCATCTTCATCGGCGCCGGCGTCGGCGGGATCGCGCGGTACGGCGTGGGCCGGTTGATCCCGCGCGCCCACACCGGCGACTGGCCGCTCTCGACGCTGCTGATCAACCTCGGCGGCTGCCTGCTCATCGGCTTCCTGCTCCCCTGGCTCGGCCGCCTGTCGGCGCCGGAGTGGGTGCGTGCCGGCGTGCTCGTCGGCGTGCTCGGCGGGTTCACGACCTTCAGCGCCTTCGGCCGCGAAACCTTCGACCTCATCGCCGCCGGCCGCACCCCCGCCGCCGTCGCCTATGTATTGGCGTCGAACGCGGTCGGCCTCCTACTCGTCTGGGCCGGCCACGCCGCGGCGAACCTTGTCGCTCCCATTCCCGCCGCCGGGAGCTAAACGACGCGGCGGAACATTCTCCCCCGTACCCGGGGAGCGCAGGGAAGGGGCGCAGGCCGACGCCTCATCGCAGGGATTCGCCTTTCCAGTTCCTCCCCCTCCGGGGAGGGACCAGAGATGCGCTTGATTGCGACTAGGCGGCCGCCGTTCCCGCCTAGCCCTCCCCCGGAGAGGAGGGACCGGAGGATGCGCCTCATCCCCAACCACCCACACTCGACATTGCCGACGCGCCGCCCCACACTCCGGCGATGCAGATCATCCCGAGCATTGACCTTCGCCACGGCCAGGTGGTTCGCCTGCAGCAAGGCGATTACGGCCGGCAGACCGACTACGCCGTCGACCCCGTCGCGGTGGCAGAAAGTTTCGCCCGGGCCGGGGCGGCGTGGATGCACATCGTCGACCTTGACGGCGCTAAGGAAGGCCGCTGTGTGCAGGCCGATCTCATCGGCCAGGTCGCCGCCGCCGCCGCCCGGGCGGGGCTGGCGGTGCAGGTCGGCGGGGGCGTGCGCGGCACGGCGGACATCGACCGGCTGATCGCCGCCGGCGCCGCCCGCGTCGTCGTCGGCACCGCCGCGATCGAGAACTGGAACTGGTTCAAAGACCTCGCCTGCCAGAGCGAATACACCGGCCGCCTGACCCTGGCGCTGGACGCCAAAGAGGGCATGGTCGCCACGCGCGGCTGGACCGAAACCAGCGGCCGCGCCGCCGTCGACATCGCCCGCGAAGTCAGCGACTGGCCGCTGGCGGCGATCCTCTACACCGACGTCGCCCGCGACGGCATGATGACCGGCCCCAACACCGACGCCACCCGCGCCCTCGCGGGGGCCGGCCACGTCCCGGTCATCGCCAGCGGCGGTGTTGGCACGCTCGATCACGTCCTGGCGCTCAAAGACGAGCCGTTCTTCGGCGTCATCGTCGGCCGAGCCTTGTACGAAGGCACCGTCGATCTCGCCCAAGCGGTTCGATTACTGCAACGGTAGTAAACGCAGCGACCGTTCCCACCGCGCCCCCTCCGGTTCCTCCCCTGCGGGGGAGGCCAGGTGGGGGCGGGGAGACCCCTCATCGCAATACAGCGCCAATGTCTGGTCCCTCCCCTGCGGGGGAGGTTAGGTGGGGGCGGGCGGGCGCCTCATCACAACGAAGCGCAATGACACTCGGCCCTCTCCCTACCCTCTCCCGGAGTACCGGGCGAGGGATTTGGGTCTCTGGCGTCAACAAAGCCGCTGTTGCAGGTTAGAGGCCGCCCCCACCTAACCTCCCCCGGAGGGGGAGGAACCGGACGGCGCATCTGCCGATCCGTCAGGCAGGCCTTGCATCGAGTATGCCGAAGACCGAACGTTACTGTGCAGCCGGGTTACTATTACAGCCTATGCAACGCCTCCGACGGGTCATCCAATCCGGCATCGAAAGCGGCCTGCATCCCGGCGCTCAAGCCTGCGTCATTCATCAAGGCCGACTCGTTCTTAACGAAGGCTTCGGCGCCGCCCGCCCCGGCGTGGCGATGACGGCGGACTCGCTCGTGCTGTGGATGAGCAGCGGCAAGCCGGTGACCGCCGTCGCGGTGCTGCAGCTCATCGAACAGCAGCGTCTGACGCTCGAAACGCGCGTCGCCGAGATCATTCCCGCCTTCGCCGCCGGCGGGAAGGAATCGATCACCGTCCGCCACTGCCTGCTGCATACGGGCGGCTTTCGCGGGCCGCTTTCGAACTTCACGCCGGGGCCGTGGGAATCGATCATCGACCGTGTGTGCGCGTTGCGTCGCGAGCCGAACTGGACGCCCGGCGAGAAGGCCGGCTACCACGTCGGGTCGAGCTGGTTCGCCCTCGGCGAGATCGTGCGCGTGCTCGACGGCGAGCCGTTCGACCGCGCGGTGCGGCGGCGCGTCTTCGGGCCTATCGACGCCGTCGACGCCTACATCGGCCTGCCCGCCGAGACCGCCGCGCGCTACGGCGACCGCCTCGCCCGCACTCAGCAGACCGACGCCACGCCGCCCGCGGCGCACGCTGCGGGCGACGTCGACGGGTATGCCGTCGCGCGCCCCGGCGCGAACCTCATCGCCCCGGCGCGACAGCTTGCCGAGATGTACGTCTCGCTGCTCGCCCGCGACGGCCGGCTGCTTTCGGGCCAGGCGATCGACGCGATGACCACGCGCCAGCGCCGCGGCATGTTCGACGAAACGTTCAAGCGCACACTGGATTGGGGGTACGGCCTCAAGCTCGACAGCAAGCGCTACGACACGCCCGGCGCACCGGGCGAAACCTACGGCTACGGCGTTCACGCCAGCGACGCCACCTTCGGCCACGCCGGCCACCAGTGCAGTTGCGCTTTCGCCGATCCAGTGCACGGACTTGTCGTCGCCTGGAGTTGCACCGGCATGCCGGGGGAAGCTGCACACCACGCGCGGCAACTGGCGATCCACGCGGCGATTTACGAAGACCTCGGATTGGTTTGATGCGCCCCGCCTGTGGCCGCCTCCTTGCTATTGTCGGATCGGCTATCTGGTTCCCTCTCCCGCGTACGCGCGGGAGGGTTAAGGAAGGGGCATCGGGATAAAGTAGGGTGTGGTGAACCGCACCCTGCAAAAAAGCTTCTCTCCTTGTCATTCGCCGCTCCAGCCCTCTCCCTAACCCTCTCCCGGGATACCGGGAGAAGGAACCGGTCGGCGCGACGTCCTGAGTGAAAATGCCTTAGAATAATCAGCGCATAGAGGCGTTTGGTTTGTGTCTTGGCGGAAACGACGCATCTCAATTCGAACGAAAGACGGAGAAGGAACTGATCATGTCGCAAACCAAACAACGCCCGATGCTCTGCGTGCTCGCCGCAACGGCGATCGCGCTGGCGAGCGGACTCTCACTCGCGCAGGACGCCGCGCCGGGCACTGGTCCCGGCACTGGCCCAGGCAACGGCCCGGAAATGAACGCCCCGGACAACGGCGCTGAGCAACGCCGCCCGCGCCCGCAGAACGGCGACGGCGGCCCCCCGCCGCCGGGCGAACGCGGGCCGCGTCAGGGCGGAGGACCGGGGGGCGGGGCGATGCGGCTCGTGCAGGCGATCGACAAGCTCACCCTCACCGCCGAGCAGAAGCCGAAAATCGACGCCCTCAAGGCCGAGATGCGCGAGAAGATGGTGGACCTGCGGGAAACCCTGCGCGACCTTCCGCCCGGTGAAGGGCGCAACCGCGTGCAGGAACTCGTCGCCGAAACGCGCGAGAAGCTCGCCGCCGTTCTCACGCCCGAGCAGCAGGCGGAGTTGAAGCAATCCCTCGCCGCCGCCGCCACGCAGCCCGCCCGGCGCGGGGCCGGCGGGCAAGGCCCGCAGGCACAGGACGGCGAGCCGGGCCAGCAGCCAGGCCAGCCCGGCAACCAAGGCGGCGGCCGCGGCCCGGCGGTCGGGCGGCTGAAGCAGAATCTGGCGCAGCTCGACCTCACGCCCGAGCAGAAAATCAAGACCGACGAGATCGTCGCCTTCGCCGAAGAGGCGGTGACGAAAATGCGCCAGGACACGCAGGCCGACCAGCAGGAACTGCGGCAGCGCGCCGGGGACGTGATGCGGGACGTGCAGCGCAAGCTCGCGGACGTGCTCACGCCCGAGCAGCAGGAAAAGATGCGCACCCTTCAACCCCGCCGCCCCGCCCCCGCCGGCGACAACGCAGGCAACAACGACGGCGCGGGCAACAACGACAACAATCAGCCCCGCCGTCCGCGCCGCGCCCCGCCCGAGGGCGACGGCATGGGCCCGGGCGACGGCCCCAACAACGGCCCCGGCAAAGGCCCTGGTAACGGCCCCGGCAACCGCCGTCCTCCGCCGCCGCCCGACGGGGAGATGGGCGGCGACATGAACGGCGATCCGCCCCCGCCGCCGCCCGCCGCTGACGGGCAACGCACGCAACGCAACACCAACCCGGCGAAAGCCGGGTCGGTGTCTTCTTCGGCACCGGGCCCGGCCGCGACCGCCGGCTCCTCCTCTGCCGACGCACCCGCCGATCGGCTCCTCACCGGCCGCGCCGCCCCGGAGTTCAAGCTCCTCTCTCTCGACCGCAAAACCGTCACCGCCGCCAGCCTGCGCGGCCGGCCGACGGCGCTGATCTTCGGCAGCTATTCCGCACCGCTCTTCCGCGATAAAGCCCCCGGCCTTGAAAAGCTCCGCCAGGCCTACCGCGGCAAGGCCAACGTCGTTTTCGTCTACACCCGCGAGGCCTACGCCGCCGGCGAGTGGGACGTCGAGCGCAACAAGGACGCCAAGCTCGACATCGTCCAGCCCGCGACCCTTGAAGAGCGGCGCAGCGTCGCCCGCCAAGCCCGCGACGCCCTGAAACTCGAGGGCGACGTGCTCGTCGACGATGTCGACGACGCCGTCGCGCTCGCCTACCACGCCGAGCAAGGCGGCTGCGTCATCCTCGATGCCGCGGGCAACGTCGTGTCGGTGCAAAAATGGCCCGAGCCGTTTGCGACGAAGCTGGCGCTGGACGAGTTGCTTAAGAAGTAACGGCGCGGACGAATCCGTGATCGCAGCCAACCGCCAAGACCCGCCTCGCTGTTTTCCCCCCCCCCGGCGAGGCGAGGCGTGAGCAGCAGTCGGATGCCTCGTCGCACCCAAACGCCCGTCTGGTTCCTCCCCTGCGGGGGAGGTTAGGTGGGGGCGGGCGGCCGCTTCATCGCAATCAGTCGCATCGACGCTCCGGCCCTCTCCCTACCCTCTCCCGGAGTACCGGGCGAGGGGTTTGCATCGCTGGCGTCAGCGGGCCGCTCTTGCAGGTCAGGGTCGGCCCCGACCTAGCCTCCCCCGGAGGGGGAGGAACCGGAGTGGCGCTTCGCGCATGGGGCGACCGTGGACGCCCCTCCCTGCCCTCCCCCGGGTACGGAGGGTATTGCCGATTGGGTCATTCCGACACGGATCGAAAACTCCGCCGACCGCTGACGCGTCCGCGTTGGCGGTGATACGATCGCGTCATGCACCGTGTTGTCGTTTTATGGATCGTGTTGCTTCTCGTCGGCTGCGCCGCCCCGCCGGTGGTTCCGCCGGGGCCGGCGTCGCAGCCGGTCGCCCGCGTGCCGGCGGGGAAGGTGCGGATTCAGTTCGAGAAATTCGACTGCTT
>DASVSS010000252.1:0-12332 GCA_036387945.1 Tepidisphaeraceae bacterium | reverse complement strand
GCCAAGGCCATCAGCGATCACGAGTACCGCGGCGCTTACCAGTGCCTGTACCCGATCAAGGTCAACCAGCAGCGCCACGTCGTGGAAGAGATCCACCACTTCGGCAAAGCCCACAACTTCGGGCTCGAAGCCGGCAGCAAGCCGGAATTGCTGGCGGTGATGGCGATCGTCGACGACGACCAGACGCCGGTCGTCTGCAACGGCTTCAAGGACGACGAGTTCATCGAAGCCGTCATCCTCGCCACCAAGATCGGCCGCAAAGTCATCCCCGTCGTCGAGAAGTTTTCCGAGCTCGAAGCGGTCGTCAAGTTCGCCAAAATCCACAACGTCCGCCCGCGGATCGGCGTGCGCGTGAAGCTCTCGACAAAGGGCGCCGGCCGCTGGCAGGAATCCGGCGGCGTGCGCAGCAAGTTCGGGCTGTTCATCAGCGAAGTCATCGACGCGGTGAACTATCTCAAGGCCGAAGGCATGGCCGACTGCCTGAACATGCTGCACTTCCACCTCGGCAGCCAGATCAACAACATCCGCAACATCAAGGCCGCCATCACCGAGCTGGCCCATGTCTACACCGAGCTGTGCAAGCTCGGCGCGGGGCTCAACCTCATCGACGTCGGCGGCGGCCTCGGCGTGGATTACGACGGCAGCAAAACCAACTTCGAATCGAGCATCAACTACGGCCTGCAGGAATACGCCAACGACATCGTCTTCCACATCAAGGAAGTGTGCGAAAAGGCCGGTGTCGCCCACCCCACGATCCTGTCGGAATCCGGCCGCGCCATGGTCGCCTACCACAGCGTGCTGGTCTTCAACGTCATCGGCTGGAGCGGCTTCGGCCGCTTCGACGTCAACTCCGATCTCTCGCACGAAGACCGCTCGAAACTGCCGCAGCCGGTGCAGACGCTGCTCGACACGTATCTCGGCGTGGCCGACAGCAACGTCACCGAATATTTCCACGACGCACAAGTGGCGATGGACGCGGTGCTGAGTCTTTTCAGCCTCGGCTACTGCTCGCTCGACCACCGCAGCACCGCCGAGAAATTGTACTTCGGCATCTGCAGTAAGATTCTCAACATCGTGCGAAAGCTCGAGTACATCCCCGAAGAGTTCGAAGGCCTCGAGGCCATGCTCAGCGACACGTTCTTCTGCAACATGTCGATCTTCCAGAGCATGCCCGACAGCTGGGCGATCGACCATCTCTTCCCGATCATGCCGATCCACCGGCTGGCCGAAGCGCCCAACTGCCGCGGCATCCTCGCAGACATCACCTGCGACAGCGACGGCAAAGTCGATCACTTCATCGACCGCCGCGACGTCAAGAGCACGCTCGAACTCCACGCCTACAAGGGCGAGGATTACTACATCGGCGCGTTCCTCGTCGGCGCGTACCAGGAGATCCTCGGCGACCTGCACAACCTGCTCGGCGACACCCACGCCGTGCACATCACGATCGACGACGCCGGCAACTACAGCGTCGACGAAGTCATCAAGGGCGACACCGTCCGCGAGGTGCTGAGCTACGTCCAGTACTCCGGCGACGAGCTGTTGCGCGCGATGCGCAAGACCGTCGAGAAGGGCGTGAAGGATGCCAAGCTGAGCATCGAAGAAGCCCGCCTCCTGCTGCGGTTCTACGAAGACGGCTTGGACGGCTACACCTACCTCGAATAGCGCCGCTGGATTGCCCCCGCCCCGCACCGTCCGATCCCCTCTCCTGCGTACCTGCGGGGATGGCCAGGCACGAGCCTTGGGATGACAAGGTGAGACTTTGGTTTGTGCAGGGTGCGGTTCGCCGCACCCGACAATTGCTTGAATAGCGACACGGGAACACAACGTCTCCTGCTATCCGGTCCCCTCTCCTGCGTACTCGCGGGGGAGGGTTAGGGAGGGGGCCTTGATGCGACCCCGCGTCTTCAAGCTCAAGCCCTCTCCCTAACCCTCTCCCGGAGTACCGGGAGAGGGGACCAGAGGCCGTTACGCCGATACCGGTTGCGTGCGGCAAGCCGCGCCCTGCTTTAGATCCTTTCGAGCATCGTCTGTTGGCGTGCCGTCCAAGCGCGGGGACGTGACGGCGTCAGGTCGTCGCAGCCGAAATGCCGCAGGACGCGGCGGCGCAGTTCGTCCACGCCTTCGCTAGTGGCTGCGGAGATGTGAACCGCGTCGCCGCGGTCGATGGCAGTGGCCGGCCATGCCGCGGGCGCGTCGATCTTGTTCAGGCAGACCATCGCGTCGGCAGTCACCAGCGCCCGTTGCGGCGCAAGCGGCTGGGTGACGTCGAGCACGACGACGCGCAAGGCCGCCCCGGCGATCACGCCGCGGGCGTTGGCGATCGCGCGCTGCTCGATCGGGTCATCGCTGGGGCGCTGGCCGGGCGTGTCGATAAGGGTGACGATCAGGCCGCCGACGTCTGCGGATTCGCCGACCCAGTCGCGGGTGGTTCCGGGGTGATCGGCGGTGATCGAGCGGTCTTGTCCGAAGAGGCGGTTGGCCAGCGTGCTTTTCCCAACGTTGGCGACGCCGACGATCGCAACCGCCGGCTGCGAGAGTAGGTGCGGCAGCGCACGATCAAGCAGGGCCGCTTTCACGGCTGCCGGGTCGCGCTCGCGGAGCATTGCCGCCCACGCCCCGGGCTGAGCGAGCAGGATGCGCACCGCCGCTTCGGTCCGCGCCGCTGGCAGTGCCGCGAGCATCTCCCCCTCGATCGGGTCGGCGGTGTCGAAGATCAAGGCCGGCGGCGCGTCCGCGGGCGAGAGGGGCGTGAACCCGGTTCGGGCCGCCAGTTCCAGCACCGCTTCGACGACGTATCGCCCGCCGTGCAGGCAAAGATCGATCGTCGAATCGTCGTTCAGCACGACGACCGGGTCGTCGATCACTCGGCCGTTGTCGCTCAGTTCGACATGCACGCACCGCCCCCGCCGCGGCGGCTTTGACAGGTGCGCCGCGCAAAACGCCGGCACCCCAGGGCCCGCAAGCCGCACCACCGCAATCGCCGCCGTGCCCGCCGGCGTCAACAGGCAGGCGAAATTGTCAGTGGTGGTCGTCATCGCAGCCCGCGCCACAGCACACGACCAGTGCCCGTCCGTACCACGCGATCGCCCCACCGGCCTTGCCGCTTCAGCGGCAAGGATCGCCCCAAGAACGTCCCAACCACATCCCAAAAACCGCCCCGACAGGCGTCACGCTTCATCAGCGATGTGGTGCTCCGTGTACGCCAGCGCGATCCCGTAAAGCAGGAGATCCGGCGACACCGCATGAACGAGTTCCCACCCGCCGAACAGCAGTTCGGCATCGCCGCCGGTGCAGATGATGTCCGGCCAGGTGCCCAGCTGGGTGGCGTAGTTCTCAACGACTTCTTTCACCAGCCCGCGAGCGGCGTAGAAGACGCCGTGCAGCATCGCCGACTCGGTGCCCGTGCCGATCATGCCCGTGGGCTTGGCGAGCGTGACGGCGGGCAGGCGGCTGGTGTGTTCGTGCATCGCCGCGAGCATTAGCCCCGCTCCCGGCGCGATCGCCCCGCCGACGAACGCGCCCTTGTCATCGCAGGCGTTGACGGTGATCGCCGTGCCGGCGTCGACGACGACGCACGCCTTGTTCATCTGTTCGAACGCCGCGGCGGTCACCAGCACGCGATCGACGCCCGTCAGCTGTGGCTTTTCGGTCTTCACGTCGATCGGCAGCGTGATCTCGCGGCCCACCCATTGCACGTCGCGCCCCGTCGCCCGCGTGACGGCGTGCTCGACGCCTTCACTCGCCGCCGGGTTGACGCTCGCCCCCGCCACTTCCGCCGATTCGCCGCCGAAATGGCGCCACGCCTCGGTGACGACGCCGGCGAAATCTTCCCGCTGCGTGACCGGCATCCGCCGGGTATAGACCAGTTCACCGCGCACGAACGCGCCCACGGCCACGCGCGAATTTCCTACACTGACGACAAGAAGGTTGATGTCCATTGCGGCGCGATTGTAGGCGAAAACCGGCCCCGCCGCGTGCCCGGGCACACGCCAGGTCCGGCGCGGCCGCCCTGCCCGCCGGGGGGCGTCGCGGGGCCCGCATTGCGGGCGTGCGGCGCGGCGGACTATTCTTAAGTCCATGCGGCAATGCCTGGTGACCGGAGGCGCGGGGTTCATCGGATCGCACCTTGTGCGCGCCCTCGTCGGGCGCGGCGATCGGGTGCGTGTGCTCGACGACCTCAGCGGGCCGGGCTCTTGGCGGCGCCTGGACGATCTGGCGGGCGACGTCGAGCGCCTCCAGGGCAGCGTGCTCGACTGCGCCGCCATCGACCGCGCGGCAGAGGGCGTCGACGTGATATTCCACAAAGCCGCCCTCGTGAGCGTGCCCGAATCGGTCGCCCGCCCGCTCGACTACCACGCCGCCGATGCCACTGCGACACTGCAACTGCTCGAAGCCGCCCGTCGCGCCGGCGTCGGGCGTTTTGTCTACGCCAGCACGAGCGCCGTCTACGGCGACGCCCCCGAGCAGCCGAAGACCGAGTCCATGCGGGGCGTGCCGATAAGCCCTTACGGCATCGCCAAATACGCAGGAGAACTGTACGTCGCCGCGTTCGCCAGACTGCACGGCATGAAGACGACCAGCCTCCGATACTTCAACGTCTTCGGCCCGGGGCAGGATCCCAAAAGCCAGTACGGCGCCGCCGTTCCGAGCATCGTCAGCAAGATCCTGCGGGGCGAGTCGCCGACGATCTACGGTGACGGCGAGCAGACGCGCGACTTTTGCCACGTCAGCAACGTCGTTGCGGCCAACCTTCTCGCGGCCGAGGCCTCGGGGACGGGGGGCGAGGTGGTCAACATCGGCTGCGGGCGACGGGTGACGGTCAACCGGATCGTCGCCCTGACCAACGAGCTGCTGGGCACGCGCGTCGTCGCCGAATACGCCCCGCCGCGGCCGGGCGACGTGTGTGACAGCCTCGCGGACATCACCGAAGCCCGCCGCGTACTCGGATACGAGCCGGTGCTTCATTTCGACGCGGGATTGCGGCAGAGCATCGACTGGTACGCACGACAAGCCGGACAAGTCTAAGTTATTCTTTTTGGCCTGCACCTGCATCGCGGAATCGGTGCTACGCTGACAAGATGGCAAGCAGCGAGAAATCACGAAAAGAACCGCAGCCGGCCCCCTCGCCGCTGGCGACCGTGGCCAGGCATTTGCAGCACATCCTGCAGAACATCCCCGATTACGCCATTTTCAGCACCGACGCCGGCGGGTACGTGACGGAGTGGACCGAAGGGGCCGAAAGGGTCAAAGGATGGCGTGCCGAGGAGATCGTTGGGCAACACGTTTCGACCTTCTACACCCCCGAGCAGATCGCCAGCGGAGCGGTGGATCGCGAGATCGAGGAAGCGACCTGCGTCGGCCGCGCCGAGCGGGAGGACTGGCGGGTGCGCAAGGGCGGCGAGCGGTTCTGGGGCAACGAGATCGCCACCGCCATGTACGACGGCGACGGCAAAGTCATCGGCTTCACCAAGATCAGCCGCGACCTCAGCGCCCGCAAGCGGGCGGAAGACGCCCTGCGCGCCAGCGAGGAGCGCCACCGGCTGTTGATCGAGAACGCGCGCGACTACGCGATCTTCATGATCGACGCCCCTGGGCGCGTGATGACATGGAACACCGGGGCCGAGCGCATCTTCGGCTACAACGAGTCGGAGATCGTCGGGCAGGACGCCGCCGTGCTGTTTGTGCCCGGCGACCGCGCCAAAGGCGAGCACCAGAAGGAACTCGCCACCGCCGCCGCCGAGGGGCGCGCGTCGGACGACCGCTGGCAGCAGCGCAAAGGCGGCGAGGTGTTTTTCGCCAGCGGGCTGACTTCGCCCCTGCGCGACAGTGCGGGGAACATCACCGGCTTCGTGAAGATATGCCGCGACCTGACCGAGCAGCAGAAGATCACCGAGCAGCGCGAGACGCTTCTGGAACACGAGAAGATCGCCCGGCTGGAGGCCGAGCGGGCGATGCTGATGCGCGACGAGTTTCTTGCCGTCGTTTCGCACGAGTTGCGCACGCCGCTGACGGCGATCCTGCTGTGGGCCAAGATGCTGCGGTCCAGCGCCGTGCGTGAGCAGGACTTTGACGAGGCCATCGAAGCCATCATCCGCAGCGCCGATTCGCAGCGCCAATTGATCGAAGACCTGCTGGACATTTCCGGGATGATCTCCGGCAAGTTGCGCCTCAACATGCGGGAGACGGATTTGTCCGCCGTCGTCGAGGCCGCCGTCGAAGCCGTGCGCCCGATGGCCGATGCCAAGGGCGTCGACGTGACGATGACGTGTGACGGGCGTACAGGATGCGTCATGGCCGACCCGGACCGTGTGCAGCAGGTCGTCTGGAACCTGCTCAACAACGCCGTCAAGTTCACCGATGGGGGCGGGCGCGTCACGGTGGCGCTCGAGCGGGCGGCGTCGATGATCCGGATCACGGTGGCCGACAATGGCCGGGGCATCAGCTCGCAGTTCCTTCCGCACGTTTTCGAGCGCTTCCGCCAGGCGGACGCGTCGATCACGCGGGCCGAGGGCGGGCTCGGGCTGGGCTTGTCGATCTCGCAGCAACTCGTCGAGTTGCACGGCGGCACGATCCGGGCCCGCAGCGCCGGTGCCGGGCGGGGATCGGTCTTTACCGTCGAGCTGCCTCTTGCCGACGTGCGCCTCGAAGCCCCGCCGCAGGGCCGCACCGCGCCGCACGAACGGACCTTCGCCCCCTCGCCGGTGCTGCGCGACGTGCGCGTGCTGCTGGTGGAAGACGAAGCCGACACCCGCACCGCCGTGCAGAGGCTGCTCGAACAGTGCGAGGCTGAGGTGATTGCCACGGAGTCGGCGGCGCTGGCGGTGGCGGCGTTCCGCGACAGCCTGTCGCACCAGCGGCTCGACGTGCTTGTGAGCGACATCGGCATGCCGGTGCAGGACGGCTACGAGCTCATGCGTGAGATCCGCCGGATGGAAGCCGACCGTGACGAAGCGCACCCCATCCCGGCCGTGGCCATGACGGCATACGCGCGCGAAGAAGAGCGCCTCAAAGCAAAGAACGCCGGGTTCCACGTCCTCGTTCGCAAGCCCGTCGAGCCGGCGGCCCTGGTCGAAGCCGTGGTGGCGCTCGCCCGCCCTTCCGACCCGGCAGCAGAATCGTATTGACCGCCCGCGCCGGCGGCCGTAAGTTCGCGGGAAGGTGCGGCCCGGACGCGATTCATCGCGGTTTCTCCGCCTGCACGCCGCCATGACCGCGTGAAAACGCCGGCATGAGCCGTCCCGGGCGAAGCGTGCGAATCCTTTCACAATGTCCATTAAGCATTTTCGCTTTATGATGCGACAACCTCCTGTTCCTTCTCCCGGTATTACGGGAAAGGGCTAGGGAGAGGGCTAGAACTTGAAGGTACAGAGGTGTTCGAAGGCCCCCTCCCTGACCCTCCCCCACGCGCAGCGGGAGAGGGGACAAACGATAGGTCATGCGTAAAGGTATTCTGACAATCGAAGCCCCACGCTCGCCCGCTAACCCACCGCACCCGATTCAGAAAGCTCGTTTTGCCGTCACCCCTTCGAACCGAAATCTCCAAACGACGCACCTTCGCGATCATCTCCCACCCCGACGCCGGGAAGACGACGCTGACGGAAAAGTTTTTGCTCTACGGCGGCGCGCTGCAGCTGGCGGGATCGGTGACGGCGCGCAAGAACCAGCGCGCCGCCACGTCGGACTGGATGGAGTTGGAGCGTAAGCGTGGCATTTCGGTCAGCTCGACGGTCCTGCAGTTCGACTACGACGGCCGCACGATCAACCTGCTCGACACGCCGGGGCACAAGGATTTTTCGGAAGACACCTACCGCGTCCTCACCGCCGTCGACGCCGTCATCATGGTGATCGACGCCGGCAAGGGGATCGAGAACCAGACGCGCAAGCTCTTCGAGATCTGCCGCCGCCGCGGCATCCCGATCTTCACGTTCATGAACAAGCTCGACCGGCCGTCGCGCGACCCGCTGGCGCTGCTGGACGAGCTGGAATCGGTGCTGGGGATCGGCGCTTTCCCTGTCAACTGGCCGCTGGGCACGGGCCCGGATTTCGCCGGCATCTTCGACCGCCTGACCAGCCGCGTGCATTTCTTTGAGCGCACCGCCGGCGGCGTCCACCGCGCGCCGGTGACGATCCACGCGCTGTCGGACGCGTCGGTGCGCGAAAAGCTCAGCGACGAGGTCTACCACAAGGCCGTCGACGAGATCGGCATGCTCGACGTCGCCGGCAGCACCTTCGATCTCGACGCCGTCGCCGCCGGGCGGCTCACGCCGGTGCTGTTCGGCAGCGCGATCAACAACTTCGGCATTCAGCTCCTGCTCGACACGTTCCTCCAGTATTCGACCGCCCCGCGGGCACGCCACGTCGGCGACACCGAGATCGCTACGGACGACGAGCGCTTCTCGGGATTCGTCTTCAAGATCCAGGCCAACATGGACCCGAAGCACCGCGACCGCATCGCATTCGTGCGCGTCTGCAGCGGGCGGTTCGTCCGCGACATCGCCGTCACCCATGTCCAGAGCGGCCGGCGGATTCGGCTGTCGAGCTCGCACAAATTGTTCGGCCAGGAACGCGAGACCGTCGACGAGGCCGTCGCCGGCGACGTCATCGGCCTCGTCGGCCATTCCGAGTTCGGCATCGGCGACACCCTCACCGAAGACGACGCGATCGTGTACCGCGAAATCCCCCACTTCGCCCCCGAGTGCTTCGCCTACCTGCACAGCGAGAAGACGTCGCAGTTCAAGCGCTTCCGCGAAGGGCTCGAGCAGTTGCTGCAGGAAGGGGCGATTCAGTCGTTCCAGATCAAGGACTCGATGCAGCGCGTGCCCCTGCTCGGCGCCGTGGGCCCGCTGCAGTTTGAGGTCGTTCAGTACCGCTTGCAGACCGAGTACGGCGCCGAATCGCGCCTGGAAAAAGCCTCCTGGGAACTCTTGCGCTGGCTCCCCCCGGGCGTCTCGCCCGCGGCGATGGAGAAGATGGTCCTCCCCGGCGGCGCGAAGCTCGCGACCGATTCCGCCGGCCGGCCCGTGGTGCTGCTGTCGAGCGAATGGAGCAAGCAGTATCTTGAAAAACAGAACTCGGAACTGCGCTTCTCCGATACCCCTACCGCTGCTTAACGACAGTGACGGAAAAGGTGCCCCGGTCATAGAACTGAACCGGTCGCCGGGGCGTTGGGACGGTCGACCGAGCGGTCAACGGAAACCGGGATTCGGGCGGCTAAAACGTCCCACGCACAGCGCCCTTCGTACAGCGCCCGCGTCACGCACACGGGTCGGGCGCGGCGTGGTGTGCGGCATGCCATTCCGTCCAGATCGAAAGCGCTACCAGCCACGCCGCCAGCCGTTCGCCGAACTCGCCGATCTTCTCTCCCTTGGCCGCCAGGTCGGCCGTGCCCGAAAACGTCAGCGAAAGCCGGCTGACGAACCCTTTGGTCTTGCGGGTGATGACCGTCTCGTCGGGGACTTCCTTTCCAAGCTCGTTGGCGATCGACACCGCCTCGTGCTCCGCGGCCGTGGCCTCGTCGGCGTCGATCAGTTGCCGCGCCAGTTCGACGAGTTCCCCGGTGATCTTC
Organism: Tepidisphaeraceae bacterium; assembly: GCA_036387945.1. Taxonomy (GTDB): domain Bacteria; phylum Planctomycetota; class Phycisphaerae; order Tepidisphaerales; family Tepidisphaeraceae; genus DASVSS01. Next base: position 2,764 of record DASVSS010000252.1, on the reverse strand, counting down.
GAATAGCGCGTCGCGATGGTCCGCTCGTCCGCGGCGATCGCGAGCTTGCTCGCCGCCGCGGCCAGCGCCGCTTCGTCGGCAGGCGGGTTATGGAAGTTGCTGCCGGCCGCCTCGAACGCGAGGCTGGAAAGGCGACCCATGCCCAGCCCGGGAAGGTTCCACCGGAAGTGGATGAGTCCTTCGTCCTTGAGCAAGCGCAGGTCGCGCTTGGTCAGATCCATCGAATGACCCTCGCCGCCGAAATCAAGCCGCGCAAGCTCGCGCGACGGGCCGGCGGCGGTGGGATCGATCAGACGGGCTTCGAAATGATCCTTCGAATGCTGTGAGAGATCGATCAGTCGGACGAGGATCTGTCGCTCACGCTGCGTGAGATTGTATTCCAGCATGATGCCTGATCTCCGAATTCAATGGCAACCGGGGGAGTCTACGTCAGTGTAAGCGGAATGCGTTTCCACGGGACACCGGGCCTGGGCGAGCATCGCCGAACCGTATGCTACGAGGGTTCGGCGTCGATGGCCGCTGATTTTAGATGTGTCGGAAGATCAAGTCCTCCGACGACAAGGCTCCGAACGGACTCTGCCGGGATTGAACAAAGTGCACGGGGGGTTGTCTGTGGTCCGCAATAACGTCACCCGCGCCCGAGCCGACCTTATCTCGATGAAATGATCCGCGAGCGAGAACGTCGACCTTTTGATAGCTCCATAGGCGCAGCAACGCCAGGCGTTGGGCTCGCCTTGAGTGAAGCGAACGCCTGCTACCAGGACGGACCGGGTTTGCCGACCGTTCGTGCGGCAGAGTACAACGGCGTCGATCGACCGGGGATCGCCCTCGTCCGCTCCGCGTTGGGAGCAAACGTACGTCGCCGACGGGGAAAGAACAGAAAACTGCCGGGCCAAGGACAAACCACCGCATGCAGCCCGAACCCAGCGCCCACACCGACCTCGCCTACGCCGACACCCTCTGGAAGGCCGCCGACGCCCTGCGCGGGCAGGTCGACGCCGCGGAGTACAAGCACGTCGTCCTCGGGCTGTTGTTCCTCAAGTACATCTCCGACGCCTTCGCGTCCCGCCGCGATCAGCTCCGGGCCGAACTGCAGAAGGACAACATCAGCGGCCCACAACTCGAAGCGCTGCTCGAAAGCCGCGACGAGTACACCGCCGAGCGGGTCTTTTGGGTGCCGCCGGAATCCCGCTGGCCGAACCTGCAGAACCAAGCCACCCGCCCCGACATCGCCACGCTCATCGACGACGCCATCCTCGCCGTCGAGCGCGACAACCCGAACCTCAAGAACAAGCTCCCCCGCGACTACGCCCGCCGCGGCATCGCCCCGGAGAAGATCACCGGCCTGGTCAACCTCATCGCCGACATCGGCTTCAAGGGCGACCGCAACCGCGCCCGCGACATGCTCGGGCGCGTCTACGAATACTTCCTCGGCAAGTTCGCCGCCGCCGAGGGCAAGCTCGGCGGCGAGTTCTACACGCCCCGCAGCGTCGTCCGCGTGCTCGTCGAGATGCTCGAGCCTTACGCCGGCCGCGTCTACGACCCCTGCTGCGGCTCGGGCGGCATGTTCGTGCAGTCCGAGAAGTTCGTCGAAGCCCACGGCGGCCGGAAGACCGACGTCAGCATCTTCGGCCAGGAATCCAATCCGATGACCTGGCGGCTGGCGCACATGAACCTCGCCATCCATGGCATCGAGGCCAACCTCGGGCAGAAGAACGACGACACCTTCCTCCGCGACGCCCACCCGGATCTCAAGGCCGACTTCATCCTCGCCAACCCGCCGTTCAACGTCAGCGACTGGTCGGGCGCCCTGCTCCGCGGCGACCGCCGCTGGGCGTTCGGCGATCCGCCCGTCGGCAACGCCAACTACGCGTGGATCCAGCACTTCATCCACCACCTCGCCGTCCCCAACGGCACCGGCGGCGGCACGGCCGGGTTCGTGATGGCCAACGGCAGCCTCTCCAGCAACACCGGCGGCGAGGGCGACATCCGCCGCAAGATCGTCGAGGCCGACCTCGTCGACTGCATCGTCGCCCTGCCGCAGAACCTCTTTTTCACTACTCCGATCCCCGTCTGCCTCTGGTTCCTCACCCGCGACAAGAGCGGGAAGAACCTCAAGCGCGGCACCCCGCACCGCCCCGGCGGCCGCGCGGGCGAGACGCTCTTCATCGACGCCGGCAAGCTCGGCGTGCTCGTCACCCGCAAGGACCGCGAGCTCACCGGCCTCAAGACCGCCGAACAGGTCGAAAGCACCCTGCAGCGCGACGCCGACCACAAGATCATCGCCGACAGCGGCGAACCCCTCCCCACCAGCGACCTCGGCCGCATCGTCTACGCCTACCGCCAATGGCGCGGCGAGCCCGCCCCGCCCTGGTGGGACGCCGCCGCCCACGGCGACTGGTCCTTCCGCCCCACGCCCGGCTTCTGCCACGCCGCCACGCTCGCCGAGATCGCCAAGCACGGCCACGTCCTCACCCCCGGCCGCTACGTCGGCGCGGAAGATGCCATCGACGACGGTGAGGAATTTGCCGTGAAGTACCCGCGGATGGTGGCGGAGTTGGAGGAGTGTTTTGCAGAGGGCGAACGACTCACCAGTCAGATTCGCGCGCAGCTCACGAGGGTGGATAGTGCAGACGCTTAGGCTCGGTGATGTATGTAAAAAGATCGGAAGCGGTGCCACGCCCCGCGGCGGGAGCGACGTGTACCTAGAGTCCGGCGTGGCATTGATTCGTAGCCAGAACGTCTACAACGATGGGTTTCATCC
>DASVSS010000251.1:0-16676 GCA_036387945.1 Tepidisphaeraceae bacterium | reverse complement strand
CGACGCCGCGATCGCCAGCTACGCCCGGGCCCTGCTCGTCGGCGGGCCCGACGCGCAGATCACCTTCGACCTGGCCTACGCGCTGGCGGCCAGCGGCGATCTCGACCGCGCCATCGAGCGGTACCGTCAGGTCGTCGAGCTCGATCCGCTCCGAGCCGATGCGTGGGTGAACCTCGGCGACCTCTTGCTGAGCGACGACCAGACCGAGCCGGCGATCCACGCATTCCGCCACGCCCTGGCCCTGGACCCCGACGACGCCGCGGCCCACTACAACCTCGCCGACGCCCTCGACGCCGCCGGCGATCCGCGCCGCGCGGCGCTGCATTTCTCGGCCTTCCTGCGCCTCGCCGACGACCCGCCGCAGCACGTCGCCTACGCCCGCCACCGCGTGGCGCAATCCCGCCGAACGATCTAGTTGCTGACACCGCCCCCGGCGCGTGCAGCAGGCGGCGTGCAATCGTCTGCCGGGTGCCACGGTTTGGTACTCCAAGCCGTGCTCTTGCGGTCGGAAGACACGGCTTGGAGTACCAAACCGTGGCACCCGGAGCGGAAAATACACCCGGCGTTCCCTGTAATTGCGTAACAGGCTCTCAGGGCCTACCGCCCGCCCGACGCGCAGCAGGCGATCCGTTACCATGCCGGCATGGCCTCGCGGGACGAACTCCTTCTCGACTATCTCGACCGCCTGACGCACGCGCCTTACCCGGTGCAGGAAGAAGCGCTCTTCGCCTGGGCGGCGTGCGAAGAAGGCGTGCTGCTGTCGGCGCCGACGGGCACGGGCAAAACGCTCGTCGCCGAGGCCGCGGTGTACGAGGGGCTGCGCACGGGGCAGGGGGTGTATTACTCCACGCCGCTGATCGCGCTGACGGACCAGAAATTCCTCGAATTGCAGGACACCGTCGAGCGCTGGGGATTCGCGCGCGACCGCGTCGGCCTGGTGACGGGGCATCGCTCCGTGAACCCCGACGCGCCGATCAAGGTGGTCGTGGCCGAGGTGCTGCTCAACCGGCTGCTGCACCCCGAGGCGTTCGATTTTTCGGCCATCGGCGCGGTGGTGATGGACGAGTTCCACAACTTCAACGAGCCGCAACGCGGGATCGTGTGGGAACTGGCGCTGTCGCTGCTGCCCAGGCACGTGCGCGTGATGCTGCTGTCGGCGACGGTGGGGGCGGCGTCGGAGTTCGTGAACTGGATGGCGCGGAGCATCGACCGCCGTGTGACGCTCGTCGAGGGAACCGAACGGAAGGTGCCGTTGCACTTTCACTGGACGGGCGACGAGTTGCTGCCGGATTTTGTTGAGAAGATCGCCGGGGGCGCCGACGCGCAGCGGCGCACGCCGGCGTTGATCTTCTGCTTCGACCGCGAGCTGTGCTGGAGCACCGCCGACGTGCTGCGGGGCCGGGATCTGTTCGCCGAAGGGCAGCGCAAGGCGCTGCTCGACCGGCTCGAAGCGTTCGATTTTTCCGTCGGCTCGGGCAACAAGCTGCGGCCGAGCCTGGCGCGGGGCATCGGCATTCACCATGCGGGCCTTCTGCCGCGCTACCGGCGGGTGGTGGAGACGTTGTTCCAGGAGAAGCTGCTGCCCGTGTGCGTCTGCACCGAGACGCTCGCGGCGGGGATCAACTTGCCGGCGCGGTCGGTGGTGCTGACGACACTGGTGAAGGGCCCGCGCGATAAGAAGAAGCTCATCGAAGTCGGATCGGCCCAGCAGATGTTCGGCCGCGCCGGGCGGCCGCAGTTCGACACCGAAGGGCACGTCTACGCCATCGCCCACGAAGACGACGTGAAGATCGCCCGGTGGAAGGAGAAGTACGACTCGATCCCCGAGACCGAAAAAGACCCGAAGCTCATGGCCGCGAAAAAATCGCTGCTGAAAAAAAAGCCCTCGCGCCGCGCGGGCTTCACTTACTGGAACGCCGAGCAGTTCCTCAAGCTGCAGACCGCCCCCGCCGCCAAGCTCGCCAGTCGCGGACGGCTGACGTGGCGGTGGGTGGCGTACCTGCTCGACGCCAACCCCGCAGTCGAGCCGATCCGGCAGGTCATCCGCGGCCGGCTGATGGACGCTCCGACGATCGAAGGCGAACTCAAGCGATTCACGAAGATGCTCGTCACCTTGTCGCAGATGAATGTGGTGACGCTCGACCCCCCGCCGCCGCGAAGTTGGCAACAGGCGGTGATCCCTGCCGGTGCTGTGGCGGCGGAAGCCACGAATGAAAACGCAGAGGACGACGGTGGCGACGAAGCCGTCGACACCCCCGCCGAAGCGGTCGATCGCCCGCCGGCGATGCGGGTCGTGCCGCCGACGGCCAGCGACCTCGCGGCACGCCTAATCCTCGGCGCACCTGCTGCCACCGTCGTGCGACCCGGCGCGGCCCGCGCGGCCGACAAGCCCGCCCCGCCGGCGCCCGAGCCCTACGACCCGATGACCGCCACACCGACCGGGCGGCTGAAGGAACTCATCGTCTTCCGCGCCGTCCACCCGCTCTACGGCCTGTTTCTGATGGATTACCTCGCTAAAGCCGATGACCACGAGCTCGTGCAGATCCTCGAAAGTTTGCTCGAGATGCCCGGCTCGGTGGCCAAGTCCCTGCGCGTGCCCTCGCCCGACGACCTGCCGCCGGGCCGTCTGAGCAATGAAGTCGTCGACCCGGCCATCCTGAAGTCAGGCCTGGCATCGCAGGAGGATTTGTACCCTCCGGCGGATCAGTCCGACGTGATGCCCGAGTTGCGGCGGTACCCGATCCCCCTTGCCCAGAAAATGCGAATGCTGTTCGAGAACGAGATCGATCACGCCGGCGGGCTGTTCGTCACCCCCGTCTGGGCGGTGGGCGACCTGCTGGCGTACGGCGGCGATTTCGACAAGTTCGTCCGCGCCCGCGACCTGGTGAAGCAGGAAGGCATCGTCTTCAAACACTTTTTGCGCATGATCCTCCTGTGCAACGAGTTCGTGCAGCTCACCCCGCGCGACGCCGTCGCCACCGACTGGCGCATGAGGCTGAACGGCATCGCCGAAGTGCTGTCTGCGGCCTGCCGGTCGGTCGATGCCCAAAGTACGGATGAAATGTTGGAAGAATTGGCCGATGGCGCGTAGAACGCATGCGGCGCCAACGGGCCTTACTCGACATTGCAACTGACGGAAGTTCCCATGACCAAAAAAACATCCCCCACATCATCCGACGGTTTCTCCGGGCTCGGCCTTGATCCCCGCTTGATCGAGACGCTCACGGCCCTGGGCTATGAAGAGCCGACGCCGATCCAGCGCGAGTCGATCCCGCCGCTGCTGGCGGGGCGCGACATGATCGGGCAGGCGGCGACGGGCACGGGCAAGACCGCGGCGTTCGCCCTGCCGATGCTGCAGCGCATCCTTGCTCGCGGCGACGACCGGGCCAAGCCGTCGGCGCTGGTTTTGGTGCCAACCCGCGAATTGGCGATGCAGGTGTCGGAGGCGATGCACAAGTACGGCCGCGCGCTGGGGACGAGCGTGCTGCCGGTGTTCGGCGGGCAGCCGATGGGCTCGCAGATCCGCGGGCTCGAGCGCGGCGTGGACCTAATCGTCGCCACGCCCGGCCGGGCGCTGGACCACATCCGCCGCGGCACGCTCAAGCTCGCGGGCATCGCCGACGTGGTGCTCGACGAGGCCGACGAAATGCTCGACATGGGCTTTGCCGAAGAAATCGAAGCCCTGCTGGCCGAGACGCCCAAGAGCCGCCAGACGGTGCTTTTTTCCGCCACCCTGCCGCCGCGCATCGCCGCGATCGCCAAGCGGCATTTGACCGACCCGACGCGCATCCAGATCGGCCGCGAAACGCTCGCCAAAGGCGAGCTGCCGCGCGTGCGGCAGACGGCGTTCATGGTCCGAAGGGCCACCAAGCTCGCGGCGCTGGCGCGCGTGCTCGACATCGAGAACCCGACGAGCGCACTGGTGTTCTGCCGCACGCGCAACGAAGTCGATGAACTGGCCGAAACGCTCACCGCCCGCGGCTACCGCGCCGAAGCGCTGCACGGCGGGATGAGCCAGGAGCACCGCACGCGGGTGATCAAAAAGCTCAAGGCCGGCACGAGCGATCTCGTGATCGCCACCGACGTGGCGGCGCGCGGGCTGGACATCGAAAACCTGTCGCACGTCGTGAACTTCGACGTGCCGTCGGCCGCCGAGCAATACGTCCACCGCATCGGCCGCGTCGGCCGTGCCGGGCGCGAGGGCGTGGCGATCACGCTCGTCGAGCCGCGCGAGCACCGCATGCTGCGGAATTTCGAGCACGCGACGAAACAGAAGATCGAAGTCGCCCAGGTGCCCTCGCAGGCGGACCTGCGCGCCCGGCGGATGGAACTCACCCGCGCCGCGGTGCGCGAGGCGATCATCGAAGACGCCTTCGACCCGTTCCGCGCGGTGGTCGAATCCTTGTCCGAAGAGTTCGACGTGATGAACATCGCGATGGCCGCGGTGAAGCTTGCCCACCAGGCCGCCAACGCCGACACCGGCGACAACGACGACGAAATGTCCCCGGTCGAAACCCCGCGCGACAACCGCGACAGCGGCGGGCCCGACCGCTGGGTGAAGAACCCGCGCGACGGCGGCAAAGGAGGAAAGTTCGCCAATGCCGGGCCGCAATCCGGCCACCAGCGCGGCCCGCACGGCCGGCCCGACGGGAACATGGCGCGGCTCTTCATCAACCTCGGCCGTCAGGCGGGCGTCCGCCCGCAGGACCTTGTCGGCGCCATCGCCGGCGAAGCGGGCATCGAAGGCAAAGCCGTCGGCGCGATCCAGATCGCCGACCGCTTCTCGCTCGTGGACGTTCCCGAGGAACGCGCCGACGACGTCATCGACGCGCTGCGCGCCACCAAAATCCGCGGCCGCCGGGTGACCGTGCGACGCGACGCGAGCGAAGGCTAGAACCACTGCGTCGGAGGACTGTCCGGCTCCTCTCCTCCGGGGAAGGTTGGTTGGGGGCGGGCAACGACCTAGGGAATACGCCCGATGGAATTCCCGCCGATGTGCTGCGTATGCTCGCTGAGGGATCTACATCGGAGCAGACGTTCATGGCGATCAGGATTCTCGACATCGGCGAGTGCGGATTCGACGGCCCGCGAATGGCGGCGTTGTGGCAGAAGCGACTGGGCGCGCAGGTCGATCGGATCGCCAGCGGCGAGGAAGCCCAGCAACGGCTCGACGAACACGATTACAACCTCGTGCTCGTTAATCGCGTGCTCGCCATGGATGGATCAAGCGGCTTGGACGTGATCAAAACGTTGCGTGATACGGGGACAAAAGTCCCCGTCATGCTCGTCAGCGACTTGGCCGACGCGCAGGACGCGGCCGTCGAACTCGGGGCCGTGCGCGGGTTCGGCAAGTCGCGGCTCGAAGACCAGAGCACGCTCGACCTCGTCGAGCGCGTCGCCCGCGGCGATGCGGCATAAGCTACGGCGCAGCGGGGCCGCCTTGGGGATCACCGGCGGGCAACGGCAGGTGTCCGATGATCTCGTCCATGCCCACCCCGTTGCGGACCTGCGCGAAAACCGTCGGCCCGTCGCCGCGCATGCGTCGCGCGTCGCGCGCCATCACGTCCAGATCGGCCCCGACGGCGTCGGCCAAATCCGTTTTATTGATCACGAGCAGGTCCGACTGCGTGATCCCCGGCCCGCCCTTGCGCGGCACCTTGTCGCCGCCGGCGACGTCGATGACGTAGATCGTGTAGTCCGCCAATTCGCGGCTGAAATTCGCGGCAAGGTTGTCGCCGCCGGATTCGATCAGCAGCAGCTTTGTCGCAAACCTCTCGTGCAAATCTTCGAGGGCGATCAAGTTGGCGGTGATGTCTTCGCGGATCGCCGCGTGCGGGCAGCCGCCGGTCTCGACGGCGCTGATGCGATCGGCATCGAGGGCGCCCTGGCGGATGAGGAACTCGCCGTCCTCGCGCGTGAAAATGTCGTTGGTTACCACGGCGAGGTTAATGCGGTCGCGCAGTCGCCGGCAGAGTTGCAGCAGCAGCGCCGTCTTGCCGCTGCCGACCGGCCCGCCGACGCCGATGGTGAGCGCGCGGCGCGTGTAGTCGCGCCGCTGCAGCGGCCGGGCGCGGTATTCGAATCGGCCGGGGTGCGTCCATTCCTCGTGCGGGTGCGGTTTCTCGCTCAGCGACATGGCATTCTTTTACGGGATCAGGCGCTGTGATGCAGTAAGAAATCCGCGCGTCGCCAGTTGATGTTTGAAGCGCGACACCGGTCCCCCCTCCTGCGTACTTGCGGGGGAGGGGACCGGATGTCGCCGCGTTTTTGATTAGTCGTGCGACGCTCTAACTGTTGAACAGCCGCGAGTAGAGCCGGTCGTGCAGGCTTTGCAGCAGGTCGAGCGTGGGCGCGGTCGCGGTGGCCGATTCCGGGGTCGTTTGGCGGGCGAGGTCGAGCCAGTGGGATCGGCGTTGCGCGACGGTGACGAGCAGGCGCTGCGCCTCCATCGGCCCGACCACCCCGAGCCGCACGGCGGCCGACAGCAGCGACCGCGCGTGCTGGAATAGGAATGCGTCGACCGCGGCCATCTCATCGATCCCGATCCTGCGGGCGAGCAGGCCGAAGGCCAGCGGGAGATGGGCAAACCCGCGCGCCGCGCGTGTGGCGGCGCGGGCGGCGGCGATCTCGCCCGCCGGGTCGAGCGACTCGCCGGCGGCGAGGATCGCGGCCCCCAGGGCGCGGCTAGCGCGGTTGGCGGGGTCGTTGGTCAGCATCGTGTCGTAGCGATCGTTCCACGCGGCGAAGTCCGACGCATCCCGCACGATCGCCGCAACGAAGGGCGCGGCAAACCGGGCGGCCTGTGCGAGACTGACGTCGACGAACTCTTCCAGCGCCGCCGCGTCGTTGACGAACCCCACCTGCACCGCCGCCTCGAGCCCGCCGGAATGGGCAAAGCCGCCGACGGGAAAAGCCGAGTCGAGCACCTGCCAGATCAGCCACGGCGAAGTTGGTGTTGCGAGGAATCCCATCCGTGCCCGGGCGGCGGTTGCTGTATATAAGCGGGCCCGGGGCGTTTGTCCCAGCGGCCGCGGCCGAAACGCCGCTGTCGGTCTTTCGCCAACGTCAGTGGCTCCGCAAACGCTCATGCACGAACTGTCGATCGCCAACAGCCTTCTCGACGTCGTGACCGCGCAGCTCATCGAGTCCGGCGCGGGGCGCGTGCGGCGCGTTATCATCGAAGTCGGCGATCTCAGCGGCGTCGTGCCGGCGGCGCTGCGGACGGCGTTCCGGGCGGCGGCGACGCACGACGTCAGTTTTGCCGGCGCTGTGTTGGACATTCGCCCCGTCGCGGTCACCCTCTATTGCGACCCCTGCGGCGCCGAGCGGCCCGCCGTCAGCGCCGCGGCGATGCGGTGCGCCGTTTGCGGCCGGGCGTCGGCGCGGGTCGTACGCGGGCGAGAGCTCGACGTTGTCGGGATCGAAGTGACGGACGAAATTTTCCACGAGGCCACCGATGCTGCCCCGGATGCTTGAAGTGCGGACGAAGATTCTCAAAGACAACGACCGCGTCGCGCGCGATTTGCGCCGGCGCTTCGACGAAGCGGGCGTGTTCGTCGTCAGCCTCGTCTCCAGCCCCGGCGCGGGCAAGACGGCGTTTTTGCAGGAGACGCTGACGGCCCTGCGCACGCGCTACCGCGTGGCGGCGCTCGTGGGCGACCTGGCCACCGAGAACGACGCCCAGCGCCTCGGCCGCAGCGGCGCGCCGGTCCGGCAGATCGTCACCGGCACGGTGTGCCACCTCGAAGCTCTCATGATCGAGACGGCCCTCGACGGGTGGCGGCTGGACGAACTCGATCTGCTATTCATCGAGAATGTCGGCAACCTCGTCTGCCCGAGCAGCTACGACCTCGGCGAGCATTTGCGGCTCGTGCTGCTGTCGACCACCGAAGGCGCCGACAAGCCGCTGAAATACCCGACGATTTTCAACACCGCCGACCTGGCGGTCATCACCAAATCAGACCTGGCCGCGGCGGTGGAGTTCGACCGCCCGGCGGCCCTGGCGGCGATCGACTCGGTGCGGCCGGGGATGCCGGTGCTGGAGACGTCGGTGAAAATCGCCGGCGGGCTGCGGCCGTGGTACGACGAGCTTGATCGGCGTCTCGCTGCTCACGTCGCCAAAGGGCCGGCGTGATCTGCCGGGCGGTGATCGGGCGGGTCGATGACCCGGCGATCGAACGTGCCGGGATTGACTGGGTCGACGTCGGCTGGCAACAGACGCTGCGCCGCGCGCTGCGGCTGGTTTCACAGGGCGGGCGGCGCGTGGACGTCCTGCTGCCGCCCGGCGGGCGGCTGTCGCACGGCGACGTCCTCGCCGCCGGTCCGCCGGTGGTCGCTGTGCGGCTGGCGACGATCGCGGTGCTGTGCATCCACGCCGGCGATCCGGTCACCCTCGGACGGATTGCCTTCGATCTAGGCAATCGGCATGTGCCGGTGCAGATCACGCCCGATGGATTACTGACCCCCGACGACGGCCCGGCGCGCGGCGTCGCGGCGTCGCACGGGCTGGCCTGCGAAACGATCGAGAGCCGGTTTTATCCCGAACCCGTGACCCTCGACGACCCACCGCCCCGCTTCTGATCGATCGGCGGGCCGCGCGTTCCCTTAACGACTGTTATTCACCTTCAAAACGCATCGAGGCGTGGCCGACCTTTCTCCGCGTGCCACGCTTTGGTAAACCCAAGCCGCGCTTCACATATCGACTCCTGCCGCATGATCGGCACAACACGGCTTGGGGTACCAAACCGTGGCACGCGGAGCAGAAGGCTCCATTGTTTTGAAAGTTGCGTCACAGGCTCTGAGGAATTGCGGGTGGCGTTGCGGGCGTCTGGCCGTATTTTTGCATCACCGCCTGCACGAGGCAGGACGTTTGGCTCGTCACCCGAAAGGCTTTCTATGACTCGACCCGGATTCGCCCGCAGTGCATCGCTTGCGATGGCCATGGCGCTCATCCTTCCGTCTGTCGCCCTATCCCATCCCGGCCATACCGGCTCATGGGCCGAGTCATGGGCCGACGGGCTCGGCAGCGGCTGGGCGCATCCGCTGGGCGGGATGGATCACGTCCTGGCGATGGTGGGCGTCGGGCTGCTGGCGGCGCGGCTGAAAGGGCGTTGGCTGTGGGCGCTGCCGGCAACATTCGTGCTGGCAATGCTTGGCGGTGCGGCGGGGGGAGCGGCGGGATGGGGCGCCGCGCCGTGGCTGGCCGAAAGCGGGATTGCCGCGTCGGTGTTCGCGTTCGGTTTGCTGGCGACGTTCGGCAAATCGCTGCCGCGGGGATGGATCGCGGGCGCGACAGCGCTGTTTGGAGCCCTGCACGGCTCGGCCCACGGGGCGGAAACGCCCGCGGGCGGCTCGACCGCGGCCTACTTTGTCGGCTTCACGCTCGGCACGCTCGTCTTGCACGCCGTCGGCCTTGGGGCGGGGGTCGCACTGGCGCAGGTGCGTCGCGCGTCGGCCCTGGCCCGCGGGGCGCGGCGAACGGCGTCGTCGCTGAACTGACGGCCGCTCGATCCAATTCTTCATGCAAACGAGCCGGTGCATGTCCACCACCGCCCAACCTTTCCTGCGCCCCATGCAGACGTCGACGGCACGCAGCGGCGACGTCGTGTGCGAAGTCGTCGACGGGCGGTCGGCACTGACGCGCGTCTGGTCGACCGATCCGCTCAAACTGCTCACGCCCCGCACGCGCGGCACGGCGCGGCAAGTTGTCCTCAGCACCTACGGCGGCGGGCTGCTCGGCGGCGACGACGTTGTCGTGCGGGCGCGCGTCGGCACCGGCGCCCGACTTGTGCTGACGACGCAGTCGGCGGGAAAGATTTACCGGACCGACGCCGCGCCAAGCCGGCAGTCGATCGACGCGACCGTCGGCGAGGCGACGATGCTCGTCGTTCTGCCCGACGTGACGTGCGCTTACGCCGGCGCGCGGTTCGAGCAGCAGCAGCGATACGCGCTCTCGGCATCGGCGGATCTCGTCTGGCTGGACTGGCTCTCGAGCGGCCGCCATGCCTGCGGCGAGCGGTGGGCGATGCGCGAAATCGCCAGCCGCACGGAGATCACCGTCGCCGGGCAGGTGCGGCTGCGCGAGACACTGTCGCTTTGCGCCGACGCCGGCGCGCTCGATTCGCCGCTGCGCGTCGGCCAATTCGATTGCTACGCGACGCTGGCGATGCTCGGGCCGTCTCTGGGGCCGATGGCCGACGCGGCGCGGGCGATCGTGCGCGGGGTCGATCTCGCGCCGCCGCTGTCGCTGCTGGCGACGGATTCGTCGCTGGCGGGCGGGGCGATCTTCCGTATCCTCGGGCCCGACGCGCAGGCCGTGCAGGCCCTGCTCCGCCGGCTGCTGGCGCCGTTGCAGGAACTGCTCGGCGAGGACCCGTGGGGCCGGAAATGGTAAAGGGGCCTGAAGGCCGCGTCGGTGAAATGGCGCGACGCGAAGCACGGGGTTGAAAACCCGCGCCGCGCCGGGCGGCGAAGCCGCGGCCGGTTTAATTCCGAACGATCCTTATGCACCTCTCCCCGCGTGACATCGACAAGCTTCTGCTCCACAACGCCGGCTTTCTGGCGCAGAAGCGATTGGCCCGCGGCGTGCGGATGAACTACCCCGAGGCCGTGGCGCTGATCGCCACGCAGGTGCTCGAGTTCATCCGCGATGGCCGCCGCGTCAGCGACCTGATGGACCTCGGCCGCCGGCTGCTGGGGCGGCGGCAGGTGCTGCCGGGGGTGGCGGAAATGATCCATGACGTGCAGGTCGAAGGCACGTTCCCCGACGGCACGAAGCTGGTCACGGTGCACAACCCGGTCGTGGCCGAGAACGGCGACCTGCAGCTGGCGCTGTACGGCAGCTTCCTGCCAGTGCCGGACGTGAGCGTGTTCGGCGACTGCGAAGCATCGCCGCTGCCGGGCGAAGTGATGTGCGCTGCGGGCGAAATCGAGCTCAACGCCGGCCGGCCGGTGCTGCGGCTGGACGTGACGAACCTCGGCGACCGCCCCGTGCAGGTCGGCAGCCACTACCACTTCGGCGAGACCAACCCGCAACTGCAGTTCGACCGCGCCGCCGCCGCCGGCAAACGCCTCGACATCCCCGCCGGCACGGCCGTCCGCTTCGAGCCCGGCGAACGCAAGACCGTTACGCTCGTCGACATCGCGGGGAATCGAAAAGTGACCGGCGGCAACCGGCTTGCTGAGAAACACTCGAGATGAACCCCAAGACGCCAACGCCGCGGAAACAAAAAAGCAGGCGAGCCACGGATGGCACAGATGAACACGGATAAAGAAGGGCTGCATTCTCTCCGTGTTCATCTGTGCCATCCGTGGCTTTCTCCGCTTCTCCGCGGCCTTGGCCTTGAATTTTTTGCTTTCCCCCGCATTGAACGGTTCACAAATCATGTCCTACAAAATTGACCGCCAAGCCTACGCCGACATGTACGGGCCGACCACCGGCGACCGCGTGCGGCTGGGGGATACCTCGCTCGTGCTCCGCGTCGAAAAAGACCTCACCCATTACGGCGATGAGTGCAAATTCGGCGGCGGGAAGGTGCTGCGCGAAGGGATGGGCCAGGCCACCGGCGTGCGCGACGCCGACGCGCTCGATCTGCTGATTACCAACGCGCTGATCGTCGACTGCACGGGCATTTACAAGGCCGACATCGGCATCAAGGGCGGGAGGATCGTCGGGATCGGCAAGGCCGGAAACCCAGACGTGATGGCGGGCGTGACGCCGGGGATGACCTTCGGCGTCACCACCGACACCCTCGCCGGCGAAGGGCTGATCGCCACCGCCGGCGGCATCGACACGCACATCCATTTCATCTGCCCCCAGCAGGCCCACGAGGCCATCGCCGCCGGACTGACGACGATGATCGGCGGCGGCACGGGGCCCACCACCGGCACCAGCGCCACCACCTGCACGCCCGGGGCGTTTCACCTGAAGATGATGATCGAAGCCACCGACGGATTGCCCCTGAACTTCGGCTTCACCGGCAAGGGCAACGACAGCGCCCCCGCCGGCCTGGAAGACCAGATCCTCGCCGGGGCCATCGGCCTGAAGCTGCACGAAGACTGGGGCACGACCCCCGCGGCAATCGACGCGTGCCTGAGTGTGGCCGAGCGGTTCGACGTGCAGGTGACGATCCACACCGACACGCTCAACGAAAGCGGCTTCGTCGAACACACGATCGCGGCATTCAAAGGCCGCACGATTCACAGCTACCACACCGAAGGCGCCGGCGGCGGGCACGCGCCGGACATCATCCGCGTGTGCGGCGAGCCGAACGTGATCCCGTCGTCGACCAATCCCACCCGGCCGTTCACGGTCAACACCATCGACGAGCACCTGGACATGCTTATGGTCTGCCACCACCTCGACCCAAACCTGCCCGAGGACGTGGCCTTTGCCGAAAGCCGCATCCGCGGCGAGACGATCGCCGCCGAGGACGTTCTGCACGACTTGGGGGCCCTGAGCATCATCAGCAGCGACAGCCAGGCGATGGGGCGCATCGGCGAAGTCATCACGCGCACCTGGCAGACGGCCAGCAAGATGCGCGACCAGCGCGGCCCGCTGCCGGAAGACGATGTGCCGTCCCGGGCCACCGACGCCCCTGCCGCGGCAGACAATTTCCGAATCAAGCGGTACGTCAGCAAGTACACGATCAACCCCGCGATCGCCCACGGCGTGGCGAATCACGTCGGGTCGATCGAGGTCGGCAAGCTGGCGGACATCGTGCTATGGAAGCCGGCGCTGTTCGGGACCAAGCCCGAGACGGTCGTCAAGGGCGGCGTGATCGCCTGGGCGCAGATGGGCGATCCCAACGCCAGCATCCCCACGCCGCAACCGGTCTACATGCGGCCGCAGTTCGGCAGCTTTGGGGCCGCGGTGGGCACCGCGGCAGTCACGTTCGTCAGCCAGGCGAGCCTCGACGCCGGGCGGGTATCGGGCTACCGCGTGCAGCGGCCGCTGGTCGCCGTCGGCAACTGCCGCAACATTGGCAAAAAGGACATGCGGTTCAACGACCTCACCCCCGCGATGACGGTCGACCCCGAGACGTACGAAGTCACTGCCGACGGCGTTGCCATCACCTGTGCACCCGCCGAGCGGCTGCCACTGACGCAGCGGTATTGCCTATTTTAACAAGGGCAATAACATATTCGACGCGCTCTGGCCGCGCGACAACCAATGGCCTCTTCTTGCTTCAGAAGGCCCGGAACAAGCTCTAAACTCGTCAGGAGATAAAATCCGGCTTTTTCCCTCTTACACCCCCGAGGCGGACCAGAGCCGGAATTGGAACTGGCCCCGTTATCCCACCGTCGATCCCCGGTCCCCCGCTTGTCCGCGGCACTTCGTCGCGGTGGGCGTCCAAGCCCCCTTTAAAAGCCGTATTTTATGGCATGAAATCGGATTCATTTAGCTAATAGCTGCGCTTAACGCTATTTTTGCGATGACCCTGCTCCTGAACCGCTAGGGACGGTTGCGGGGTATTGCTGTCCAGGAAAGGCGATGCCAAATCCCTGAATGGAGTTTCTGAATTGGATGATTGCAGCGGGCAGGGATGCCCTGCTTAAATGCGGCGAAATCTCTCGAAATCTTTACATTCGTCAAACGGATACAACGATGACCAGCACAGCCGCCCAGAAGTACGACCAAAGCACGACGCGGCTCTCCAAGCCCCTCGTGTCCCTCTCGATCAAAGCAGCATCGCCGGGTGAATCCGGCCGCGGCGTTCAGCCGACTTCGCTGCAACAGCTCGCCAATGATCGGCTACGGCATTTCGCGAACTTGCGTTAATCGCATCACCCGCCCGTCCGTCAAAACTGATCGCCCGACACCGCTTCGGATTCTGTAGATCCGGCTGACAGTTAGATTGCGCGCAAGACCAAAGGATAGTTCGACCATGTCCCCACCGATATCGACCCCACTCCCCGCGGCACCGAAACATGCGACTCCGAGCGACGGAGCCGCATCCGGCAGCCAGGCGGCAGCCGCCGGGGGCACCGCCCCGGTCGGCGTCCAAACGCCGTTCATGTGGGGCGTCGGCATCGAGTGTTCGTTCCTCCCGCACCTGGACGTCGACCAATTCGACTGGACTCAGCACAACCGCTTCTGGCGCGAAGACTTGAAGATGATCCGCGAGCAGCTCGGCGTCACGCACATGCGCTACGCCCTGCCGTGGCACAAGATCGAAACCGCGCCGGGGGTGTTCGACTGGACGATGGCCGACGAGCGCATCGCCTACTGCACCGAGCTGGGCATCGAACTGATGATGGACGTCATGCACTTCGGCACGCCGAAGTGGCTCCCCCAGGCCGTCGGCGACCCGCGCTTCCCCGAAGCGCTCGAACGCTTCACGACAGCGATGGTCGAGCGCTACAAGGACCAGATCAAGACCTGGTGCCCGTTCAATGAGCCGCTGGTGAGTGCGCTGTTCAGCGGCGACTTCGGCTTTTGGCCGCCTTTCAGCCGCAAGTGGCGCGGCTACATGCCGGTGCTTAGCCGGATCGTGCAGGGCGTGCACCGCAGCATCGCCGCCATCCGCCGCGCCCAGCCCGACGCGACGGTGCTTCTGTGCGACGCACTTGAGAATTACCAGAGCCGCTCGCCGGAGCTGCAGGACGAGGTCAAGCTCCGCAACCTGCGCCGGTTCGTCATCCTGGATTTGCTCGCGGGCCGGGTCGATCACCACCACCCGCTGCACTCGTGGCTGACGAGCTTCGGCTTCAGCGAGCTTGACCTGGCGTACTTCAAATCCGACCCGCAGATGCCCGACTGGATCGGCATCGACTACTACCCGCACAGCGACTGGCAGATCGAGAAAGTCGGCGACAAGGTCCGCCAGCGCCGCGCCGACGCGCCGCTGGGCATCTACGAGCTCGGCCGCGCGGTGTACGACCGCTACGGCCTGCCGCTGCTGGTGACCGAGACCAGCGTCGACGGCCCGCCGATCGGGCGCGAGATCTGGCTCGGAACGATGACCGACCAGATCCGCCAGCTGCGCGAAGAAGGCGTGCCGATGGCCGGGCTGATCTGGTGGCCGGTGTTCGACCAGATCGACTGGGACGGCGCGTTGCTGCACCGCATCGGCAAGATTCATAAAGTCGGTTTGTTCACCCTCGACCGCCAGACCGACGGCACACTCAAGCGCAGCGCTACGCCGCTGGCAAAGGTCTTCCGCGAAACCGTCGCCGCCGGCGACGAAGCCGTCGGCCCACTGGCGGAGATCGCCATCCCCGTCGCCCAGGACGACCCGCAGCTCCCGCCGCTGCTGAGCGACGCTTCGGAGTGGGTCAACGCCAACTTCACCCCCCAGGCCCGCAACCCGAATGGCGCCAACGGCGCAAACGGAAATGGAAGCGGCAACGGCCACGCCAACGGCGGCGCGACCTTGGCGCCCCGCGCCCCTGCGCAGCGCATCAGCTCCGAAGCACCCCCCGCCGGCCTTGCCGGCGAACCGCAACTCGCCGACCAGATTGCCGTGCAGTCGGGCTCTGGTTCCAAACGATCCACCGACCGCTACGGCATTCTCGTATTCAGTCACCTGCGCTGGGGTTTCGTCTGGCAGCGGCCGCAACAGTTCCTGTCGCGCTTCGCGCGGTTCCACCCGATCCTGTTCGTCGAAGAGCCGTTCTTCGATCTCGCACCCGGCAGCGAGCCGCGCATCGATCTGCACGGCGTGATGCCCAACATCACCGTCGTCTGCCCGCACTGCCCGCCCGAGATGGCCCACGACCCGAAGCTGCCGTCGCTGCTGCGCAAGTGGACGCGCGAAGGCCTTGAGAAGGTCAACACGCGCGGCGATTTCGATCAGCCGCTGCTGTGGTACTACTCGCCGATGGATTCGGCCTGGTCACTCGGGCATTTCCAGAACCGCGGCGTCGTGTACGACTGCATGGACGAACTGAGCCAGTTCACCGGCGCCCCCAAGGCGCTGGTCGAGAACGAACGCCGGCTTATGGACAACGCCGATATCGTCTTCACCGGCGGCTACGAGTTGTGGACGAAGAAGTCGGCGGTGCATCCCAACGCCCACTTCTACGGCTGCGGCGTGGAGTTCGACCACTTCAACAAAGCCCAGGACCCGGCGACGACCATCCCGCCGGACATCGATTTCATCCCCCGGCCGATCTTCGGCTGGTTCGGCGTGGTTGACGAGCGCGTGAACTACTCGCTCTTGGCCGAAGTCGCCCGGATGCGGCCGGAATGGTCGCTGGCGATCGTCGGGCCGGTGGTAAAGGTCGATCCCAACTTGCTGCCGCACTCGCCCAACCTCCATTGGCTCGGCGGCCGCGACTACCAGGTGCTGCCCAATTACTGCAAGGCATTCGACGTGTGCATGATGGCCTTTGCGATCAACAAGGCCACGGAGTTCATCAACCCGACGAAGGCGCTGGAATACTTCGCCACCGGCAAACCGGTCATCAGCACGCCGGTGAAGGACGTCGTGCGCCAGTACAGCGACATCGTCGCCATCGCCAACAACGCCGACGAGTTTGTCCAGAAGGCCGGCCAACTCCTCCACGAGCCCGACCCGAAGGTCATCCAGGCCGGCATCGATCTGGCCAAGAAGAACAGTTGGGAAGGACACGTCGCCAACATGCGCAAGAACATCAAGGACGCGATCTCCGTCGACGTCCGCCGCTCGGCGAGCGTGACGCCGATTCCGGATCCCGAACCCGGTTACTTTTTC
>DASVSS010000250.1:0-12642 GCA_036387945.1 Tepidisphaeraceae bacterium | reverse complement strand
CCACCCCCCCCCCACGACGGATCATAGTCTGGTCCCCTCTCCCGTGTGCCCACGGGAGAGGGAGCCGGAGGCCGCTAAACGCAAATGGCGATTCAAGCTTCGGCGCCGATCGGGTCGGCGCCGATCGTGCCTTCGAGCGATCGGGCGTACTCCGGCGACGTCAGGCGCGACAACTCCGAGGCGACCCAGGCGGCTTTGCGATCAATCCGCTCGACCACATCTGCCTGCCCCGCCGCCGACTCGCGCCGCGCGGCAAGATAGTCGGCGTGGCGACGGTGCAGGTGCTCGTCGTGCCGCACCTGCCGTGCCAGGCGGGCGCGGTACCAGTCGCTGGCCACGACGTGCTCTTTGGTGAACATCGCCCGCAATCCCGCGTCGGCGATGCCCGCGCCGTTGTAGTGGCCGTGCGCCATGACGTGCACGATCGCCTGCAGCGGCGGGCACAGGTCGGCGACGCTGTTGTCGTCGAAGTACATCTTCGCCACGCGCTGCTGCGCTTCGACGATGTTCTCCACCCCGTCGACGAACTGCTGCAGGTCCTGCGTCTCGGGCCTGAGCATCTCTTCCGGGAACACCGCCCGCGGGTTGTCGAAAATCCGCCCGAAGTATTGCCCGACGAACTTCGCGGTAATGCGCCACCCGAGCCGCGACGCGAGGACGCGCTTCCCCTCGTGCTCGAAATCTTCGATCCGCTCAAGGCAGCCGTCGGCGATCAGCGCCGCGGCGGTGCGCTCGTTGGGACGCAAGCGGCACCACAGTTCGGGGATAAGAAGGGAGACGTCATGATCGACCCGGCACTTCGGCCCGACGTAACCCGCGGCACTGGTGAACCCGTCGAGCCCGCTGATGACGTAGCTGACGAACGCGTTGTTCAGATCGGCGCACGGACGGATCGCGTTGAAGGGCCCTTTCGTCAGCGCGCCTTCACTGCCGGCCCCGGTGGTCGACGGGCTTTTGCCGGTGAGCGAGCAGATGAAATCCATGAAGAGCTCAGGCAGCTCCTGGTAGTGAATCGGGTTGTACACCGCCAAGGGCCGCACGCCCGGCTCGCCGGGGTTGTTGCGCCGCCCGCCGAGGACGGCATCGACCGGGAAGGTGATGACCGCGTCGCCCGCGGCGCGGCGGAACAGCCGTGCACCGAGTTCCGCCAGGCGGCGGCCGCGCGGGCGGCTGTAGTCGGGGCGTGTCTGCAGGTAGCGCGGGTTCTTCGTCAGCTTCCCGTCGACGACGCGCGGGCGCGCCGAGCAGACGACGAACTTGTCGCCGCCCGCCTCGGCGGCGGTGCGCAGCGTGATCTTCATCGGTTCCGAGAAATGTTCGAACTGCGCCACGCTCTCCACCGCCGCGCGGGCATCGTCGCCGGTAAGCGGCTGGTAGTTGGAGGCGAAGAGCCCGTTCTGCGACATGTCCAGCTCGGTCTGCTTGTCCAGGCCGGGGTGAACGGCGTCGTCGGGGCGCTGGAACAATCGCGCTTCGCAGTTCTCCAGCAGCTTCACGCTCGGCTGGTCGATCAGCGGCGAAGGGTGCGGGATCGACGCCGTCGGAACGGTGATCGACGCAGTAATGTCGTCTTCGAACTGCACCTTCGCCGCGGCGAC
This sequence comes from Tepidisphaeraceae bacterium, assembly GCA_036387945.1. GTDB lineage: Bacteria > Planctomycetota > Phycisphaerae > Tepidisphaerales > Tepidisphaeraceae > DASVSS01. Next base: position 11,044 of record DASVSS010000250.1, on the reverse strand, counting down.
GAAATCCTGCCGCAGCTTGTACAGCCGCCAGTTGCCTTCGGGCGAGAACCCCATGCGCAGGTAACTGCCGATGAGCTTGCGGCCGTCGAGCTTCAGCTCGTGCCCAGACTGGCCGTTGACTTCGTCAACCGTGAAATGCTCCTGCCATTTCTCGCCCCACTCGGCTTTGTAAAAGCGCTTGATGATGTACACGATCGCGCGGATGTGGTTCGGGATCGCGGTCAGCCATGCGTTGTAGGCCGGCGTGTATTCGTCCGACGGGGTGAGCAGTTTGATGACCGATCCGAGCGACCGCGACGGCGACAGCACCGGCCGCGACTGGCGGGCGCGGTCGGCGGCGGGTGGTGCGGCGGCGAAGCGGTCGGAATAATCGCGCTCGAAGATCGCCCGCGCCGCGGCGATGTCGACGGCGAAATCGTTGACGTAGACCGGGCCGTAGACGATTGCTTCGCCGATCGACTTGCTGATTTCGCTCTTGCCCCCGCCGCTGACGGTGCACGGCTTGTGGCACACCGTCCCCTCGGCGGTCGTTCCTTCCAGCCGCCAGCTCGGCGCGCCGGGATGGCGTGCGTAGCGCAGCTTGTACCCGACCGGAAGAACGTAATCCCTGTCCGGTAGCAGCTTGATCGATTGCTCGCCGGCCGCGGTCTTCCACGAGATCGACTGCTTTTGTGCGTCGAACACCGCCGACGACGGCACATAGACGACCGTCGGATCGCCCCGGTCGACGGCGTACCCTTCCGGCCGCCGTTCGACGGTGTCGCCGAGCAGCGCCAGTGCGTCGTCGAGTTCGTAGCCCAGGGCGCGAATCTTGGCGTCGAGCTCGAATCGCTCCCCGTGGTTGAACGACGGAAACGCCAGCGCCCCGCCGGCGTGTTCTTCCTCGGCCAGGCCCGAGAGATTGGCACTGAAGCTGATCTGCGTTTTTACCTCTTTTTTGCAGTAGCCGAAGTAATTGTCGGCCAGGATTGTCACCATCACGCCCGCCTTGCTGCGCAGGGCGATCTTGAAGGCGTTGGCGTTGTTGTAGCGGTCGTCGTCGTGTTCGTAGCACATGCCGTCGCGCTTCTGCCGGTCGGTGGCGACGCTGACGTGCGGCAGGCCGAGGTCCTTGCTCTTCATGCCGACGATGTGCGGGGCGAGGATGACGCAGCCGGTGTGCCCGGTCCAGTGCTCGACGTCGAGGCCGGCGTCGTTCTCGGGCAGGTACGGGTCGCCGGCATTGCCGAAGATGCTTTCGACGAAATCAAGATTGCTCACCAGCCCGCCGGGGGCGAAGAAGCGGATCTCGGTCGTTTTGCGCTTGCGCGAGCCCGGCACCTCCGGCGCCACGACCGGCCGCAAGAGCAGCGACACCCACACCGCTGCGCGCGACGACTGCTGCGCCGTGAAGGGCAGGCACAACATCTCGTGCGGCGGCCGCAGCGCCGCTTCGAGCAAGCGGGCATACGTCACCGCCGGCACGGCGAGTTTGTCGCCCGGCACGGGCAGGCCGACGTCGGCAACGTGGAACACGCCCGCCGTCGTGCGCCGGTCGCTTTTGGGATTATGCAGCACGCCCTGCTGCGTGCGATAGCTGCTGAGGATCTCGTTGGTGAACGCTTCGCCGTGGACGGGAACCGACAGCTCGCGCGCCACGCCGTGCCGCTCGAGCGTGAGCGTGCGCGTCGGCAGCGCGATCCGATCGACCGCGATGACGTTGCCGAGCATCGTGTCGAGAAAGTTCTGAATGCGCTCGTCGGCCGGGCAGAGGTAATCGCTCAGCAGCCGCGTGAAGGCGCGGTACTGCGCCAGCAGATCACTCGCCCCGTGCACGAGCTGCAGGTCCCCGTCGTCGCCCGCCGTGGGCTGATCGAGCGATGCGAGTTTGAGGTTGATGTGCCGCAGCACTTCCCCGCGGTCGCGCGTGACGTTGCTGCCGTCAGGATTCAGGCCCAGTGCTCGTTCTCGGTTCATACAACAGTCCTTGGCGTTCGCGGCGGCGGTGGTCCGTTTATAAGATGCGTAACCGAATGATAAATCCACAGCCGCCGGCAAATATTGACCCGCTCGTCCGCTGGCGGCTCATCCTACGCGCGGCAGTCGCCGAAGGGGATGCGACGGTGTGGTCGGAGTTCAATTCCGGCGTCGCCGGATCGCACGGATCGCCGCGACGGGTGGCCGTCAGCGTGCTAGCGGCGCTGCACGGGACTGCCGATCCGGCGATCGCGCTGGACGCCGATCTTGCGATTCTCGATGCGCTCCCCCTGCCGGCGGCACGGGGCAGCGAAGTCGTGGCTGCGGTCTGGACGGCGTACCTCAACGCCTCGCGCGGCGACTCGGGCGCCGCCGATCAACTTGATCGCGCTACGGCGCGGCTGTCGCCCACGGCCCTGCTCGCCGGCGCCGACGACAACCCCGAACCGTGGTGGGCCGCGGAGCTGATGATTTTGCACGCGATGCGCTCGCATGCCTGGCGGCGGCCGAACGCCGCCAGCGAGGCGGCGATCACGCGGTGCGTCGCGTTTCACCTCGCCGAGATTCAGCCCGACCACGCGACGAATGACCCGTGGGCGATCCACGCCTTCGCTGCCACCGACGCCGGCAAACTAACGGCCGAAACATTGCTGCACGCGGCGATGGTGCAAGGCGCCGGCGTCTTGACCCCGGCGGCGCGCCTGATCGTGATCGACGCGCTGCACGCGATCGAAGCAGGCGCCGCAGGCCGGGCGACCGCAGACTTTTGAGCCGGGCGTCACTGCCGCTGATGGGCCCGTCTGGTTCCTCCCCCTCCGGGGGAGGCCAGGTGGGGCGGCCCTTGACCTGCAATAGCGGCTCGCTGACGCCCGAGAACCAAACCCCTCGCCCGGTACCCCGGGAGAGGGTAGGGAGAGGGCCGAGCGTGATTGTGCTTTGTTGCGACGATGCGGCCGCCCGCCCCCACCTAACCTCCCCCGCAGGGGAGGAACCGGATTGGCAATTCATCGCCAAAGGCATCGGTGGCGCTCGTCCAACAATTAACGCTTACCTTCGCCCGAATCGTTTCTTGAACTCTTCGAGCGTCGCGACGCCCTCGGGCAGCTTGGCCTCTTCGGGCAGCATCACGGGGATGCCGTCGCGGATCGGGTAGCGTAATCCGCCGACGGCAGCAACGAGTTCGTCGCCGTCGCGAGTGAGGGGGCTGAGGGTGAGCGGGCAGCGGAGCATGTCGACGAGTTGTTGGTCGATCGGGCGCGTTGTCATGGCCCGGTCACGTTACTTGCCGATCGGCCGATTGCCAATCAGCCCGTCGCTACATCTCGCGCAGGTGATAGCTTTTGATCATGTTCTGCTGGAAATCCGGGTAGCCATTGAGATCGAGTTCCGACAGATCCGCGCCGTCGAACTCTTCCGACTCGCTGACCCGCAGCGCGTTGCATCGACGGGCCACGAACGCCACGGCCATCGCAAGCGCCGCCCCGGCCGCGGCGGCAATCAGCGCGACCAGCAGGCTGCTGAAGAACGCCGACAAGCGCTGACCAAAAGTGCCGCCGGTCAACAACCCCACGAGTGGCAGGCCGAGCACGCCGCCGGCGAGGTGGGCGGTAGCGATTCCCGATACGTCGTCGATCCGGAAACGCGTCTCCACCGCCATCACGCAGAACGGTACGACGACGCCGGCGGCAACGCCGACCAGCAGCGCTGCAAAGCCGGGCAAAACCGCTGGCGTCCCGTTGACGAGGAACGACGTCAGCATCGGAGCGCTGACGACCGCTGCCAGCCCGCCGATCGTGCCGGCCGTCACGAGGGCGACGTCGACCTTGCCGAACCGGATTCGACCGAATGCCGCCGCCGTCAGCATCGCCGCGCTGCCGCCGACGAGGACGTGAACTGAACTGTTGCCGATCAGCATCCACGCGGCGAAACACGTTGCCAGGCCGACGACGTGCAGCAGCACGTTGTGCCCGGGGACGAAGTTCACGCTCAGGTCACGGTTGTATTTGCCCTTTCGCGGGCCAACCAGATGGGCGAGCGTCAGCGCCGCGGCCCCGCCGAGGATGCAGGCGATGCCCTCGATTCGGTTGGTATGGGCGCTGTCGGCGAATCGCATCGACGGGTCGAGGCGCGCCAGCAGCGGCACGACCAGCGCCGCGAAGACCGCCGTCGTCGCCAACAGCGGCCCGCCGCGCACACGCTCGGCCGTGGCGGCATGAATCACCCCCGAAGCGATTAGAATCGCGGGCAGCCAGGCGAAAGCCCCGTTGGCCCGCATGCCTAGGAAGTGCCAGAACACTGGCCAGCCGTGCGGCGCAGTCGCCGATGGATAGAAGAAGGCCCCCACGGCCCACAGCGTCAGTGCCGCCAACGTCAGATCGAGCAGGAGGCGCATCGCCGTCGCGGCACTGTTCTTGCTGCGCACGCTGCCGCCGATGAGCAGCACCTGACCGATCCGAAGCAGCAAGGTCAGCGCGATCGTGATTCCAAAGGCGGTGGAAAGTTCGCCGGTCATGATGTGCGGCAGTTGTATCGCGTCCCATGCCTGATCGCCACGGCGGCCACTGTTGAAGACCGGGCGACGGCCCTGCGTATACTGCCGCGTATGATTCGCCGGCGCGAGGGAGAACACTTCTGGCTCATCCGCCAGACAGACCACGCCCGGCTTGCCGGCGAAATGGCGCGGGCCTATGGCAACGCTCACTTCGCGGCCCCCGATCCGCCAGGCGATGTGATTACCGCCGTCGCCCGTCACGACGGCGGCTGGCCATACCATGACGACGCGCCAGCGCGTTCGCCCGCCGGACACCCGCTGGACGTGTTCGAAACGCCGCGGCACATCGCGCACCAGATCTGGAGCGAGTCGTCACGCCGCGCCTGCGAGATCGGCCCGTATGTCGGCCTGCTCGTGAGCCTGCACCAGCTCGGCTTGTCGGCCATCAGCGCCAGCGCCGCTGCGGGCGCCCCGCACGACGCCCAGCAGCTGCGGCAGCAGTTCGACACGAACAAGTTCCAGCACGCCATGATCGAGCGCACCGAAGCCCTGCGCTTGCGCCTGGGCCTCCGCACCGACCGCCCGCTGCGGCTCGGCCTCGCCGAAGGATGGACCGACCCGGCCGAGCAAGCGCTCGCCCACCACTTGCGGCTGCTGCAGGCGCTGGACCAGATCAGCCTTGCGATCTGCTGCGAGACCCCGCCGATGACATCCACCGGCCCGTTGCTGACCCGCCCCGGCGGGTCGACGACGTCGCTGCGGTTGCGTCGCCCTTCTGCAGATGCTCTCCTTGTGCGCCCTTGGCCTTTCGCCGCCGCCAGCTTGCCACTGCGCGTGCCCTACCGCGCCGTACCCGCCCGCGCCTACGAAAGCGACGCGGCCCTCGCCGCCGCCATCGCCGCAGCACCCACTGATGAGCTGCGCTGCACGTTGAGGCCGGGCTAGCGCAAGTCCCACGCGCCATCGAATGAAAGTAATGCAGCCTATTCATGGAGCGTCGTGCGTAGAGTGTTTCCGTCCCGATGAAGCGGTCTCCGGTCCCCTCCCCGGTACCCCGGGAGAGGGTTGGGGAGAGGGCTTGAGCTTAAAGATTCAGAGGTGTTTCAAGGCCCCCTCCCTAACCCTCCCCCGCGGGTACGCGGGAGAGGGAATCAGACATTCCAGATCGCGTCACAAATGCTCTGGTACTTCAGGCATGTTCGACTCGAGAGTCCCCACACGTCCGATCCGGCGAGGACAACACGGCGAGAGGATTAAGCCGTGGCACGCGGAAAATCGCGGTCTATGTCCGTCTGACCGCACGGCGTGCTTTTGCTCGCGCCGCTGCGCGGCTAAGCTGCCGTCAATGCGACCTTCGCTGCGAATCACGCTCATGCCGCTGCTGTATCTGCTGGCCGTCGGTTGCGGCTCGTCGACGCGGACTTATTCCGTGTCGATCGAGAATCGCAGCGCCGAACCGTACATGGTGTGGCTCACCAAGAACGGCCCGCCGATGGAGCAGGCGTGGATGTCGCCCGAGCAGATCGCCGTGCGCGGCCTGGAGCGCGGCGCGAGTGTGCCGGGCACATTGCTGCCGGCAGGCAAGTCGGTGTCGCGGACGAACGTCAGCGGCAAGTTCGACAGCCGCAGCGACGCGATCCTGCGCGTGTACCGGGGCGAGCGGAAGTTCGCTGAGTTGCTGGCCGTGCAGCAAGGCTCGTCGAACCGCTGGGACCTGGTGCTGGCGCCGGGTAATAACAACGTCGTCATCGACCAATCCGGCGCCGTATCGCTCGCGCCGCCGGCGAAGTGACTTCTCATGAGCGTCAGCGGTCATCAGGAGCAGGCAACGGATCTCACGCCACGGTGCGCGGTCGTCACGCTGAGCGACACCCGCACGCAGGCGACGGATCTCAGCGGCGCGGCCATCAGGCGGTATTTGAACGAAGCGGGCTGCGCGCTGGCGGCCTACGAATTGCTGCCCGACGAGCCCCAGCGGCTGCAGGCTGCGCTGAATGCGCTGCTCGGCGACGACGGAATCGACGCCGTCATCTGCAACGGCGGCACGGGCATCTCGAAGCGCGATCGCACGATCGAGGTCGTCGCCGGCTTCATTGAAACGCCACTGCCCGGGTTTGGCGAGATTTTCCGGCAGCAGTCGTTCCTCGAGATCGGCCCGGCGGCGATGCTCAGCCGTGCCGCGGCGGGCGTGGCCCGTGGCCGGATGCTGTTCGCGCTGCCCGGTTCGACACCAGCGGTGGAACTGGCCATGCGGCTGATCACGCCGGTGCTGCGGCATCTGGTGTTCGAGCTACGGAAGTAACGATGCCTTCGGACGTATTGCATCACCCCGCGCCGGGCGTATGTTCAGGCGCATGAGCATCCAGGCCGGTATCGTCGGCATCGCGGGGTATGGCGGGGGCGAAGCCCTTCGGTATCTCGCGCGCCACCCCGAGTTCCGCCTCACCTACGCCGCCGGTGAATCAACCGCCGGACAAGCGCTTGGCGATCGCTACCCCGGCGTGCCGCGCGCGCTCGGCGGGCTGACGATCGAAAAGTTCGACCCCGCCGCGCTGCCCGATCTGGATTTGCTCCTGACGTCGCTGCCGACAGGCGTGTCGCGGGACCTGCTCGCCCGCGTGCCGCAGAAGACCCGCATCGTCGACATCGGCGGCGATCACCGCTATCTTGAGGGCTGGACCTACGGCCTCGCCGACGTCTGGCCCGACCGCATTAAAAGTCAGTCGCGCGTCGCCAACCCCGGCTGTTACCCGGCCGCCACGCTGACGGCGCTCGCCCCGCTGCTGGCGAAGAAGCTCGTCACCGCCGGCAACGTCATCGTCGACGCCAAGAGCGGTGTCAGCGGCACGGGCCGCGGCGGTGGGGACAGCAAGTTCGGCTACGCCGAGTGCAACGAAGACCTCGTCGCCTACGGCTTGCTCAAGCACACGCACATGCCCGAAATCGCCGCCACGATCGACGCCCTCGGCGGCATCAGCGCGGGGTTGGTGTTCACGCCGCATTTGATCCCGATGACCCGGGGCCTGTGCGCTACGATCTACGCCCGCGGCACCGCCACGACGGCCGAGTGCACCGCCGCGGCCCGCGATTATTACCGCGACCGGGCGTTCGTACGCGTGGTCGACGCCCCGCCGCACACGAAGTGGGCGACCGGGACGAACCTGGCCTTCGTCCACTACGCCGCCGACCCGGCGCGCGAACTCATCATCGCCGTTTGCGTCATCGACAATCTCGGCAAAGGCGCCGCCGGCCAGGCGATTCAGAACGCCAACCTGATGTTCGGCCTCGATGAATCAACGGGTTTGACCGACGCCGCCGTCTGGCCGTAACGGCTGCGGATTTCGGGCGCTTTCCCACGATGCAACCGGTCCCCTCTCCCGGTGTTCCGGGAGAGGGTTAGGGAGAGGGCTTGAACTCAGGATGGCAAGGTGAGAGCGATCACCGTGTGCCGGTTGCGGTTCACCGTAGCATTTGCGCCATAAAGTCCGCCGCGCCAACCGGGGGCGAAGAAAGTAGAACGCGCAAACGGACGAGCCACATCATCTGCAGTAAGGACACAAATCCTGGGCAGCATCAGGACAAGAGGCTGACCGGCTGCCGGGCGGAAAAGCCGTCGTGCAGCTCGTGCCAGTGCTGGATCGACTCTTCGCCGAGCCTCCAGCACAGATTGATCTCGCGGCCGTGGTGGGTGGCGAGGAAATCGACCAGGCCCATGCGGTAATCTTTCAGCTCACAGCCGATCTCGCGCAGTTCGTCAACGAGGGCGTGCAGGCGATCGACGGTGCGCTCTAGCTCTTTTTCCACGTCACTGCGCTGCGGGCCCGTGCGGTGTTCGAGCTTGGCGTGCAGCACCGTCGCGTCTTCGTGCGTGCGCACGACGTCAGCGACCACGCGGCGCACGAGCGGCAACGTGCGGTTAGCATCCGAGAGCGCGAAGATTTTGCGACGGCGGGCCGTGACCACGCCAGCGGACCAGGATTTCGGAATCGCCATCTAAAGCCTCCCGGGTGACGGACATCGAGTGATACGCCATTCTTACGGCCGGCCGGCGAAGATCAATCGCGCCGCGGCTTTGCCGACAGGCAAGTTTTCACTTCGCTGTAAGACTAGGCAAACCGCCGCAATCGCGTGCGTCAGATAAATCCTGCCGGTCGTACCGGACCTGCCGGCCGAACGAGTCGTCGCTCATGACCGAGGCCGGGCGGCGGGCTATTGTTGCGCCGCGCCGGCTACTGCAAAATGCGGCCATGAACGATGCAACCATCGGCCGCGCTTACGAGATCGCCAAGGAAGCTTATGCAGCGATGGGTGTCGATACCGACGCCGCGATCGCCAAACTGCGGGGCGTGCCGATCTCCCTGCACTGCTGGCAAGGCGACGATATCAACGGCTTCGAAGCCGCCGGCGACGCCCCCGGCGGCGGGCTGGCAGTGACGGGAAACTACCCCGGCCGCGCCCGCAACGGCGACGAACTACGCGCCGATCTCGACGTGGCGTACCAGCTCATCCCCGGGAAGCACCGGCTCAATCTCCACGCCATCTACGCCGAGACCGGCGGCAAAAAAATAGACCGCGACGCTCTAGCGCCCGAGCACTTCCGGCGCTGGGCCGATTGGGCGAAGTCAGCGGGCATCGGCGTCGATTTCAATCCCTCGTACTTCGGCCATCCGCTGGCGGCCGACGGCTTCACTCTCGCGCACCGCGACGAGGCCGTGCGCCAGTTCTGGATCGGCCACGGCGTCGCCAGCCGCCGGATCGCGCGGTATTTCGGCGAAACGCTCGGCACCCCGAGCGTGAACAACGTCTGGGTCCCCGATGGATACAAAGACACGCCCGTCGACCGTCGCGGGCCGCGCGAGCGGCTGGAAGCGTCGCTCGACAGCTTGTTCGCCGAGGCGATCAATCCAACGCTCGTGCTCGACGCCGTAGAAGGCAAGCTGTTCGGCATCGGCAGCGAAAGCTACGTCGTCGGCAGCCACGAGTTCTACCTCGGCTACGCCGTGCGGAAGAACAAGCTCGTCTGCCTCGACGCCGGCCACTACCACCCGACGGAGCAGATGGCCGACAAGATCAGCTCCGTCTTTACTGCCCTCGACCGCATCCTGTTGCACGTCAGCCGCGGCGTGCGGTGGGACAGCGACCATGTCGTGACGCTCAGCGACGATTTACGCCAGATCGCCGAAGAACTCGTCCGCGGCGACTACCTCGGCCGCACGCACATCGGCCTGGACTTCTTCGACGCCAGCATCAACCGCGTGGCGGCGTGGGTGATCGGCACCCGCAACATGCTCAAAGCCCTTCTGATCGCCCTGCTCGACCCGATCGACGAATTGACCGAAGCCGAGGCCGCAGGCGACTACACGAAGCGTCTGGCGCTGCTAGAAGAAGTGAAGATGCTGCCCTTCGGCGCCGTGTGGGATTACCACTGCCAGCAATCCGGCGTGCCGGTCGGCACCGCGTGGTTGGACGCGGTGCGCGCTCACGAGCAGTCCACGCAAAGCCGGCGTAAGTAGAGGTGCCCTTGCGCGGGCGACACCAGGGAAGAGAGATGTCGGTCGAGCGTGCCGCACGATCGCGCCGTCCTCGGCATCCGGAGCCCGGCGATTCGATACTAAACCCGGCCTGCATCTGACTGACCGCAGGATAAAAACTGAGGCCGACGGTCGCCGTCGGCCTCCGTTATTCTTCATCCGCGGATCATGAGCGCCTACAGAAATGCGCTCCCCTACCGTTGTCGCTGGCTCCCTCTCCCGGCACTACGGAGAGATCGCTAGTGCGGAGAGATCGCTAGTGCACGAAACCCCATGACCCCTCCGCCCAGCACACGGGGGCCGAGGTCTCGCGCACCCGCCGGGGACGCCGCATGGAGTGGGCGAGCTTGTGACGGCAGGTTACGAAATTATTCGTTCCAAACGTACGAAGTCGCGCCGCCAACGCCCTTGGTCTTTACCTTCTGGGTCGCGAGCAGGTCGCCCTTGCTCGGCTTGGCCACGCCGTCCTTCTTCAGAGCTACCTGCAGGGCGCGGGCGCCGATGCCGAGTTTGCCCGCTTCCTCGATTTTTCGCAGTGCCGCCTCCAAATCTACCGCCGACGGCGAGGCCGCGGACGACTTGAGGTTCTTACTCCCTTTCGGCCGCCCGCGCCGCCGGCGGCCGTCGGCCGGCGCCGCTGCTGCTGCCGCTCCCGACCCGACCTCCACGCGCCGCGGCCGGCCGGGTCCGCGCTTGACCGGCATGGACGCCGCCTGGTCGCCGCCGCCTAGTTGCGCCAGAATTCCGGACAACCGCGTCGCCTCGTTCTGGAGACGGCTAATTTCTTCCTGCAACCCGCGTCGGACTTGATTAAGTGTGTCTTGCATCGCCGTCATCATGGCGGAATTGGCGTACACTGCAAGCAACTAGGGGATAAACGACAGAGCGCAAGTCCACATTCGTAAGAACTGCGACGGCATTATCCTGCCGGAATATCTTTGAATAGTGACGCACCAACTGATTTCTAAATCACGTACCCGACGTCGTATCGCCAGCCAATAATCCCATTTCTGGGACAAAAACAGTCAACCGGTCCGCAATGATCAGACGGAGCGACACTGGCAGT
>DASVSS010000249.1:0-3432 GCA_036387945.1 Tepidisphaeraceae bacterium | reverse complement strand
AGCCGCGCGGCGGCACTCTGGCCGTCGACTGGCAGGCGGTGGTCTACGTCCATACTTTGTGAAGGCCCTGTCCCGCGGGTTTCGCCTACGTCGGGGTGTCGGATTACCGCGCGGCGGTTCAGGTTTTCCCCCGCCGGGCGGTCGGCGGGGTGCGTCCTAGGATTTCTCTCACGGCGTTGCCGATGAAGCCCCGGCCCGATGGTCGGGCTGGCCGAGTGCAAGGAGAAATTCATGTCCACCCTTCGTCGATTGCCCGCGCGGTTCGGTCTGCTCATTTGCGGCTTGGCCCTCCTGAGCGGCTGCGCGGCCGAGCAAAGTCTTAAGGGCAAAGTTGTCGTCGTCACCGGGGCATCCAGCGGCTTCGGCAAGGGCGTGGCGTTGAAGATGGCCGACGAGGGCGCACAGGTGGTGCTCGCGGCCCGTCGCACGGGCCCGCTCGACGAAGTCGCTCGCGATGTCACAGCACGCGGTGGGACGGCACTGGTCGTCACGACCGACGTCGCCCGTGAAGAGGACGTCGCCAAGCTCGCCCAGGCGACGATCGACAAGTTCGGCCGCATCGACGTGTGGATCAACAACGCCGGCGTCGGCGCGATCGGCCGGTTCGACGAAATCCCGCTCGCCGAGCAGATCCGCGTCGTTCACACCAATCTCAACGGCGTGATCCACGGCAGCTACTTCGCAATGCGGCAATTCCGCAAGCAGGGCGCGGGCACGCTGATCAACATCGGGTCGGTCGACAGCAAGGTGCCGCTGGCCTACATGGCAACCTACAACGCCACCAAGCACGGCGTGCTCGGGCTGACCAATACCCTGCACGAAGAGCTGCGCCTCAGCGGGGAAAAGAACATCCACGTCTCGACCGTCATGCCATGGGCCGCCGACACGCCCTTCTGGGACCACGCGGCCAACTACACCGGGAAGAAACCGCGCAACGCCCTCATGGACGACCCCAACAAAGTCATCGACGCCATCGTCGCCACGGCCAAGCAGCCGAAAAAGGAAGTCAACGTCGGGTACAAAGTCGGGATGGCGGCGCTCTCGAAGCGGCTGGCCCCCGACACCACCGACGCGCTGGCCAGCGACGTCTACGCAAAGGAACTTAACAAAGCCTCTCCCACCACCAACAGCCCCGGCGCAGTGAACGAGCCGATGCCTACGGGCACCGGCATCGACGGCGGCGTGCGGGATCGCAAAAAGGCCGAAGACGCCGCGCAGCCATAGGCGATCAATCGCCGCCGGCGGCAATGGCCACGATGCCGAAGACGCAAAAAAGCCGCGGGCTGGCGATGAAGCCGGCCCGCGGTTCGTTGCGATGAATGCCATCAGGCATGTGCTTAGGCGCGGTTCACGCGGCGGCGGAGCAGGCCGAGCACGCCGAGGCCGAGGACGGCGAGCGTCGTGGGCTCGGGGACGGCAACGTTCCCGCTGAACGCCTCGCCGCCGGTGAAGCCGACCTGGATGTCATCAACATACCCGGTGAATGCACCGACACCGCTGCCGTACGCGATTTCCAACGCGTAGACTGGTGAATTGGCATCGAACCCGACCGTGCTGCCCGGGGTGCCGTTGCCGTCTGCGGCGAACGACTGGCCGGCCACCCAGCTGCTCAGCGGGACTGCTTGGGCGCCGCCGTTGAAGTTCTGCCCGTTGCCGCGTTGCCAGAAGTTCCCGTTGAGGATAGAGAAATTGTCCTGCCAGGCGTCAGTCGGCACCGTTGCACTGCCGTTGTAGTTATTTTCCCAGACAAGTGCCGTGGTGCCAGACGGGCTCATGTGCAGGCGGTAGGCGAACTGATTGGTGGCGGGACTGGCGGGGATGCTGGACTTGAAGAAGTCGAGGGCCAACGTGCTCAGACTTCCGAGCGTGCCCAGCGCCGTGCCGGGCGTGCCGTTATGGAAGAACACCGACACCTTGCCCTGCGAAGTGTTGTCGAGCGTCTTCAGTTCCAGCGAGCCGTCGCCGTCGTTCGACGGGCTGACGACCGGGGCGAAGCTGCCTTGTGTACGGGTGTCATAAGCGCCGTAAGAAAGCGGTGCGGCCGACGTGGCGGCAGAGCAGGCCAACAGTGCCGTGGCAGCAGCGGCGACGATCGAAGCGGTAGCGAAGTTCTTCATGGCATTTCCTCTCCCCGTATCGGGGACAATGTGGTTCTGCGGTCGGGTTCGGGAACTCTCCCGAATTCGGTTGGCCGGCCGTGGGGACCGCGTTCAAAACCGCGGCCGGCATTCCTTCAAGTTCGTTCAGGCCGATGTCGCCAATGGCGACGGCATGTCGGCCGTGTTTCGTGACAGCACCGGGCCGCGGGATAGTGCGGCACGGATCAGCTCGCCCGTCGGGGCGGATTCGAGGATGCGCGTTACGCCCAGCGTTCGGGCGAGCACTTCCTGGTCGTCGGACAACCCGCGGGCCACGAGCCACCAGCGGAGTTTCGGCCGCACGCGGCGCACCTTTTGTGCCAGCGGCCACACCGCCAGGCCAGCGATAGTCGAAGACGTCAGCAGCAAGTCGAACTGCATCAGCCTCACCGCCGACAGCACCGCGGCGACTGAATCGACGTCCGTCACGTCCACTTCGCCCGCCCCGCCGCTCACGCGGCAGTTCACGGCAAGCACACGGATGGTTTCTTCGTCGAGCAGCACGGTTGTCCTCGTTTCACGCAACCGACCATTCATGGCCGGCGATGAATGACCTAAAGCGAGAACCGTGCCGGGACGTTTTAATTTTTTCCGATCCGCATTTCTGCCCTGTTTTTCCAGGCGATTTCTAGCGTCCAGGGCTTTTGCGGTCGCCCGCGGCAAATGGCGGGTGGTCGGTTGTTTTGACCTTCCCCAGCGCCCGGCGCGTGCGCCCGCGGCCCGACGTTTCCGGGCCCAAAGCGGCGCGCAGTTCAGAATGACGTGCAGGTTGTTTTAACCCGATCGCAACATCGCAATCGTCCGAGGGGTGCGTGAATGACTGTTGCGCGCCCACGCAAACGCACGAAGCACGCTCGAGAAAACGAGCGTGCTCCGTGACGTCAATGGCGTTGTGAAACGAGGACCGCTGCGCTTAAGGCGTGCCGCGGACGCCGAGGATTTCCATGCGGCGTTTGAGCCGCTGGATGTTCATGCCCAGCAGCCGGCTGGCGGCTGCCTTGTTGTTGCCGCAGCGGCGCAAGGCTTCGGCGATCGTGTCGCGCTCGATCGTGGGCATATGAAGCGACTGATCGCCGCCGCGCGTCGCGGCCGGCCGGGCCGTGAGCCGCGGCGGCAGGTCGGCGACGTCGACGAGGTCGCCGTGCGACAGGACGTGGGCGTGCTCGATCACGTTCGCCAGTTCACGCACGTTGCCCGGCCAGGCGTACGCCGACAGGGCCGCCGCCGCCGCCGGCGTCAACCGCTTGAGCGGCTCTTCGTACACCTCGGCCTGCACCTGCAGGAAATGGCGCGC
>DASVSS010000248.1:0-3087 GCA_036387945.1 Tepidisphaeraceae bacterium | reverse complement strand
GTTGGCTTCGCCTTCCATTTCCAGCGTGATGCCGCGGCTGAGGAACGCCCCAAAGCTTTGGCCGGCGCTTCCTTCGAACTTGAAGTGGATCGACCCGTCGGGCAGTCCGTCGTACCCGCGGGCGCGGGCGACTTCGCCGCTGAGCATCGTGCCCACCGTGCGGTTGACGTTACGGCTGGTGAGGTCGCGGCGCGTCTTCGTCGCCCCGTTGTCGTCGATCGTGGCGCGGGCGTGGCGGATAAGCTCGTTGTCCAGCGCCTTGGCCAGGCCGTGGTCCTGGCTCATCGTGCGGTGGCGCGAGTCGCCGTCGCGGACGGCGGGCTGGTAAAGGATCGGCGAGAGGTCGAGGGTGCTGGCCTTCCAGTGGTCACTGACGTCGGCAAACTCCAGGCAGTCGACGCGGCCGACCATTTCGTCCCAGGTCGCAAAGCCCAGCTCGGCCATGTACTGCCGGGCTTCTTCGGCGACGAAAAACATGTAGTTGACGATGTGCTCGGGCTTGCCGGTGAACTTGCGGCGCAGCTCCGGGTCCTGCGTGGCGATGCCGACGGGGCAGGTGTTGAGGTGGCAGACGCGCATCATGATGCACCCGGCGGCGACGAGCGGCGCGGTGCTGAAGCCGACTTCTTCGGCGCCGAGCAACGCGGCGATGACGGCGTCGCGGCCGGTCTTCATCTGGCCGTCGGTCTGCAAGGTCACGCGGCTGCGCAGGCCGTTCATCAGCAGCACCTGCTGGGTTTCGCTGATGCCCAGCTCCCACGGCAGGCCGGTGTGCTTGATGCTGCTCTGCGGGGCGTTGCCCGTGCCCCCGCCGTCGCCGCTGACGAGGATGTGATCCGCCTTGGCCTTGGCGACGCCGGCGGCGATCGTGCCCACGCCGACTTCGCTCACGAGCTTCACGCTGATGCGGGCCTGCGGGTTGACGTTCTTCAGGTCGTGGATGAGTTGCGCCAGATCCTCGATGGAGTAGATGTCGTGGTGCGGCGGCGGGCTGATGAGGCCGACGCCGGGCGTGGAGTGGCGCAGCTTGCCGACGACTTCGTCGACTTTGTTGCCGCTTAGCGCCCCGCCTTCGCCGGGCTTGGCGCCCTGGGCCATCTTGATCTGCAGCTCGTCTGCGTTGACGAGGTATTCGGCGGTGACGCCGAAGCGGCCGCTGGCGATCTGCTTGATGGCGCTGCGGCGCAAATCGCCGTTGGCGTCGGGCTTGAAGCGATCGGCGTCTTCGCCGCCTTCGCCGGTGTTGGATTTGCCGCCGAGGCGGTTCATGGCGATCGCCATCGTCTCGTGGGCTTCTTTGCTGATGCTGCCGAAGCTCATCGCGCCGGTGACGAAGCGTTTGACGATCTCCTTGGCCGGCTCGACCTGCTCGATCGGGATCGGGCGCGTGTTCTTGAACTGCAGCAAGCCCCGCAGCGTGCAGCGGGCGCGGGATTCGTCGTTGAGCAGCTTCGCGTAATCGAGGTACGTTTTGTAGCTGTCGATGCGCACGCTGTGCTGGAGCTTGGCGACGGTGTCGGGGTTCCACTGGTGGTACTCGCCGTGGCGGCGGTACTGGTAGTTGCCGCCGACGTCGAGCATCTCAGCGTCGACCTTGATCGGCGGGTACGCCTTGTGATGGCGCATGAGCGATTCGGTCGCCACGATGTCCATCCCGATGCCGCCGATGCGGCTGGGCGTGCCGGTGAAGTGGGCGGCGATCAGCTCCTTGCTCAGGCCGACGGCCTCGAAGATCTGCGCCCCGCGGTAGCTCTGGACGGTGCTGATGCCCATCTTGCTGGCGACTTTAAGAATGCCCTTGTTGACGGCCTTGACGAAGTTCTTCTGCGCGTACTCGGGCGTCATGTCGCCGGGCAGAAACCCGTCGGCGTGCAGGTCGGCGATGGTGTCCAGCGCCAGGTACGGATTGATCGCCCCGGCGCCGTAGCCCAGCAGCAGGCAGAAATGGTGCGTCTCGCGGGCTTCGCCGGTCTCGATCACCAGGCCGCACTGGGCGCGCAGGCCGCTGCGGATGAGGTGATGGTGCACCGACGCCGTCGCCAGCAGCGACGGGATGGCGGCGCGGTCGCGGTCGACGCCGCGGTCGCTGAGCACGAGCACCGACGCGCGGTTGTCGCGCACGGCTTCGACGGCCTTCTCGCCCAGGGCCGTCAGCGCCGCGGCCATGCCGGCGGGGCCTTCGGCGACATCGAAAAGCGTGCTGAGCGAGGTCGTCTTGTGTTCGTCGTTGTCCAGCGCCGCGAGTTTGGCGAACTCGGCGTTGGTGAGGATCGGGCTCTTGAGCTTGATCAGCCGCGCGTGCGTCGGCTCTTCGGTCAGCAGGTTTCCCTCGCGGCCGAGGTAAGTGATCAGGCTGGTGACCATCTCCTCGCGGATCGCGTCCAGCGGCGGATTCGTCACCTGCGCGAACAGCTGCTTGAAGTAATGAAACAGCAACTGCGGCTTGTCGCTCAGGCATGCCAGCGGCGTGTCGGTGCCCATGCTGCCGACCGCCTCCTGCCCGGTGACGGCCATCGGCATCATCAGCAGCCGCAGGTCTTCGTTGGTGTAACCGAAGGCCTGTTGCTGGGTGAGAAGGGGCGAAGGGTGAGGGGTGAGGGGGGAATCACTCTTTTCATCCTTCACCCTTCGGACTTCATCCTTCGCGGCCAGGTCCGGCAGGCTTTCGAGCTCGATCAGGTTCTCGTCCAGCCAGCGCTTCCACGGGCGGTTGTCGACCAGGCCGGATTTGACTTCGCTGTCGTCGACGATGCGCTTCTTCTTGAAGTCGATGAGGAAAATCTTGCCCGGCTGCAGGCGCCACTTGCGGGCGACGTTGGCGGGGTCGATCGCCAGCGTGCCGGCCTCGCTGGCCATGACGACGAAGTCGTCTTTGGTGACGAAGTAGCGGCTGGGGCGCAGGCCGTTGCGGTCGAGGATCGCGCCGATCTGCTCGCCGTTGGTGAAGGCGATGTTCGCCGGGCCGTCCCACGGTTCCATGAGCAGCGCGTGGTACTCGTAGAAAGCGCGCAAATCCGGGTCCATGAGCGGGTTGTTCTGCCACGCCTCGGGCACGAGCATGAGGATCGCGTGCTCGAGCTTGCGGCC
>DASVSS010000247.1:0-2424 GCA_036387945.1 Tepidisphaeraceae bacterium | reverse complement strand
ATGATGGCACCCATGGTGCGAACCGCATTGGCCATAGCCCTCGTTGCCGCTACCGCGTCCCTCGCGCCGGCGGCGGTGAATGACGACTTCAATGACAACACCCGCAGCCCGCAATGGTCGCTCGTGGCCGACGACGCGGCGCGCCTGAACGTCGTCGAACAAAACGGCCGACTCGAAGTGATCTCGAGCGGCAACGGTTCGGCGACGGGCGACGCTCTGTACCTGAGCGATGGCATCGCGGGATTCCGCATGTCGACGGCGAGCAGCTTCGAGATCGCCATACGCTACAGCTTTACGAACTTCGCGCCCGGCAGTGGCACCCCGCCGCTGGGACTGGTCTTTGGCGTCGGCAAAGATGTGGCCGGCTTCGACTCCGCCGCAATCGGCATCAGTTACGTCGGGGCATCTCCCTCTTATGGCGTGTCGCACCGCACCGACGACGTGCAGCCGGCCCTGCCCGATGCCTTCGGCCCCGCGAGCGCCACCGGCACGCTAGTAATCTCCTACAACGCCGCAGGCGATGACCTGGCGTTTGCGATCGAAGGCGGCGCAACCCTTTATACGTTGAACGACACCGTCAACACCGTCTGGGATTCCGGCGACCTGCTCGTCTCGTTCGGTGCCCGCGGGAGCGGACTGATCACCGCAAGCGGCGACGCATACCTCGACGATTTCACTGTGCGCTCCGGCAGCGTCGTTCCCGAGCCGGCCATCCTATCAGCGGTGATGCTGATAGGCATTGGCCTGCTTCGCCGACGTGCTTAGCGTCTGTTGGGTCAGTGGCCGGTGCCCTGTTCCCATGTCACGCCGGGGTCTTTGAAATCGTGCGGGTCGTCGGGCAGGGTTTTGAGGATTTCCGTCAGTTGCTCGACGTCAACGTTCTCGTACAAGCGCTCGTTGACCATCAGCACCGGCGCCCCGCCGCAGGCGCCGAGGCATTCGAGCTCGACGAGCGTGTACCGCCCGTCGGCAGTCGTCTCGCCGGGTTCGACGCTGAGCGTTTGCGACAACGTCTCGGTGAGCATCCCGCTCTGGCACAACTCGCAGGTCAGCGACCGGCAGACCTGCAACAGGTACTTGCCCTTGGGCCGCAGCCAGTACTCTTCGTAAAAGCTCGCGGTATCCAGCGCCTCGGCCGGCGCGATCTCCAGAAACTCCGCCACCTCCGCCACCGCCTGGCTCGGCAGCCAGTTGTACTCGTGCTGCACCAGGTGCAGCGCCGGCAACAGCACGGCGCGCTTGGTGGGATAGCGCGGGAAGTACTTGTCGCGCAAAAGCGATTTGAGCTGCTCGGTCAGCAGCGGCTGACCTTGCGCGACGCGGGTATGACGACGGTCTTCGGCGAGCCAGGGCATAAGTGCTGCTAGTAAATCGGAAATCGCGTCTGAAGCAAGTCGAAGTGCTTGTCGTTGTGTTGGATCCGCGCGTTGTGAACCATCCCACAGGCATGAATGACCGTGTCGGGCACTGGCAGCGTGATGCCATCGGAACGAAGTTCTCGATTGATGTGAATTGCCATATCCCAAACGTCGGCAGAGATCGCGAGTGGTTTCACGTTTGCTTCCAAAAACGAGAGCAGCTCTAAGTCCCAATCGTTGTTCGCGCCGCGATAGAGTTCGAGGCGGATGATCTGACACCACGCAGCACGTTCAGCCGCCATCTCGGCGTCAACCTTCGCGCGGATAGCCGCATCGCCCTTCCTGCGCAGCGCGTGCGTCCAAGCGCTTGTGTCGATTAGCACGTATTTCGGAACCTCGGGCGGCGGGAAAGTCACATGTCCCTCTCACGGTCGAGCCGCAGCTCCTCATCCGTGTAGAAGCCGTCGCTCGTGCCAAGGAATTGAATAACTTCCTTCTGCGAGCGCGGCCGAGTGTAGTCCCGCAATGCCGCCAAGATCGCGGCCTTCGGTTCCTTCTTTCCAGAAATCCGCATAGCTTCCTGAATCACGGATTCGTCCACTTCGATGTCGCCGACATTGAGCATGATTGACTCCGACCGAATTATGACATGACGACGGCGAAGTACAACGGTTTTGGTAGGGTGGGATGAACCCCGACCTACAAAATTAAAAGTCTATATTAGTCTTCTGAAGTTCCTTCTTGAATGCTGCAGATTCGTTGATCAGTGCAGTCAACGCCGCGCTGAGCTCTTCGTCGTCAAGTGTCTGTGCAAGCAAATCGACATTGAGATAGAACCAGTCTGCGTCGTCGTAGGTTCCTATTTCCCATTTGGCGAATTGAAGTTGGGCTGTTCGCCTCAATAGTACTAAAGCGAGTTGACTAGCTAGTACATTGTCTGTGGGAACCGCGAAACAAGGTGCCATACAAGAGATTACGCGTTCACCTGACAAAGTGCTCCCCGTACAGCGAATTATCAAAATGTCAGCAATACAACGCTCATTGAGCGCCAATGCAATAGCATCAT
>DASVSS010000246.1:0-34296 GCA_036387945.1 Tepidisphaeraceae bacterium | reverse complement strand
TGCTTTGCCGCTCACTCGGCACCGCGCGACGCCGACGCAGCGCGTTCCTCTAACGATCTATGGGGCAGGAGAATCCGCCGGCTGGGTCGGCGCCGCCTGCACTGAGATTTCTCCGAGAAGCGTTTTGCCGTTTCGTTCGGCAACGATGCTGGTACGCACCCCGGGGCGCGAGAACTGATATCCATTGACGACAATCGGCACGTCGCCCTTCTCCGTGCGGTTGACGAGCTTGGTTCCGGGGATCGTTTCGGACAGGACCGGAGGTAGGTCTTTCGACTGCTGCAACAAGTGGGGCGTCCACACATAAGGCCCGCCGCCGAAGATCGCTTCGTGGAGTTTCACCTGCTCGGCCAAAGCCGCTTCGTCCAGCGGGGCCTGGGCGGGGCCTTCGGCCATCTCCTGGATCACTTGCTTGAGCTGCTCGCCCTTGGGCGGGTTCTTGCTGTCGGGATAGGCGGCGTCGACCTGGCCGTGGCAGCGGTTGCAGTTGTTGTTGTAGTAGGTGATCGGCCCGACAACGACTGCCGGCTGCGTGGCGGGCGGGGCGACGGGAAGATGGGCCGCTTCCTCTGCCCGCGGCCGCAGGAGCGCCGCGCCGACTGCGCCGATGGCCAGCAGCACCGGAAGGTACGACGCCCTGCCCGGCCGGTGTTGCGATGACGACATCATTTCTTTGACTCCGTGACCGCGGGTTTCTAACCCGTGTGGCCGCCGCAGCAGCATGACAGCATGGCGTATCAACCCTTGCAGCGCGCGACTTCCTTATATCCGGTCCCCTCTCCCGGAGTACCGGGAGAGGGGACCGGCGTGTAGCGCCGACAGGATCTGGCCTCCCCCCGCTTCAGCCTGTTTTGCTGATGCGGTACACCTTCTGGGTCGTGTCACAACTGAACAGCACCGTGCCGTCGGGGGCTTCGGCGCAGTCGACGGGGCGCATCAGAACTTGGCGGCCGTCGTCGCCGAGGCCGATGACGATCGGCATGTTGCCGCACGGCTGGCCGGTGGCGGGGTCGAACAGGATGCGCTCGACGCGGTACCCCACCCGGGCGCTGCTGTTCCACGAGCCGTGATAGGCGGCGAAGATGTCCCCCTTCATGCCGGGGAAATAGTCCTTGGCCAGGAACGTGAACCCGTTGCCCGCCCAGTGCGCGGGCAGGATCCACGCCGGGGGCGTGGTCTTGGTCGCCAGTTCGAGGATGTCGTCGCGCTTGGAAAATTCCGGGCGGATGATGCGGTTGTTGCTCACGAACGGGTGGCCGTAGAACTTGCCTTCTTCGATCCGGTTCAGTTCTTCGCCGGGCAGCAGGTCAGTGATCGGCTGCGGGCGGTTGCGGCCTTTGCCTTCCCAGGTGGCGCCGAAATTATCCGAGCCGTGGTCGAGGCCCCACACTTCCTGCGTGCCGGGGCGCAGGCGCAGCTTTTCGGTGTTGCGCAGGCCGGTGGCGTACTGCATCTTTTCGCCGCCTTCTTTGTTGAAGCGGTAGACGCTTTTGTTGGCGCTGGGCAAATCCTCGCTCATGTTCGAGGGGTCGCTGACGCTGACGTAGACGTGGGAATCGCTGATGACGATCCCGCGGAACGGGTGCCCGCCGCCGGCGGGGACCGAGCCGGGCTTGAGGAACGTCTCGACCTGGTCGGCCTTGCCGTCGCCGTCGGTGTCGCGCATGCGGCGGCAGGAGCCGTCGTCGCTGCTGGTGGCGTAGAGCCAGCCGTCGTCGAACGCCATCGAGTGCACCTGCTTGTACCCGGTGAGGAAGTCGGCCTTGGTTTCGTACGCGCCGTCGCCGTCTTTGTCCTTGAGGCTGACGATCTTTCCCGGCCCGGGCTGGCTGACGTAGAGCGTGCCGTCGTCGCCGAACTGCATGAACCGCACAGGCCGGCCGATGTCTTCGGCGGCGAGGGTGACCTTGAACCCCGCCCGCACCCACACCGCCGGCACGTTCGGCCCGACCTCGCCGCGGTCCTGCGCCACGGCGAGCGTGGCGGTCATCAATCCGATCCCTGCGGCCATTCGTCCCACGGTCTTTAGCATTTTTTGCCTCAATGGTTTGTCAGTGCACGTCCGATACATCGAAAGAGTTTAGACCGTGGACACGTTTTGCTCTACCCGTGGCCCTCATTGTTCGAGGGAGGGCAGGCGTGCCGGTCAAAGGCAGATCACCTATGTCCACGCGCAAGACGCACCTGATTTCTCCCCGCCCCGCCGGCGCGGTCATCCCGCACATGCCCGCCATCGACGGGCTGCGCGGCATCGCCATATTGCTGGTGCTCGTGCACCACTTCACGCCCGCCGTCAGCGGCAACGCCTTCACCCAGCGCATGCTGGGCATGGCCCACACCGGGTGGATCGGCGTGGATTTGTTCTTCGTGCTCTCGGGCTTTCTCATCACGGCCATCCTGCTCAAAACCAAGCACGGGCCGGATTACTTCCTCAACTTCTTCGCCCGCCGCACGCTGCGGATTTTTCCGATCTACTACGTCGTGCTCACGGTGCTGCTGCT
Organism: Tepidisphaeraceae bacterium; assembly: GCA_036387945.1. Lineage (GTDB taxonomy): Bacteria > Planctomycetota > Phycisphaerae > Tepidisphaerales > Tepidisphaeraceae > DASVSS01. Next base: position 31,795 of record DASVSS010000246.1, on the reverse strand, counting down.
GGCGCTGCCGGTGATGGCGGGGACGCCGATCATTGCAAAAGTAGTGAACACGTTCTTCGGCAACACCGTCAAGGATCTGCCGTCGATGCTCGAAGGCCAAAGCTGGCTGTGGCTCTACGGGGGGAACATCAAGATCGCCCTCACCGGCGAGCGCTGGGGCGCGGTGAATCATTTCTGGTCGCTGGCCGTCGAAGAACATTTTTACCTGATCTGGCCGGTCGTGGTCTTCTTCTGCTCGCGCCAGGGCCTGGTGAAGGTGTGCGGGCTGTGCATCCTTGGCGCCCCGGTGCTGCGGGCGATGCTGATGCTGGCGGGGTTTGACTCGGTCGTGCCGTACGTCCTCACGCCCTGCCGCGTCGATTCCCTGGCGATCGGCGCGCTGACGGCGGTGCTGATTACCCAGCCCGCGGGCCTGAAGACCTGGCTGCCGCGCTCGGCATGGATGGCGGGGCTGGCGGCGGTGGTGCTCGGGGCGACAATCGTCTCCATGGGCCGTCTGCACCGCGACGACCTGCTCACCACCACGCTCGGCTACAGCATGCTGGCGATCATCAGCGCGTTCCTCGTGCTGGCGGCGGCATCGGTCAAGAGCGGCACGCTCGCCTGCCGGATCGTCGCCAACCCGGTGCTCTCCAGCCTGGGCAAGTACAGCTACGGCATCTACGTCACGCACATGTTCTTCAACGAGCTGTTCATCAAGTTCTTCCCGTGGACGGGCCTGCACCAACTGCTGGGCTCCTACCCGCGGGCGATCGTGGCCCACGCGGTGCTGTCGATCGGCTGCTCGTGGCTGATCGCGTACGTCTGCTTCCACGCCTTCGAGAAGCACTTCCTCAAGCTCAAGGCCCTCTTCGACTACCGCCGCCCGACGCCGCAACCCGCGACCGTGCCGGTGTCGCGCCCCGCGCTCGGCTTGCCAGTGCGAGCGTATCGTCAAGCGGCGTGATCGGAAGGATGAAAGCGGGCGCTCGCTCTATTCTTCACACTTCATCCTTCGCATGAAAATCGCCCACGTCATCACCCGCCTGATCGTCGGCGGCGCGCAGGAGAACACGCTGCTGAGCTGCGAAGGCCAGCACGATCTCGGGCACGACGTGACGCTCTTCACCGGCCCGCCGGCGGGGCCCGAAGGTTCGCTCATGGAGCGCGCGGGGACGTACGGCTACCGCGTGGAAGTGATCGATTCGCTCGTCCGCGCGATCGGCCCGGCGGACGTGGCGGCGTACCGTGCGCTGCGCAGCCGATTCGCCGACACGCGGCCCGACGTCGTTCACACCCACTCCAGCAAGGCCGGCATCCTCGGCCGGTGGGCGGCCAGCGCCGCGGACGTGCCGAAGATCATCCACACCATTCACGGCCTGGCGTTCACCGCCAGCACAAGGGCGTACGTGAACACCGCCTACAAGCTGCTGGAAAAGAACGCCGCGAGGCATTGCCATAAGATCGTCTGCGTCGCCGATGCGATGCGCGACCAGTCCCTCGCCGCCGGCATCGGGCGGCCGGAGCAGTACGTCACCGTCTACAGCGGGATGGAGACAAAGCCGTTCGTCGACGCCGCCGCCGGGCGCGACGACGTGCGGCGCGAACTGGGGATCGCCGAAGGTGACGTCGTCGTCGGCACGATCGCGCGGCTGTTCCACCTCAAAGGCCACGACGATCTGCTCGCCCTCGCGCCGGCGTTGTGCGAGCGGTTTCCCGCCCTCAAATTCCTCTGGATCGGCGACGGCCTGCTGCGCGATGCGTTCGAAGCGCAGATCAAGGCGATGGGATTGCAATCCCGCTTCGTCCTCGTCGGCCTCGTCCCGCCCACGGCCGTGCCGCGGCTGACGGCGGCGATGGACGTGCTCGTTCACCCCAGCCGCCGCGAGGGCCTCGCCCGCGCCCTGCCGCAGGGCCAGCTCGCCGGCTGCCCGGTCGTCACCTACGACATCGACGGCAATCGCGAAGGGCTGCTCGACGGCGAAACCGGCTACCTCGTCCCGCCGTTCGACCGTGCGATTCTCGCCGATCGACTATCGCGATTATTGCAAGATCAATCTACCGCCCGCGCCATGGGCGAGCGCGGCCGTGCGTTCGCTTTGTCGCGCTTCGACACGAAGGTGATGGTCGACGCGCTAGAGCGCGTGTACGCCCAAGGCTAAGCCGCTAGCGGCTTAGCTCCCCCGCACGATCCGCGCGTATACTGCTGGCCTATGGCAAGCTTTCTCGTCATCGGCCCGCACCCGGACGATCAGGAACTGGGCATGGGCGGCACGATCGCCAAGCTCAAGACCCAGGGCCACGCCGTCCACCTCATCGACATGACCAACGGCGAGCCGACCCCGCGCGGCAGCCCCGAGATCAGAGCCGCCGAGGCCGCTTCAGCGGCCCGGGCATTAGGCGTTGAGAGAACCCTGATCGGCCTGCCCAACCGCCAGGTGCAGCACACGATCGACGCCCGCTACCGTCTTGCCGCCGAGATCCGCCGTCACAAGCCCAACGTGTTGTTCGTCCCGTACGCCCCGGACGCCCACCCCGACCACGTCGCCGTCACCCGCATCGCCGAGGACGCGCGGTTCGACGCCAAGCTCACCAAGAGCCCCATCGAGGGCGACCCGTGGCACCCCAAGCGCATCATCTACTACTTCTGCACGCACCTGCGCCTGAACATCAACCCGACGTTCTGCATCGACGTCAGCGACACCTGGCCACAGAAGGAGGCGGCGATGCGCTGCTACCCGTCGCAGGTCAGCGACGAGCTGTTCGGCCTGGTCAAAGTCACCGGCGACTACTTCGGCAGCCGCATCGGCACGAAGCACGCCGAGCCATTCTTCAGCCACGAAGTGGTGGCCTTCGGCGGGCTGGATCAGTTGGTGTAGTATCTGCTTTTCGGATTCAAAAATGCGAATGAAAAACAAGGCCAACACTTTTACGGCATGCTGCCTGTTGGCGATCCCGCTCGCGTGCGATCAGTCGTCGCCCGGCACGGCGAACCCACCGGTCGATGCGCGGCAAGCTTTCATGGATTTCGTGGCCGCGGCGAAAGGCGGTGACAAGGCAAAGGCCGGGTCGCTGCTGTTCAAAATGGATACCGGTGAGCGGCCCGACGGCTGGGAGCGCGTGATGGCCGAGATTGACGCTGGCGCATTCGCCGGGCTGCAGACGCAAGTGCTGAACGAGCGCGTGATCGACGACTGCGCCGCGCTGGTCACCCAGCACACGACAGCCCAGAAGCCGACGAAGTACGAGGCCGCGTACGCGGTCCGGGTTGACGGCCAATGGCGTCTGCTGCTGAATTGGAGTGACCTTCCGAAGGCTAGGAATTTATCCGCCGCGCAGCAGGGACGGCTTCAGGAATTGCAGAAATGGTACTCGACGGATGTGAAGCGATTGCGGCAGCCCGGTGGCCCAGTCCCAACGACGGGCACCGTGCCCACCTCCGCACCGGCGATTGATAATCGGCCGTAACATTAGCAAAAGACCCCGTCATGCCCGCTGAGTCCGACGCCCCAATCCTTCCTCCCGCCCTCATTGCCGTCGGCAACGTGCGTGTGGCGGCGGGCGCGGTGCGGATTCAATTCTCGCGCGCGAGCGGCCCCGGCGGGCAGAACGTCAACAAGGTGAACTCGCGGGCCGAGGCGTGGCTGAGCGTGGGGGCGATCGAAGGCATGACCGACGCCGCCCGCACACGCTTGCGGGCGATGGCCGGATCGCGGCTGACGGCGGCGGACGAGATCCACGTCGACGCCCACGAGAGCCGCAGCCAGGAACAGAACCGTGCCGCGGCGATCGACCGCTTGCGCGAGATGATCGTGCGCGCGGTCGTCGAGCCGAAGCGCCGCCGGAAGACCAAGCCGTCGCGCGGCAGCAAGGAGCGCCGGCTCGAAGGCAAGCGGCGGCGCAGCGAAGTGAAGCGCGGCCGCGCGGGCGCGGATTAACCGCGGCGTTTCGTCTCCTCTACCGGTCAAAATACGCCATCCACCGCACACGATGTTTCGCGGGCGCTAGCGGAGCAGTCCACTCGACGAGCAACGCATCCAGGTAAACCACAAATCGCCTCTCCGGTTCCTCCCCCACCGGGGGAGGTTAGGTGGGGGCGGCCGGGCGCCTCATCGCAATGAAACGCGTCGTTACCCCGGCCCTCTCCCTACCCTCTCCGGGCGCAATCACATACTTAACACAGCAAGGCGGCCGAAGTTCTTGTAGCACGGGCGTCCCGCCCGTGTTTGCCGCGGCCGCAGTGAGAAATGCCGCGTCTTACGACGCGAACACGGGCGGGACGCCCGTGCTACTGGCATCGCAGCGCACCGGCTGAGTCAAGTATATGATTGCGCTCTCCCGGGATACCGGGAGAAGGATTCAGTTCTTAGGCCGCAGCGGGCCGCTAATGCGATCAGCCCGAACGAACAAGCCCACGCCGATCGCGGCGTGGGCTTGCTGATTGCGGTCATGAAAAGGAACGGCGGCGTGAGCGGCTACTCGTCGTCGAAGTCTTCGTCTTCGTCTTCGAAGTCGTCGTCGTCGTCGCTGTAATAGTCGTCGCCTTCTTCTTCGTCCTCATCGTCGTCGTCTTCGTCCTCGTCGTCTTCATCCTCGTCTTCGTCGTCGTCGAATTCGTCGTCTTCTTCTTCGTCCTCGAGTTCTTCTTCTTCGGCCGCGTCTTCGTCACCGTCGGCGAACTCCTCGTCCTCTTCGGCGTCGGCCTCGGGCTCGTCGTCGCCGGCGGCCTTCTTGGCGGCCTGGGGGAGCACGGTGTTGAGCTGGACGTCGAGCTTCTCGAACTCAGCGGCGTCGGGCAGGGGAGCGAGCAGCGGGGTGTTGGCCTCGAGCAAAACGTTCATAGCAGCTTCCGTTCTTCCACGACGCCCTCGGGAGGCAGGCGACGCAAATATTCCTTCCATCGCCCCTCCACCGGGGCATCCGGGCGGTATTGAAGCGTGGCGGACTGTAGAGTCAAGCGGTTCGACGGCGGGCGGGGATTATTTTTAGCTTGGGGTTTGGCGTTTGGTGGTTTGGTGTTTGGGTTCTGGCATCGGGGCGAGTGTGGATCGGAACGCAGCCCAAAGCCGCCGCCCCCAAAACACCAAAACACCCGAATACCAAAACACCATCCCCTCAATCCCGGACGTCGATCGTTCGGCATGCCGGCAGTGCGTCGAGGAAGAGTTGGCCGTAGCGGCGCGATCGGACGCGGTTGTCGAGGATGACCACGATGCCGCGGTCGGTCTTGCTGCGGATCAATCGGCCGAAGCCTTGCTTGAGCTTGATGACCGCTTCGGGCACCGACAAGTCCATGAACGGATTGCCGCCGCCGCGGCGGATGGATTCGAGCTTGGCCTCGGTCAGCGGCTCGTCGGGGACGGCGAACGGCAGCTTCACGATGATGACGTTGCGCAGCTTTTCGCCCTGCACGTCGATGCCCTGCCAGAAGCTGCTCGTCCCGAACAGCACGGCGTCGTCGAGGGCGCGGAATCGGTCGAGCAGCACCTTGCGCGGCGCGCCTTGGCCTTGCACGAGCATCGGCAGGCCGAGGGCGTCGATTCGGTCCTTGAGCAGGTTCGCGGCATCGAGCAGGGCCTTGTAGCTCGTGAAGAGCACGAACGCCCCGCCGTGGGTGTGCTGGAGATACTTGAGGATCTTCTCCGCCGCCGCCGGCCCGAACCGCAGCGCGTCGGCGGGATCGGGGAGATTGTTTTCGATGTACAGCGTCGCCTGCTGCGCGTAATCGAACGGCGAGCCCAGGTGCAGCGTCTCGGCGGCGTCGAGGCCGAGCCGGCGGGTGATGAAGGCGAAGCGCGGGTCGGGCGGCGGGCGGACGGTTCCCGAAACCGTGGGGCGGGCGTCCCGCCCGCCAGAACCATCTTCCACATGGTTCACGTGTGCGAAAACATGATCTTCATTCGCGCCGACCCATCGCCAGTCGTCCAGCTTCGCGCGGTTCGGGTTGTCCAGCACATATTGAATTTGGGCGCGAAAGTCGCGTTCGTCCCGCACGAGATGGTCGTAATACTCCGATTGCCACAGCGTGCCGGACCGACCGAGGAAGGCGTTGATCTGCTTGGCGGTGAACGACTTGATCGTGTGCATGATCGCGGGAAGCTCGAATATGCCTAGCGGCTGCAAAACCACATGGACGTGGTTGGGCATCACGCACCAGCCGAACAACCTGTATCGCTCGTCGTCAAAATGACCGAGTGCGCTGACGACGATGTCGGCCACTTCAGGCGCACGAAGAACGCACGACCCGAGCCCCTGTCCCAGCGTCTCATCGAGACGACGGAATTCGGCATCGACGAGTTCGACGTCGCTCGGATCAGAAGCCTCGGCATCTGGGCCGCTTTTTTCTAACGCTTGTCGCTTCACGAGTGGCAATGAATCGTCGAGTCGGAAAGTGACGGCATAGACGCTATTCTGCTTGGTCCAATGTGGCAGGCGATGGCTTTTCTTTTTGGTGATCTCTTCGGGGTCTCTGGCGGGTGGGACGCCCACCCCACGTTTTCGTGAGCCAGCTCGCTCGGACCGCGTCTCTCCCGTCGCCAGCGTCGCACTCGTCAGCACCACCCGGCCGACTTTCTCGAACAACTGCGTGCGCAAGCCCTCGGCGACGTCGATCGGCGCCGCGTGCAAGCTCAGCCGGCGCGGGCGGCCGGTCTGCTCGAACCAGTAGACGGCGTCGGGCATGCTCTGGCGCATCACCGCGTCGACGGTGTCGGCCATGCCGCCGACTTTCATCGCCAGGCTGCCCAGTTCGCTTACCGCCGCTTCGTCTTCGCCGAGCCTGGCGATCATCTCTTTGATGTACTTCACCAGGTCGTTGAGCTTCGGCGACAGGTTGTTCGGCACGTCGACCGGCTCGTGCACCCGTCCGTTGGGGCGGCCGAACTTTTCCTGCCACAGGGCGATGCGGTCGAAGAACGTCTCGGCGGCGTCGTGCAGTTCGAGCACGCAGCCGATGGCGGGATTGGCCGAAGCGCCGTGGGTGCTGAGGATGCCCGCGCCGCGGCGGCGGTCGTACAGGCTGCGGAGTTGATACCGCACCGCGCTTTCGCTGAGCCGGATGCCGAAGTGCTGGCCGGCGACGTCTTCGAGGGTGTGGGCTTCGTCGAAGATCACCGCGTCGTACTTCGGCAGGTACGTCGCGCCGGCCATCTTCAAGGCCAGGTCGCTGAAGAACAGCGCGTGGTTGACGATCAGCAGCTGCCCGCTCTGCATGCGGCGCTTGGCGGCCTGCCAGTGGCATTTTTCGAAGTGGCCGCACCGCTTGCCGAGGCAGTTGCCGGCCTCGGCGTTGACCTTCTCCCACACGCTGGGGTCGGGCAGCACCGGCAGGCTGGCGAGCGAGCCGTCGCGCGTGTCCTGGGCCCACTCCTCGATCTGCCACAGCCCTTCGCGCTGGGCGTCGGTTTCGAACAGCATGTTCTGCCGCGCCCGTGCCTGGTCGAGCCGGCGATGACAGAGGTAATTGCCACGGCCTTTGACGAGCACGGCGCTGAACTCGTCGGGGTACACGCTCTGCAACAGCGGGATGTCTTTGTCGACGAGCTGTTCCTGCAAGCTGATCGTGTGCGTGCTGATGACGACGCGCTTTTTGTGCTTGAGGACGTAATCGATCGCCGGCACGAGATAGGCGAAGGACTTGCCCACGCCGGTGCCGGCTTCGACGACGAGGTGCCGGCCGGCGTCCAGCGCGCGGTTGACGGCGGCGGCCATCTCGAGCTGCTGCTCCCGGGCCTCGTACCCTTTGCCCAGCCGACGCGCGATCGCGCCGTCGGGGCCGAGAATGTCGTGCACCATCGTGGGCATGAGCGATCGCGGCAGTGTAACACAGGCGACAATCGGACGGGGACTCAGAGCAATGCAAGACGCCGGCGCCGCCGGAGGAATCCCGTCATCACAATGAAGCGCCCGTCTGGTCCCTCCCCTGCGGGGGAGGCTAGGTGGGGGCGGGCGGACGCCTCATTGCAACGAAACGCCTTCACGCTCCGGCGCTCTCCCTATCCTCTCCCGGAGTACCGGGCGAGGGGTTTGCTTCTCTGACGACCGCGAGCCGTTATTGCAGGTCAAGGGGCCGCCCCCCGCCTAACCTCCCCGGAAGGGGAGGAACCAGACGCCGCGCTACGCGCGTTTGTGCAGATAGATGACTTCGCCGCTCGCGTGTCGGAGCGGGCCAGTCGCGGCGGCGAGGATCGCGTCGGCAACGTCTTGGGGCGTCAGCACGTCGGCGGGACGGAGTTGCTCGGGCGTAGCGATCTTGCGCAGCATCGCCGTCTCCACACCCGCGGGGGCGACGGCGATGGCGCGGATGTGGTGGGCGTCGCCCTCGCTGGCGAGGGCCTTTGTGAACGCGTTGATAGCGGCCTTGGCGGCGGCGTAGGCGGCGAAGCCGTCGAACGGGTCGCGGGCGCTTTCGCTGCTGAGGTTGATGATCGTGCCGCCGCCCTGCCGTTGCATGACCGGCCACACCGCGCGGCTGTAGTGGAATGCGGCCAGCAGGTTCGTGTCGATCGTGTCGCGGAAAATCTGCTCGGTCATCTTCTCGAACGCCACGAGCGGCGCGAGGCCGGCGTTGTTGACGAGCACGTCGATGCGCCCGAACCGCGCGACCGTGCCGGCGACGATCGCGTCGGCGCGCGGGCCGTCGCGGACGTCGGCGATCTCGACGACGGCATTGTCGCCGCACAGGGATTTTGTTTCCGTGAGTTCGGCGACGTTGCGGGCGACGAGCACGGTGGCAAAGCCGGCTTTGGCGAACGCGACGGCCGTCGCGCGGCCGATCCCGCGGCCTGCGCCGGTGACGAGTGCGACGGGGAGTGGCAGGTTTTCGGACATTGGATTTGTCCTGAGGCAGAATTGCCCGTGCTGCTCTGGCCCCCTCTCCCGGAATACCGGGAAAGGGGACCGGATCGTCAGTCCCGCTCGACGCGCACGCGCATCGTCATGGCATGGGTTTCGCCCGGCTGGAGCTTCACCGAGTTCTCGCCGACGTTGGCGGTTTCGACGCAGACGAACGGGGGCCAGTTGGCTTCGCCGAGGTCGTTGAGCTGGGAAGCGCGCTTGGCGGCGGGGTTCCAGACGACCGTGCTGCGCGAGCCTTCTTTTTCGACCACGATGCGCCGCCGCTCGCCGGGGTCGTCGATTACGCAGGTGGCGGTGGTGTTGAGGTAAACGCGGTCGGTCTCGCCGGTGAAACGCACGGCCGGCTCGGATTCGGTCTTGCGCTGAAGGCCGTCGGGCTTGTCGAGATAATCGCCGCCGGTCAGGCCGCTCACGGTGACCTGGCGTACGTCACTGACGGAGTAATAGGTGTGCAGCGCCTCTTCGAACGAGAACGCCACGCGGTCGGTATTGGCCACGACCATCCGCATCTCGAGCGTGCGGCCGACGGCGACGTGCAGATCGCAGGCGAAATCGTGCGGCCAGATCGCGCGCGTCTGCTCGCTGCTGACGAGGCGGAAATCCAGCTCGACGCCGCTGTCGCTGCTGGCCTGGCTGACCAGGGCCCACGGCGTGGTGCGCGCAAACCCGTGGGCCGGCAGCGTGGCGTCGGTGGCGTGGTTGGCGAACCACGGGAAGCAGACGGGAATCCCCCCGCGGATGCCCACGCCGTGCACGAACTTCGCCAGCGGGCTGACGAAGATCACTGCCGGCTCGTCTTTGGGCTTCCATCGCGTGAGGTGCGCGCCCTGGATGAACAGTTCCGCCTCGGCCATCGGGTGGCGGATGACCAGCCGCGGGATCGCGCCGTGCTCGACGACGTGATCGGAGAGGGCATTGACGTATTCACTCATAGGGGCATTTATAGCCGATTTCATTTCGTGCGAAGAATGCGACAGGGCAAATCCAGCCGGCCGTTTACGCCGCGGGGTTGGCGGCGTTGTTGAGGGAGTAGGAGACGCCGCGCCAGTCGAGTTTTTTGGTCGCGCACAGGTAGAGCGAGCGCGCGAAGATCGCCAGCAGCACGAGCGAGCTCAGCGGCCAGAGCAGCGCGTACGCCCCGCGGTTGCCGCCCCAGCGATAGGCCGACGCCAGGCCGCTGGTCATCAGCGCCGCATGCCCGGCGGCGGCGGCCAGCCAGCCGAGGCCGCCGAGGGCGTTGACCGGGTGGGCCTGGCGGTAAAAGCCCCATGCGACGGCGGGATAAATCGACAGCACGCACAGGCACACGACTGCGATCGCCCCGATCACGCGCCACGGCCCGCCGCGGCTGGCAGCGATGAAGTTGCGGCCCCAGCCGCGGAAGACGCTGGCGAAGTCGCCGTACATGCGCGCCGTCACCAGATCCATGCCCCAGCCCAGGCGCGGGCGGTGGCCGGTGCGCTTGAGCAGGCGCGCGATCTCCACGTCGTCGGCGGGCAGGTGGCGGATCGCCACCCAGCCGCCGACCGCGTCGTACACCTTTTTGCGGATGAGCATGTACTGCCCGCACGCGAAGGCGGTGTTCGTGTGCTTGGGCGAGTTGGCGAACATCAGCGTGTACATCGCGCTCGTGCAGATGCCGCCGATCGGGGTCATCAGCTTGTCCCAGAAGTGCGTGCCGATGAAGCGCGGGACGAAGCTGACGAGGTCGAAGTTCTTGGATTCGCCCGTGACGACGCCGGCCCGCACCGCGCCGGGCGCGAGGGTGCAGTCGCTGTCGATGAACAGCATCCACTCGGTCGCGCTGCTGGCGGCGCCGCGGTGCATCGCGTGCGTCTTGCCCCACCAGCCGGCGGGCAGTTCGCCTTCGCGCACGTGCAGCACGCGCATGCGCGCGTCGGCCGCGGCCAGGCGGTCGAGCACGTCGCCCGTGCCGTCGGTGCTGCGGTCGTTGACGACGATGAGCTTCAGGTTCGCCCAGTCCTGAGCGAGGATCGACTCCACGCACGCGGCAATGCCGGCGGCCTCGTCCTTGCAGGGCACGATCACAGTCACCCCCGGCTCGGCGGGCAACGCCGGCAGCGGATCAGGCCGCAAGCGCATCCGCCCACGCCCCTTGACGTTCGCCAGCCAGAACACGCCCCACGCCCCGGGGCCCAGCAGCAGGTAAACGGTGGCCAGAATCCATTCGACGAGGTGATCCACGCAGCGGATTGTCCGCGGAGGCGGCGGGCGTCACAAGCGGGTTTGGTGTTTTGGTGTTTGGGAATCGGCCGCTGGTACTTGAAATCGCTCCGCGACCACCGTCACCAAAAATCCAGATGCCAAAATATCGAAAAACCAAACACCAAAACACCGCCCTCATCATCCATAGCCGAGGGCGTCGAGGTCGTCTTCGTTCATGCCGAAGTGGTGGCCGAGTTCGTGGAGGACGGTGGTGCGGATTTCCTGGACTAAGTCGGCTTCGCTGTCGCTGACGGTTTCGAGGTCTTCCTGGAAGAGGTAGATCGACGACGGGTATTCCAGGGCGTGATCGACCGAACGATCCATCAGGCTCGTGCCGACGTACAGACCCAGAAGCAGTTCGTCGTCGGCAAGGCCGACAGAGCGGAGTTGGCGGCGCGTCGGACGGGTGTGGATCTCGATCGGCACCTGCTCGAGCACCGCCGCGAACTTCGGCGGCAGATCGGCCAGCGCCGATTCGACGACGCGGGCGAAATGGTTCTTGCTGACACGGTGCACGCGATAGAGTATATGAACCGCTGGCGAGAAAGCGGCGCAGCGGAGACCCAGGCACGGCATCGACGGCCGCAGAACAAACCGCGGAACGACCGGCGGCCAAATCTCCAGCAACCCCGAAGGACCCGACACCCTTGATCTCCCTTACCTGCGCACAGTGCAAGAACACGCTCGAAGTCGACGACGCCTTCGCCGGCGGCGTCTGCCGGTGCCAGTTCTGCGGCACGATCCAGACCGTGCCGCGCCCCGGCAATCGCCCCAGCGCCCCCGGCGGGCGGGCGGCGGCAAGCGGCGACGCGGGCGAATCGCCGCGCGCGCTATACCAGGTGAAATCCCGCCGCGGCGAATCGTCGGCCCCGTCGGGATTGGAAGAACTCGCCGAAGTCGTCCACAGCAGCGGGTTGTCCGGCAGCGGACTGGCAAACCGCTCGTCGCGGCCGACGCAGCAGTACGCCACGCCCCAGACGGCGTCGAAAAAGAGCAACGTCCCGATCCTGGTCGCCGGCGCCGTGGCGCTGGCGCTGATATTGACGATCGCGGCGATTTTTCTGCTGCGGTCGTCGGCGTCGACCACCACCGGCCCGGCGGTCGCGGGCGGCGGTGGCGCGGCAATGGAAGTGCCGGCGGAACCGAGCTTCGAGAAGATCAAGCTGCCGGGTGAGAAAACCGTTTTCCTCATCGACCGCGGCGACGCCACGGCCGGGTACTTCCCGGCGCTGAAGACGCTCGTCACCCGCTCGGTCGCCAGCCTCGGCCCGGACCGGCGGTTCCAGGTGATCGCCTGGGAGAACGCCACCCGTGACGCCCACCCGCGCGATGGCATGGCCTACGCCAGCAAGGACGAGGTCGCACGCCTTCAGAAGTGGTTCGACAACGTCGCCACCGGCCAAGCCACCAGCGTCACATCGGCCCTGACGACGGCGCTGAACAACACCCCCGACGCGATCGTGCTCATCACCGCCAAGTCCGACCAGCTTGATGCGACCTTCGCCGGCGAAGTGCTCGACAAAGCCCGCGGCAAGACCGTCAAACTCCATACCGTCACGCTCGGCGAATCCCCGTCGGATGACCCGCTGAAAAAGATCGCCCTTGATACCGGCGGCACGTTCCTGCACCTCACGCGCGCCGATCTGGCCGCGCACGAGTGAACACCGCCCGCGCTGGCCGCCGCATCGCCACAACATCTGGTTCCTCCCCCTCCGGGGGAGGTTAGGTGGGGGCGGCCCTGCCATGTAATAACGGCTTGCCGATGCCAGAGAAGCAAACCCCTCGCCCGGTACGCCGGGAGAGGGTAGGGAGAGGGTCGAGCGTGATTGCGCTTTGTTGCGATGAGGCGTCCGCCCGCCCCCACCTAACCTCCCCCGCAGGGGAGGGACCAGACATTGGCGTTTGATTGCGATGAGGCACCCGCCCGCGATTGGGGTGGCTTATGCGCACGCCAAGGCCACGCTCACGCTGCGCCGCCGGGCCGGCCGATAATGTTTCAATGGCCCGATCGAATCAACGCCGTCTTGTCGTTCTCCTGAGCCTTGTCGGCGTGCTGACGTTGACGGCGACGTTGTTGCTGGCGATCGCCCCGCCGCCACTGGCGGCGGGAACGGCTCTTAGCCTGTCCAGCGCCGGTGAAGTCGCCGCGGCGCCGGGCCGATGGACGGACGTGCTGCTGTGCGGTTCGCCCCTGGGTGCCGCGGCGGGGCTGGATCAGTCGTCGCACTTCCTGCTCGTCCGCAGCGCTAATGGCCTGACCCTGCGGCCGACCACGCTCTGGCAGCGCCAGCAACCCGCTCCCCCGCCGGCCGGCGTGGCGACGGTCGATCCGCGGTGCGTCGTCATCGCCATCCCCCCGGGCATCGCCCCGGCCGCGGCGGGCCAAGCCGTTGCGTCGCTGCGCGCGAAGCTGTCAATCGCCCCGGGACGGGTGTGGTCGATGTCGCGCTGATGCAGGCCAGATCGTGAAAAACGCGCCGTCGACAACCCGCCTCTCTCCGGTTCCTCCCCCACCGCGGGAGGCTAGGCGGGGGCGGCCAACAACCTGCCAATGGCGGCTCGATGCCGCCCGGGAACCAAACCCCTCGCCCGGTACGCCGGGAGAGGGTAGGGAGAGGGCCGGGGCGTCTAGGCGATTGAAAGCGATGAAGCAGCCGCCCGCCCCCACCTAACCTCCCCCGGAGGGGGAGAAACCGGGCATTGGCGCTTTGTGGCGGTGGGCGGCCGCGGCGACCACTGCCTTTTTACAGGTGCGGGGCAGGAAAATCCTCACCTCCCCTCCGTGCGCCTGGCCGCATACGATGGCAGTCAAGGATCCCGACATGAACCAAAATTTCTCCTGGCGCACCCTTACCCTCGCCGTTCTGCTCGGGGGGACTGCGGGGTACGTGATGTTCACGCAATACCAGCGGCCCGACGCCGAGCCGCGCGTCGTGACGGCGCGCCCTGATCTGCCTTCGGGCGAGAAGGAGACGATCGGCCTCTTCCAGCGGCTGGCGCCTTCGGTGGTGTTCATTACCAACCGCCAGCGCCGGATCGACTACAGCCGACGCGCCGTCACCGAGGTCGACGCCGGTACGGGCAGCGGGTTTGTGTGGGACGACGACGGGCACGTCGTGACCAACTTCCACGTCATCCAGGGCGCCAGCAGCGCGACGATCGCGTTCGACAATGACCGTGTTTACGAAGCCGATCTCGTCGGCGTCTACCCCGAAAGCGACATCGCGGTGCTCAAGATTCGCGGCGGGCATGGCGCGCCGCCGATCGCCATCGGCACGAGCGGCGACCTGCAGGTCGGGCAGGCGACGTTCGCCATCGGCAACCCCTTCGGGCTCGACCACACGCTCACCACCGGCGTGGTGTCGGCGCTGGGGCGCACGATCAAGAGCGTGACCCAGCAGCCGATCAGCAACGTGATCCAAACCGACGCCGCCATCAACCCCGGCAACTCCGGCGGGCCGCTGCTGGACTCTGCCGGCCGGCTGATCGGGATGAACACCGCCATCTTCAGCCCCACCGGCGGCAGCGCGGGGATCGGGTTCGCCATCCCCGTCGACACGATCAACCGCGTCGTGCCGCAGCTGATCAAGACCGGCATGGTCGAGCGGGCGACGCTGGGCATCGCGCTCAACGACAAGCTCGGGGCGCGCATCCTGTCGCGCATCGGTATCGAAGGCGTGCTGATCGCCGACGTCATCAGCGGGTCCGCCGCCGAGGCCGCCGGCTTCACTGGCCTTTACCGCGACGCGCGCGGCACGCTGCAGCTGGGCGACGTGCTTCAGAAAATCGACGACCGCCCCATCAAGAGCAGCGACGACCTGTACCTGGCGATGGACAACTACAAGCCCGGCGACACCGTGACGGTGACGTACTGGCGCGACCAGAAGGTGCTGACCAAAAAGGTCATGCTCGACAGCTCCGCGAAGCAAAGGGGCTAGAACCCCCGCCGCGGCGCGTGTTCGCAGGACGGGCCTCAATTGACCGCCCCGCGCCGCTCGCCGATACTGCCGGCGGCATAGAGATCACCCCGGCGGCCAGGCCCCCCACGGGCAGGAGCGAAACAACGTGAAGTTCTGCACCCTGATGCTCACTTTCCTCGTCGCCCTCGGCGGTTGCCGCGCGACTGCGCCCAAGGAAACCCCCGTCGGCCCCGTCCCGCCGGGCTCGTTCGTGCAGAACTGGTCGTCGCAGACCGGGTACAAAACCGTCAAGGCCCTGCACCACGTCGGCGACATGATTTTCGTCTACGGCGAAAATAACCAGGTCACCGCGTACGACACCAACGGCGGCGCGAAGTTCAAGATCAAGGTCGCCCAGGCCGGCGACATCCTCGGCGAGCCCATGGTCAGCGCCGACCGCGTGGTGATCCCCACGAGCTCGACCCTCGAAGTCTACACCCGCAGTAACGGCGTGCTGCGGCGGACGATGAACCTCAAAACGCCCATCCGCTCGCCGGGCGTGCTGATCGACAACGTCGTTTACATCGGCATCGACGCCGAGCACGGCGGCGAGATCGCCGCAATCGACCTCGACCGGCCATACAACGTCATCAAGTGGTCGCGCCTGGTCGGCGTCGTCCGCCACCGCCCGGCCCTGCACGAAGGCACGCTCTATTTCACCAACGAAGCCGGCCGCGTCTTCGCCCTTACCACCGAGCCGAAAGTCGCCTGGCCGATCACCCCGCAAATGCCCGGCGGGCAGTTCCAGACCGACGGCGACGTCAACGCCCCCGTCAGCGCCGACGACGCAGGCGTGTTCGTTTCCGCCACCGACACCAAGCTTTACGCCATCGACCCCGTCGGCGGCAGAATCCGCTGGACCTACTACAGTGGCATCCCCCTGCAGACCAGCCCGCAGATCACCGCCGACACCGTCTACCAGTTCGTCGACGGCCAGGGCCTGACGGCGCTGGACAAAAAGCCCGGCGGCCCCAACATCCGCCAGCCCCGCTGGACCAACCGCGACGCCCGCCTCGTGCTCGCCGACGACGCGCAATACGCTTACGTCCTTCACGCCGGCGGCATCGCGGCGCTGGACAAAAAGACCGGGCAGGAACGCTTCGCCACGAAGCGCAGCGATTTCGTCAAGGTGACCGAAAACCTCTCGGCCAAGGACAACACCATCTACGTCCTCACCCGCGACAACACCCTCCGCGCCATCAAACCCGTCACCCGCGCCGGCGTCGTCGGCCAACTCGTGATGGCCCCGGCGACCGAAGAAGTCGCACAGCGATAACATCCCGATGCCGGCGGACAAGGGGATTCGATCGCCACTGCAGCGATCCATGCACCTATCGCTGCATTGGATCACTCCTCCCACCTGCAATAGCGGCTTGCTGATGCCATAGAACCAAATCCCTCGCCCGGTACTCCGGGAGAGGGTAGGGAGAGGGCGGAGCGTGGTGGCGATTGATTACGACGAGGCACCCGCCCGCCCCCACCTGACCTCCCCCGCAGGGGAGGAACCGTAGCGCGGCGGTTCGATGCAGTAAGGCGTTCGCCATCCCGCGCTATGCCCGCTTCGCATCACAAGTTCGCTGTCGCCATGCTCACCATCGCGACGTTGTTCTGGGGCATGGGGTTTGTCTGGGCTAAAAACGTCGGCGAAGCGATCAACGCCGCCGCGGGCGTCGGCGTCGGCGGGTTGCTCGGCCCGAATCTCACGCTCGCCGGCCGGTTCTGCGTCGCCAGCTTGCTGTGGACGATGATCTTCCCCCGGTCGCTCCGCGGCTGGTCCCGCGCCACGGTCGGCCGCTCGATGATCATCGGGGCCGTGCTCTTCGCCGGGCTGGAGATGCAGCACCTCGGCCTTGATCGCGTGAGCGAAGCCACGACGGCGTTTCTGACCAGCCTGACGGTCGTGCTCGTCCCCCTGCTCGTCGCCGCCCTTCGCCGCCGCCGGCCGGACGCGACGCTGCTGAGCGCCATCGCGTTGTCGGTCGTCGGCATCTACCTGCTCACCGGCGCGACCCTCCGTGGCCTGGGGCCGGGCGAATTTCTGGCGATCGGCTGCGCGGTCGCCTTCAGCGTCGAGATCCTGTGCGTGAACGCCCTTGTCGCGCGCGACCAGGCATTCCGCATCACGCTCGGCATGTTCGCCGTCAACGCCGTGGGCTTCACCTTCGTCAGTGCCGTCTCCCCCGGCCTCATGCGGCTGGACGTCTGGGCGCTGCCCGCTCCGGTCGTGCGCGACTGGCTGCTGCTGGCCGTCCTCGGCTCGTCGTCGTTCGCGTTCATGAACCTTTACCAGCCGCGCGTCGAGCCGACCCGCGCCGCCGTCGTGTACATGCTCGAGCCGATCTTCGCCGCCGCCTTCGCTTGGGCCGTCGAAGGGGCCGTGATGACGCAAACCGCCCTTGTTGGCGCGACGCTGATCCTGCTGAGCAACATCGTTGCCGAGTTCCGCTGGCCGCGGCGCAAGGCGCTGCGGCGAATTGCGATCTAGCATGCGGTTCATCGCGCCTTGCGCGCACCCGCCGTCTCGCGCCGGATGCGTGTTGCCCCTTGGGCGTCGGCTTCACGAGCCGAGATGGCTTGTGGCGGTGTCGTAGATCGCGCGGATGGCCTCGGCGTCGATCGGCTGTTCGTGGCGGCTCAGCGCCGCGGCCAGGGTCGCGTCGAGGTGGCGGCGGACGACCGCGCGGCGCGATGCGTCACGGCAATGCCCGGCGACGACCCCGAGCGTGGCGATCAGCCGAATCGACACCGAAACGTGCGCGGTCCCCACCTGGCGGGGCTGATGGAACGCCGCGCCGATCGCCCCGGCAAAATCGGTCCGCCGGGTAAGGATGCGGAGCCGGCCACTCTCGTCGAACCGCTCGCGCGGGGGCATCGCCCGGCCGGCGAGGCGGCTCATGGCGGCGCCCAGCCAGTCGATGCACGTCTGGGCCGTGAAGGGGTCGTTGATCGCCGGCGAGAGCGCCCGAAGGCAGATTTCCACGAGTTGGTCGATCGAGTACTCGATGTCCTGCTCGGCGGTGCGGTGGCACCCCAACAGCAGCGTGTCGCGGACGCGCGATTCGACGCCGGCATCGGGCATCGCCGCGGCGTGCAGGCGGGCGATCGGCTGGCCGTGGACGAGGAACGCGCCCGGGCGCACGAGCAGCTCGACCACTACGTCCCCCTCGACTGCCGCCGCGAGCAGATCGTCCTCGTCGATCGCCTGCAAGTAGCCGCCGGCGTCGGCGGCGAGCGTGCGTGCCAGGGGCGGCAGCGAATGACCCGATGCGTCGGCGGCCGGAGCGGCGGCGTCCGACACGTCATGGGCGATCGCGCCGGGATAAGTCTCGTCGATTCCTTTAAGCAGCTCTTTCGCCACCGCCGACGCCAGGTGCGGCGCCTGGATCGAGGCCGCGACGTGGTGAATAAAGAACACCAGCACCGCCAGGCTCGCCAATCCCAGCGCCAACGCGATGGTGGTCGACAAGTGCGGCAAGCGACCGTCGGCGACCTGAGTCAGCGACCGCTGCACGAGCAGGCAATACAAGTACGTCGCGACGAACGTGCCGAGCACGAACTGATTGGCGCGGTCGCGGATGAAGTTGCGCAGCAACCGCGGGCCGAACTGACTCGACGCCAGCGCCAGGGCGGCGATGGTGATTGAAAAGACCGTCCCCGCCACCGTGATCGCCGACCCGCCGACGGTCGAGAGCAGCGCCCGCGCCCCGTCGAGATCTCCCCCATACAGCCGCAGCCGTTGAGCGGTTTCCTTGCCGATGTAGTGGCCGTCGACGTACCCCGCCGCTGCCGCCAGCCCGCTGGCGCCCACGAGCATGACCGTGGGCAGGAACCAGTACGACTCGCGCAGCGTCTCGGCGAAGTTGTTGATTCGGGCCAGCATCGAGCGATTGGAGGAGGCCCGCCGACGCCATTCAAGCGCGATCAGGGGATTTGCCGGACTTGATCAGGGGATTTGCCGGACTTGCGGGGAACGCACATTCACATGCCACGGCGTGCCCTGCTGGCCAAACTGATGCTCTCGAGCAACCCTGCCGCCGGCCCGCCGTAGAGTGCTGTTCACGCCGCGGTGATCGCCCGCGCGGCGTCGGCGAGGAGCTGCGACCGCGACACCTTCCGCTTCTTCGCCAGCGCGTCGATCTTCCGCAGCAGCCCGCCCTCGAGGCCGATGAGCACTTTGACCGAGCCTTCACCGACGACCGGGCGGCCGCACTTGAGGACCTTATCGATCCGGCGGCGCTAGACCGGCGTTAGGGGCTTTCCGGCAACCGTGCTCATGTCGGCATCGAATTCCTTCGTTGCCTCGCGCAACTTGGCGGCGTTCATTTCCCAGTAGGGCTTTTGCGACTTCGCGGGTTTGGCTTTGTTCATGGTCACTTCCTCCGCCGGCGCAACCGGCGCTTCTCGGAATCCATCAGCTCGCGGGCATGGATGGCGAAGTCTTGCAGGGTGCGGTTCACCGCACCCTGCAAGACTCCCGTCGATCAGCCCGCCCGCGACATCGGTTGTGCCAGATCCTCGGTCGCCGCGATGTGCAGGAAGGAGATCAAGGCCTCGCGTACCGGGATTTCGTCCGGCGAGGGCCGCTGGTCGGTGTCGTAGATCGCGATGGTGACGCCGGATTTCGAGACGAACAGCATCTCGGGATGCAGAACGTCGTAAGTCGGGCCGCTGCTGAGGATGATTCGAAACGGCACGAACGGCCTGCGGCGCAGACGGGCGAAGACGGCGTCGGCGGTCATGCCCGCATCTTAGTCGGCCGCATTGCGGCGACGCAATCGGGAAACCGTATAGGGTGCGGTTCACCGCACCACACCAACGCATCACATTGCTAATGGTGAGGTGAACCGCGCCCTACAAGATTACCGGAGCCTGTGCGGTTTGGTCGAGGTGCGACGCGACATTCAAATACAAGCCCGAAAAAGTGCCTTCAACGAACGATTCTTTGTCCGGC
The DNA here is from genome assembly GCA_036387945.1 of Tepidisphaeraceae bacterium. Classification (GTDB taxonomy): domain Bacteria; phylum Planctomycetota; class Phycisphaerae; order Tepidisphaerales; family Tepidisphaeraceae; genus DASVSS01. The sequence continues at coordinate 11,824 of DASVSS010000246.1, read as the reverse complement.
GCGTCTAAACCGAAATCGAACGCCAAGTGCAATTGCTGACATGCTCCCCGGTCACATTCCTGCACCGCACCATCAGCGACTTCAAGGAGTGCCCGAAACAAAGTCCCTTTACGGCGCACTGGATCGCAGCAACCACATTTCAGTAGGGAGACGGTTGCCGCCGATTGCGCCCTCCCGCAAAGATTGCTCGGCTACACCTTCGCCACCACCCCCGCCGGCGCCGGGACGGCACGGGGCGGGAGGTTCAGGCTCGCGCCGGCGCGGGCGGGGCCGGCGGGCTTGAGGTCGTCTTCGGGCTTCTTGGCGGGCTTGTGGTCGGGCTGCAGGACGAGGGTCATGCGGCGGCCTTCCATCTTGGCGTCGCGCTCGACCTTGCTCACCTGGTACAGCTGTTCCTTGACCTTGCGGAACAGGGCGTAGCCGAGGTCGATGTGGGCCATCTCGCGGCCCTTGAACTGCAGCGTGAACTGCACTTTGTTGCCTTCGGCGAGGAAGTCGCGGGCGTGGTTGACCTTGATCTCGATGTCGTGGTCGCCGATGCGCACGGTGCGGAACTTCAGTTCCTTGAGCTGACCGGCCTTGCTGTGGGAGCGGCTTTTCTGCTCTTTTTTCTGCTGCTGGTACTTCCACTTGCCGTAATCGAGGATCTTGCAGACCGGCGGGCGCGCGTTGGGCGCGACTTCGACAAGGTCGAGGCCGGCCTCGCGGGCCATGCGCTGGGCCTCGGCGGTGGGAACGATGCCCACCATTTCTTCTTTGCTGTCGATGAGGCGGACCGGCGAGATACGAATCTGTTCGTTGTGGCGGAAATTGGTGGAAATGGCTCAAACTCCAAGAAAACACTTAGCAACGGGACAGTCAGCTAGTCCATCCCGCGGCGTCTCGACACACACGTTGAAGGCCCTCTCTTAGCGCTCAGCGGCGCGGGCCGACGACAAACGGGCCAGCGGCGTCCGACACTCGGACACGGCCTTGGCCCGTCGGACACCTATATTGGGCCTGTCGTCGGCGTTTGGCAAGCGAAAACTGGGGGAAAAGGGTTCAGGAAATTCAACGGGGGCACTGACCTTCCTTGTGCTGCTGAACCCTGAACCTTACATCGGGATCAGCTTCGTGTTTTTGTCGATCCGCTTCACCGTCTCGGCGATCAGCAGGGCCGCGTTTTCGAGGTCGTTTAGGCTGCAAAGCTCGACCTGCGTATGCATGTAGCGGTTGGGCAGGCCGATCAGGCCCGTCGCCACGCCGCTGCGGGTAAGCTGGATGGCGTTGGCGTCGGTGCCGGTAGCGCTGGGGGCGGCGGCGAGCTGGTGGTCGATCTTCTTCTTGGTCGCGGTGTCGATCAGCAGGTCGCTGATGATCGGGCTGATGTTCGGCCCGATGTCGATCACCGGGCCTTTGCCGATGCTGACGTCGCCGGCGGTCCGCTTGTCGATCGCCGCGTAATCGCTCGCGTGGGTAACGTCCACGGCAATGCCCACCGCGGGGTCGATGCCGAAGCAGCTCGTGCGCGCCCCCCGCAGTCCGATCTCTTCCTGCACCGTCGCCACGGCGTATAGGGCGCAGTTGAGCTTGCCTTCGCTGCACAGCCGCAGGGCTTCCATCACCACGAAGCAGCCGACTTTGTTGTCCAAAGCCGGGCTGACGATCTTGTCGTTCAGCAGCTTTGTCATCCCAAGTGCGAACGTGATCGGGTCGCCGATGCGGACGTACTGCAGGGCCTCGGCCTTGTCCTTGGCGCCGATGTCGACGGCGAGGTCGGCGAGCTCGATTTTGCCGGCATTGCGTTCCTCGGGCTTCATCAGGTGGATCGCCTTGCGGCCGATTACGCCCTCGATCGGCCCGCCCTTGGCGTGCACCGTCACCCGCGCCCCCGGCAGCACCGCGTTGTCGATCCCGCCGACAGCGCCGACGTGGATGAAGCCCGTGTCGGTGACGTGGTTGACCAGAAACCCGATCTGGTCGATGTGCCCCGCGAGCATGACCTTGGGCGCGCCCTTGGCCGCCGCGGCGGTGTTGAGCCCGACGATCACGTTGCCGTGCGCATCGGTCTCGACGCTGTCGGCGAACTTGCCCATGCGCTTGCGCACGATGCGCGCCACCGGCTGCTCGTAACCGCTGACACTGGGGGTTTCTTCGATCGATTTAAGGAAGTCGTAGGATTCGCTGCGCATAGGTAGGGCCGAAGTGTAGTCAGCGCCGGGGCGATGGCAACGCGGGGCGGGCGGATGCGATGGTCTGGACGCCCCGCCCGCCCCCTGTCGCAGCGGTTGCTCGATCCCCGTCCGCCTGAAATTCGCCCGCCTCGGCGGCTTCCGTAAGATAGACTCCACTCCAAGGGACCCCGACGTATGCCGCCGATCACTGCCGAACCGCTCGAACCGCGCACGCACTTCGCGGCCACCGCGTTCCAATTCGATCATGCCGACCTGTCTACCGCCGCCGGCGGGTCGTTCTCTGTCGTGCAAACACTGCGGATCGACGACGGCCGAACCTTCCTGCTCGGCGTGGACAAGGACAGCCGCTTGGCCGTAGCCGCGGTAGATGCGCGCGGCGACCTGATTCAGCGGTTTGACGGCGACGGCGTGGCCGTCTCGCCGGTGGACCGAGTGGCCGGCGGGCAATCGCTTTCGAGCTACAACCTCAAATCCGCCCTCGCCCGCGACGCCGCCGGCAACCTGTACCTCGTCGGCCGCGGCGAGGTCGTACGTCTGCGGCCGGACGGCCGCCGCGATCTTACCTATGGCCGCCGGGGCGTGCTGTCGTTCGAAGACCCCCGCGTACGGCTTGAAATTCAGGACGCCCATGCCACTGCCGACGGCCGATTGATCGTCGCCGCCCGCACGCTGGTCAGCGGCCGCGAGAAGTACTACCTTTACGAGCTGACCCCAACTGGCTCGCGGCTGGCGTGGAGCGTGAACCGCTCCGTCGGCAGCGACTTGACGTTCGAGAGCAACCGGCTGCACGCCTTCCTCCGCCGCGAGGGCCGTGGGTTCGTGTTGGCATTCCAGGAACAGACACTCGACTACACGCGAGAAGGCAGCCTGACCATCCCGATCCAGCGGCGAAACGTGCTGACGCTGGCCCGGTTCGACCGCCGGCTGCGGCAAACACTCCTCGACCGCATCGAGTTGCCGAAGGACGCCAGCCCGATCGACGCCCGGGTGTTCGACGAAGGTGCCGTCTTAGTGGCGACCGACCAGCTCCAGACGATCAAATTCGACTCCGGCCGAACGCCGCAGCGGTACCGCCGCGTGGCCGAGCCGCGGAGCAGCGAGTTCGTCGTCCGCATCACCGCCGATGGCCACCTGTGGACGATCGTCTCCCGCCTTACGCCCGCCGCGACGTTCAACACCGTCCGCAAGATCGCCGTCGATGGTCTGATCCCACCTGGCGCTGCGGCGACCGCGCAGTTCGAGGGCAGCGAAGTGACCGGCAACTTCCGTCTGTTCGACGACGGCTCGGTGCTGGTCGACCAGAAGGCGGACGATGGCACGCGGACCACCCGTCTCGTTCAACCCGACGCCGACGGCCCGAAAGTGAGGCGGTTCTTCAATTACAGCTACGGCGTCGCTTATTACCCGACGATCTACTTCACCTCGAAGGCGCATCTCGGCCGCGGCACGTTCGACGCCAGCGACCTCGTCGTTACCGGCCCAGGCGGCGATGCCACCGTCGCCGGCCCCAACGGCTTCTTCCGCGGCGTCTTTAAAGGCGTCCCCGCCAGCGCCCAAACCATCGGCGTCCGCTTCTTCCTCCGCGGCCCCGGCGGCAGTTGGGGCCCGGAAGACGACGGCCTATATGTCATCCGCCTCAAACCCGGCAGAGTGACCGACGCATTGGGCGCGACCAATACGAGCCAAATCGTCGGCACGTTCGACGCGAATCACGCGATCGATTTCGGCCCGAGCGTACCGGGGTGACCGCTTGTGACGCCCCGCCGCCCGCGATACGATCCGCCGCGATGAACGGCATCACGCCAGCCGCCATGACGATCACCGATTAACTCGGGCCGGCGGTTCGCGCGATTTGACGAAGCATTCGACGCCGCCCGATGACGCATCGGGCGGCGTTCGTCGTTTGTGGCACGGGCGCCCCGCCCGTGATTGCGAAGCAAGTTACGCACGGGCGGGGCGCCCGTGCCACAACGAAGAAGAGACAGCCATGGCTACCGCAATCCTCCCCGACGGATCGAAACGTGAACTCGCCGACGGCAGCACCGTCTACCAGCTCGCCGAGAGCATCGGCCGCGGGCTGGCGAAGGCGGCGGTCGTCGGGCGGGTGGACGGGAAGCTCGTCGACCTCGCCGCGCCGCTGACGGGCGAGCACCAGGTGAGCATCGTCACCGAAAAGGACGCCGACGGGCTGGCGACGATGCGGCACAGCACCGCGCACGTGCTGGCCCAGGCGTTGCGGCGGCTGTACGGCCGCGAGTTGCAGTACACGATCGGGCCGGTGATCGAGAACGGGTTTTACTACGACTTCGAGTTCCCCGCGGGCGCGGCGGTGACGCAGGACGATCTGCCGCGCATCGAAGCTGAGATGACGAAGATCGTCGAAGAAAACGTCGCGTTCGCCCGCGAGGACGTCACCCCCGACGACGCCCGCGCGCGGCTTGGCTCCGAAAATCAACGTTTCAAAAAAGAACTCATCGACGATCTCGAATGCTCCGGGGAAAAGACCGTCAGCCTCTACACCCAGGGCGATTTCACCGACCTCTGCCGCGGGCCGCACGTGCCGAGCACCGGGAAGATCAAGGCGTTCAAGCTGATGAGCATCGCCGGCGCGTACTGGCGCGGCGACCAGGCGCGCGAGCAATTGACGCGCATCTACGGCACGGCCTTCTTCGACCCCAAGCAACTCGACCAGCACCTCAAGATGCTCGACGAAGCGAAGAAGCGCGACCACCGCGTCGTCGGCCCGGCGCTGGGGCTGTTCGTGATCGACGATCAAGTCGGCCAGGGCCTTGTGCTGTGGAAGCCCAAGGGCGCGATCGTGCGGCAGGAGTTGCAGAACTTCATCGGCGAGCACTTGCGCCGCCAGGGGTACAGCCAGGTCTTCACCCCGCACATCGGTCGGCTGGAGTTGTACAAGACCAGCGGGCACTTCCCGTACTACCGCCAGAGCCAGTTCCCGCCGCTGGTGGACCGCGAGTTCGCCGCGAAGTTGGCGGAAGAAAAGTGCAGCTGCGCCGACCTGTCGAACCTGATGGAAAAGGGGGAGATCGACGGCTACCTGCTCAAGCCGATGAACTGCCCGATGCACATCCGCATCTACGCCAGCGAGCAGCACAGCTACCGCGACTTGCCGATCCGCCTGGCCGAGTTCGGCACCGTCTACCGCTGGGAAAAGAGCGGTGAGCTCGGCGGCATGACCCGCGTCCGCGGCTTCACGCAGGACGACGCGCATTTGTTCTGCACCGAAGAGCAGGTGCCCGCCGAAGTCGCCGGCTGCCTGGAATTGGTGAAGATCGTCCTCGGCACGCTCGGCATGAACGAGTACCGCGTGCGCGTCGGTTTGCGCGACCCGGACTCGGCCAAGTACGTCGGCGACCCCGCCCAGTGGGACCGCGCCGAGGCCGCCTGCATCGCCGCCGCCGAAGGCCTGGGCGTTTCGTTCACCAAGGAGCCCGGCGAGGCCGCGTTCTACGGCCCGAAGATCGATTTCGTCATCAAGGACGTCATCGGCCGCGAGTGGCAGCTCGGCACCGTGCAGGTCGATTACCAACTCCCGCAACGCTTTGATCTGTCCTACATCGGCCCCGACAACAAGCCCCACCGCCCGGTGATGATCCACCGCGCCCCGTTCGGCAGCATGGAGCGGTTCATCGGCGTGCTGATCGAACACTTCGCCGGCGCGTTCCCCCTGTGGCTCAGCCCCGTGCAGGTGGCGGTGCTGACGATCAGCGAAAAAGTCGACGCCTACGCCAGCCAAGTGGCGAGCCGACTTCAGTCGGCGGGCCTCCGCGTCGACCTCAACACCGGCAACGAAAAGATCGGCGCCAAGATCCGCGGCGCGACGATGGACAAGGTGCCCTACATGCTCGTCATCGGCGAGAAGGAAGCCGCCGAGGGCAAGGTCGCCGTCCGCCACCGCACCGAGGGAGACAAGGGCGTCGTCGACATCGACGCATTCGCCGCCATGGTGAAGACGGCGGTGACGGACCGGGCGTAAGCGCTGTGAGGATCGATGACCGAAACGCCTGCGCTGATCGACCGCCTGCGACAACACGTCGATATGCTGGCCGAGCTAATCGGCGAGCGAAACACGTCCCGCCCGTTGGCGCTGGAAGCGACGCGCGCTTACCTACGCCGCGAGCTCACGTCGATGGGACACGCCGTCGTCGATCAACCCTTTCAAGTGCACAGCCGAGCGGCGGCCAACCTGGAGGTCGTGCTGCCCGGACGCAGGACGTCGCGACGCACGCTCGTCGTCGGCGCTCACTACGATTCGGCCCCCGGCACGCCCGGCGCCGACGATAACGCTTCGGCCGTCGCGATGCTTTTGGAGATCAGCCGAGCCTTGGCAGGACGACGACTCAAACGCACCGTGCGGATCGTTTTTTATGACTGCGAAGAGCCCCCGCATTTCAACTTCGGCGAGATGGGCAGCCAATACCACGCGGCCGTGTTGCGCCGGTCGAACGAGGCCGTGCTGGGAATGATCTGCCTTGAATCGCTGGGCTTTTTCTCGTCGTCGGCCAACGGACGGTTTGACCTGCCGCGGCCATTGCGATGGATCAACCGCGTGATGGGCCAGCGGTATGTCGTCGTTGTCTCCGACGTGGCCTCGGCCTGTTTCGGATGGCGATTCGTTTGGCGATTCGCAACGAGCGGCACGTTCCCGTTCTTACCGGCCGCCCTGCCCGTGCGATGGGTGCCCGACATCGCCCTGTCCGATCATCGCGGTTATTGGGAGCAACGCTTCCCGGCACTGATGATCACGGACACCGCCCACTTGCGCAACCCCAATTATCATCGTCCGACCGACCGAATGGAGACACTCGACTTCCCACGGATGGAGCGACTGTGCGCACAACTCTGCCGCGCGATCGGCCGGCTGTGCACGTGAATCGGCCTGGGCGGTGAAGGCCAAGGGTAAAGGCGCCCTTTCATCCGTAGCGGTGACGCCACAAGGCGATGCAAGTCGCTCTGGGCTGCTCCCGTTTATGGGCAAAGCTGGACATCAGGCGGCGACGAACCTGGTAGCATGGGCCTCCCGCCCATTTCTTCGCCATAAACAGACACACGGGCGGGACGCCCTTGCTACAGGAAAATAAGATCGCGGAAACCGGCGCGGGGGCACGTTCCTGCCGCCGGCGAACCATTGCCCCGCCCCGTTCGAAGGTCTATTCCGTCGCTAGCGTTTATGCGTCCGCCTGTCTGCCCGCCGGGCCGTCGGACCGGCCGGAATCGGGTTGTGCGGTCGCGCTTCCAATGCCACATCGTGCATGATCGCCGTGGATGGCTACGACGGCGACGAACCTGCTCCGGGATTCCACCGCCCTCGTCACCGGCGGCGGCGGGTTTATCGGCACGCACCTGTGCCGGCAGCTGGCGGCGGCGGGCGCGCGGGTGAACGTCGTCTCGCGCGGCGGGGCCAACGCGGGCGGCGGCGGCGGCGCGATCGCCGGCGCGCACCGGGTCGATCTCGCTGACGCCGCCGCCGTCGACGTGCTCGTGCATGACGTGCGGCCGGACTATGTTTTTCATCTCGCCAGCCACGTCAGCGCGTCGCGCGAGCTGTCGGCAGTCGGGCCGACGTTCGCCAGCAACCTCGCTTCGACCGTGAACCTGCTGACAAGCGTGACGCAGGTCGGGTGCCGGCGCTTCGTGCTGGCCGGGTCGCTCGAAGAGCCCATCGCCGGCGACGCGCCGTCTTCACCCTATGCGGCCTCGAAGGCGGCAGCGGCGATGTACGCGCAGATGTTCCACGCGCTGTACGCCGCCCCGATCGTCACCGCGCGCATCTTCATGGTCTACGGGCCCGGACAGCGCGACACGCGCAAGCTCGTGCCCTACGTCACGCGCTCGCTCCTGGCAGGCGAATCGCCGCAAGTCTCCAGCGGCGTGCGGCCGGTGGACTGGGTCTACGTCGGCGACGTCGCCGAAGCCCTCGTCGGCTGCGCCACAACGCCGGGGCTGGAAGGCACCACGATCGACGTCGGCACCGGCCGGCTGACGACGGTGCGCAGCGTCGTCGAGCGATTGAGCGCGATCATCGGCACGCGACAGCCGGTCTTCGGCGCCGTCGACGACCGCCCGCTCGAGCAGGTCCGCGCCGCCGACCCGCGCGACGTCGCCGCCCTTCTGGGCCGCGCCCCGGTCGATCTCGAACACGGTTTGCGCCAGACGGTGGCGTGGTACCGAGGGCAGTGACAGGACAACAAGGGCGAGTCGCTTGCACGGCATGGGTTTTTCAACCCGATCCGCCAGCGATTATCTACCGTGCTTCGCTTCTTCGCCGTACGCGGAATTGGCGGCGATTTTATGGATTGTTCATCGCGGCGGCGCTAGCGTGACTGAGTCCCTTAACCGGAGAGAACTTATGTTCCGCAACGCCATCCGTGAAGCCCGCCATCAGGCCCATGAAGTCGCCGATCACGCCAGTGATTACGCCGGCCAGGTGCGTGATTACGCCGGGCAGTATCACCTCAGCGAATCGCCAATCACCCGCACCGCCGGCAAGGTGCCGACCGATTTGTTTCTCATCGCCGCCGGCGGCTCGATCGTGGGCTCGCTCGTCCTGAAACTGCTCGGCCGCCACCGCGACGCCGAATTCGTCGGCCACTGGGCGCCGACGCTCCTGACGCTCGGCCTGCTTAGCAAGCTCGTCGAACACGACGAACACACCTGATGCCCGACGCCGGCACCCGACCCGGCGCCGTCGGTTCGGATCGCAACGTCTTACACCCGTCCGTCACGACGCATGTCGCGATGGGCGGGTTTTTTCGTGCGCTTAAGAGCCCTGCCGAGCCGAAGTCGCCCGGCCGGCTGCGCTCACCGGGAAAGCGACAAAGGCAGCACCCTGCAGCCACGCATGCGTCGCTGCTGCCGGCAGGTGCGAGTTCTCCATGAATCCCTGGCGGCGATGCCCAATCGACAATGAAGACAATGAATCACCTCTCTTCGGCCACGCACACGTTCTCCAGAGACCCGATCCCTTCGATCTCCACCGCCACTCGGTCGCCGCTCTTGAGCCATACCGGCGGCGTGCGGCCCATGCCGACGCCGTGTGGCGTGCCGGTGAGAATCACCGCCCCGGGCCGCAGCGTCATCGTGCTCGACAGCGACGCGATCAATGCCGGCACGTCGTAGATCATGTCCGCGGTGGTCGCGTCCTGCATTGTCTGGCCGTTGACCCGGCACCGGATCGCCAGCTCGTTCGGATCGGCGATCTCATCGGCCGTCACGATCCACGGGCCGATCGGGCAGAACGTGTCGAAGGACTTGCCGCGCGCGAACTGCCCGCCGCCCAGGGCCTTGTCGCGCTGCCAGTCGCGGGCCGACACGTCGTTGGCGCAGGTGTAGCCAAAGACGTAATCCAGCGCCTTCTCCCGCGGCACATGCCGGGCGGTTTTGCCGATGACCACGCACAGTTCGGCCTCGAAATCGATCATCGAGCTGTTGCCCGGGATCACGATCTCCCCGCCGGGGTGATTGAGCGTGTTGGACGATTTGATGAAGAGCATCGGGTTGGCCGGCACCGCCGACCCCGTCTCCGCCGCGTGCTGGCGGTAGTTCACGCCGATGCACAAGATGTCCGTCGGCACGAGCGGCGCCAGCCACCGATTCACGGCCACCCGCTCCGGCGACACCACGCATAGCCCCCACGGATCGCCGTCGATCGGCCACGCCGAATCCTCCCCCGCCCACTGCGCGTACCGTGGCTTGCCGTTGTGCTCGAACCGCACGATTTTCATGCCGCCGAGCATGTGCTATGATCGCCCCCCGCACAAGCGGGGACACAACCCACGGGCCATTAACTCAGCGGCTAGAGTGCCTCCTTTACACGGAGGAAGCCGGGGGTTCGAATCCCTCATGGCCCATCCGATGGCCCCGGTTTCCCGGGGTTTTTCGATATTTCCGAGAGTTTCGGCGGCGGCCGTCGCTGGCTGCGCCGCTCTGCCGCTCGTTGCCGCGGTTTGCAGCGTCGGATTGGGCGACACTTTCTCGCCCTTGGCGTTACCGCTCGCCGCGGCGAAGTGCGCGTCGGTCACCTGCAGGTAATGCGCCTTGGCGATCGCCTCGCTGTTGCCGATCCACTGGCAGACCACATGACCGGGGAACCGCTCGGCTAACTCCGTCTGACACGACGCCCGCAGGTTGTGGAACAGCCGCGGCCAAGGCGCGAAGCCGGCGGCCTTGATGATCCTTTGGAACTGCGTCCGCAGGTTGCCGTTCTTCTGGCGGTAGCGGGTGATGACGTGCTCCTCGCCCGGCTCGGCCAAGTCGTACGCCTGCTGCAGCAGCGGAGCGATCTCGGGGAAGATCGGTACGACCCGAATCCCCTTGTCGTTGTGGTGCTCCGTCTTTGAGGCGTGGACGATCATCTTGCCCTCGGCGAAGTTCACGTCGGCCCACGTCAGCCGCAGCGGCTCTGAGGGCATCCGCAGGCCCGCGTAGCGTGCCAGGGCGATCAGGAGCTTCCACTGCGGGTCCGCGGCGTGGTCGATGATCTTGTCGATGGTGGGGCGGTCGATGAACCGCTGGCGCGTCGGATTCTTCGAGGATCCGAGCTTGACGGTGCTGAAGGGGTTGTCGGCGAGGTGCTTCCGGTCAATAGCGTCGCGCCACACCTGACGGGCCTGGCGGATCATCTTCCCGACGTACGCCTCGCTGTACCGGGCCGCCATGTCTCGCCGGAAGTCCTTGGCCTCGCCGACGGTGATGGTGTCTGCAGGTCGCGTCGGGCCGAAGAACCGACCGACGTGGTTGCGGGCCTGCCCGAACACGAGAATCGTCCCGGCCTTCAGGTCCGTACGGCGCGCGACGTAGGCGGCGAACAGGTCGTCGACGTTCAACGCCTTGGCCGGCTCCGCGGTCGCCCGCGGCGGCACCAAACCCACGGCCGCGATCTTGGCGTGTAGCGTCTCGCCGATCAGGGATGCCCATTGCTGCGTGTCCACCGGCGCGGACGTGCCGTGCCTCGCGGCCATAGCCAATCGCTCGACGTGCAGCAGGACCGCCCCCGCGTCCTTCGCGGACACCTTGCCGAGGCGGAGGGTTCGGCGCTTGCCGTCGACGCCTTCGAACTGCACGCGGCGGCGGCCGTTGGGGTCGTTCACGATGCTGGCCATGATTCGTCCTCGGTAAGGGTGGCGGTACACTCGGCCGCCATGAAACACATAACGATGATCGCCGTCGCCGTGCTCGCCGTCGCCGCGGTTGTCCTGCACGGGCAACAGCAGCCGGCTCAGCAGCAGCCAATGCCGGGGCAGGCCGCGCCGGCGGGGCAGCGGTGGGAGTACGCCTACCTCGTTTACAACCCGCACGACAAAATCTCCGTAGCACAACTCTGGTACAAGGGCCGCGTGCATGGCGACGGATACGACATCGCGAAAGAAATGGGCGTAGAGAAACGCAAGATTCAACGTGTCGATCAGGGCTTGGACATGATGGGGGCGGCCGGCTGGGAGCTTGTCGGCGTTGCTAGCAATGCGGGCGGCAACACCGAAGCAACATCCTTTACCTTCAAACGCCCCGCCCGCTAACCGATCGTCTCGATGTTCGCCATCTCGTCGACCACGCGGCCGAACTTGTCAAGCAGGCGGTCGAACTTCTCCCATGACTGCCCCCGCCGCTCCGCCTCGGCCCGCGGGCCGTCG
>DASVSS010000245.1:0-8254 GCA_036387945.1 Tepidisphaeraceae bacterium | reverse complement strand
GTTCAGGGTTCAGTCAAGAGCAGAGTCGGCCGATGCTTGGCCCGAACCCTGAACCCTGAACCCTCTCCATTCAGACAGCCGCAGTCATGCGGCGTTTCATGGTTTCCAACTGTGTCTTCACGCTGCCGTCGATGAGCGAGTCACCGATCTTCAGCACGATGCCGCCGATGAGCGATTCATCGACGTGCTGATGAAGTTGCACGTCTTTGCTCAGCTTCGTCGCGATCTGGTGGCGGACGCTTTCGAATTCCTCTGGCGACAGTTCCCTGGCGACGGTCACGTCGACGTCGAGCCGGCCGGCGCGGGTGTCGAGGATCTTCTTGAGCGTCGCCGCGATGCCCGCGAAGCTCGACAAGCGTCCCTTGCCGCTGAGCAGCTTCAGGTACGCGATCGTCAGCGGGTGCGCCTGATTGGCGAAAACCGAATCGAGCATCCGGTCGCGCTTCTCGCGGCCGACCGACGGGTCGGCGACGTACGTCGAGAAGGTGCGATCGTCCCGCAACAGCGTGGCGACGTTCTGCACGTCATCGGCCACGACGTCGGTCACGCCGCGCGCGTCGGCCAGTTCAAGCAGCGCCTGGGCGTAACTGCTGAGAGTGGCCTGGTCTTCGTTCGTGTGTTTGGACATATCGGATCAGGAGTCATTGGTCATTGGTCATTGGTCATTAGTCGCTGGAAAATTCCACTGCCTAATGACCAATGACCAATGACTAAGGACCCTCCTCTAATTGTTCGTCCCGTTGGTCGGAAGCTGTTCGAGCGCCGAGCGGACGAGCTCGCGCTGGTCGTCGGCGTTGAGGTTTCGACGCAGGATCTTTTCGGCGATGCTCGTCGAGATCGTCGCGGCGTAGTCGTGGATCTCGGCCTTGGCGGCGCGACCGCTGGCTTCGATGTCGCGGACGGCGCGTTCCTTGGCTTCTTCGGCTTCCTGCTGTGCCTGCATCTTGATCCGCGTGGCCGCGGCCTGGGCGTCGGCCTGGGCCTTGTCGAGGATGCTGCGCACCTCGTCGCCGGCACGAGCCAACTGGGCCTGGTACTCGGCCTGCTGGGCGATGGCGGCGCGGCGGGCGGCTTCGGCTTCTTCAATGTCGCGTCGGATCTTCGCTTCGCGGTCGGCCAGGCCCTTGGCGATCGGGCCGAAAGCGACCTTGCTCAGCACAATCACAAGGGCGACGAACACGATCAGCGTCACGATGGCGGTCACGAGGCCCTGGTTCATCGTCGGCGGCAGACCGGCGGCCCCGGTGTCAGCGGCCGGATCGGCAGCGAGCGTCAGCAGCGGCGCGGCCAGCAGGACCGCGGCGGCGGCGATTCGATTCATCTTCATCGCGAATTTCCTTTCAAAAGCCACCGGGCGACCTTTCGGCCGCCGGGCGGGGTATTTCGGGTCCCCCTCTTCCGGTGTACCGGGAGAGGGAGACCAGCGAATAAAATCAGCCCTTCAAGATCGCGACCACGATCGCGAACAGCGCGGCACCTTCGACAAGGGCCGCGGCGATGATCATGTTGGCGGCGATGCGGGCGCCGGCTTCGGGCTGCCGGGCGATGCCTTCCATCGCGCTGCCGCCGATGCGGCCAATGCCCAGGCCCGCACCAATGACCGCCAGGCCAGCGCCGAGAACGGCCAAGCCGGTGCCGGTCGACACGCCGGCGTCGCCGGTGGCATTGTTGGTGGTGTTGGGGCCGACAGTGGGATCAGCCGCCAACGCCAAAGTCGGCAGCGCGAGGATCGTCAGGACGGCGATCAGGTTCAGGAACTTCTTCATTACGATTCTCCGATTCAGAACCCGCCGTGCGAGCGGTGGGTCGCTTCCATTCTCCCGGGCGAACGTCGCCCGGGTCCGTCGTGACCGCTCGCCCGGTCACGGCCGTCGCACTTTCCGATTCGTCGCGCCCGTCTCAGGTTGGGCCAGGCAGTCCCGCGACGATTCTTCGGTTAGTGCGCCGGCTTCATTGCGGCATGGGCCGTGCCCTCATTATGCCCGCGTACGGCGACGGGTTCGGACAGTTCGTCCGGCGTGCCGTCGTGGTGGTTGTCGTCGTGGCCATGGTGCGAAATCATCTGACTGATAAAGAGTGAGGACAAGAAGACAAACAGATACGCCTGCAGCACGGCGACGAACAGTTCCAGTAGCATCACCAGCACCGACGCAATCACGCTGATGATGCCGATCACGATCCCGCCGCCGGTGCCGAGGCCGACCATCGCCATCGGCACAAAGCTCGCCAGCACCGCCAGCATGATGTGCCCCGCCGTCATGTTCGCCGCCAAACGCACGGCCAGGGCGAACGGCTTGATCACCATGCCGAGGAACTCGACCGGCACCATGACCGGCGCCAGCCAAGCAGGCGCGCCGCCGAGGAAGTGGTGCAGCCAGCCGCCGATGCCGTTGGATTTGATGCCCTGGTACTGCACCACGCAGAAGACGATGAAGGCCAGCGTCGCGGTGACGAAGAAGTTCGCCGTCGCCGTGCCGGCGATCGGGTGGAAACCGTGGCCGCCGGGCGTGGGGTTGCGGTTGAACATCACGTTCTGGATCGCATCGAACGGGATCAGGCCGAGCAGATTGCAGATGAGGATGAAGAAGAACATCGTCCACAGGAACGGCATGAACCGGTCGGTGTCGTCGCCGAGCAGCGGCTTGGCGACGTCGTTGCGGATGTACATCATGATCGCTTCGAAGAAGTTCCGTGTGCCGGTGGGCACGTGCTCTCCGCTGCGGTAGCGCTTGGTGATGAAGGGGAAGATCAGCAGCATGATGACCGCGGCGGTAATCATCATCACGATGTGATTGCTGAGCACCCACCAGCCTTTGATGCTGAAGAGGACGTGATCCACGACGTGACTGGTCGGGTCGTCGGCGGCGGCGAGCATCGTGGTGAGAAGCATCGGGATCCCTTATTCGGTGTTTTTACTCGGTCGTCCGGGCGATCGTCGTTTTGTCGGTCGCCGCAGGCGCCAGCGGCGATTCGTGGCCGCCAGCGGCGCGAGAGAGCAGGACGGTTTCGGCGGCAAGCGTCACGGCGTAATAGCCGCAGATCATGAAACCGGTCGCCTCGGCGACGGGGCCGAGGGTTTTCACCGCAACGAGTACGCCGACGGCACTGACGGCGATGCGCACGAGGCTGGCCGCCATGGCCAAGGTGACGGCTTCGTCGACGCGCTTCCCCGCCGCCCGCCGCAGTACCGCCACCGACGCGATCGCGCCCGCGAAGGCGACGGCCGTCGCCGCGGCCAGGGCGGGCCACCACCCCGGCTTGCCGGAAAGCGCCACGATCCCGCTCAGCGCCGCCGCCGTGGCCGCGAACGTGCCCAGCACCGCCAGGGGCAAGGCGCGCGCCGCGGCGGGTTCGACGATGGGCGTGGGTGCTGTTGGAACGGTCGCTGACATGATCGAAGCCGAATGGTTTGCCGAGTGTGCCGGTCTTATTTGCCTGCGTTTGCTTACTTCATCGCCGCCGCGCTGACTTTGAGCATTCGGTAGAGTCCGACGGCGAAGCCGAACACGCCGCCAATGAGAATAAACCACGGGCTGGTGTCGTACCGCCGGTCGAGCCAGTACCCAATGCCGCCGGGCAGGAGCACCGTGGCGATGAACTCGAAGCCGAGGCTCGTCACCGCCCCGAGTTGCCGGAGGACGCTCGCGTCGTCCGGGCCCGGTTTTTTCGAACCCTCCGCCATGTGCGTCCCGCCGTCTCCGCCCTCTCCGCCGTCGCCTCGCACCAGGCAAAGAGGGCTTGCCGCAGGTGGCCAAGTCCAGTGGCGAAGTCGGGTCGAGGAGCGTAAGGGCAAGGTACGGGCAGGTCAAGATTCCGCCGGTGCCTGCGATGCGATATGTTGCCGCACGTCGGCGCAACGGCGTACGGCGCGGTCGCGGCCGCCCGCATTGCCGCGGCGGTCGCTTCGGCCGATAGTGCGGGCGGCTTTCAGAGGCATGTAAAGGAGTGCGAACGTGGCATTAAAAATCGCAATGATCGGCGCCGGCTCGATCGGTTTCACCCGGCGGCTGATGGGGGACATCCTCGCCGTGCCGGAGCTGGCCGACACGCACTTCGCCCTCACCGACATCTCCCGCCGCCAGCTTGATATGGTAGCGCGCCTATGCGAGCGCGACGTCACCGGCAACGATTTGCCCGCGAAGGTTTCGGCCACGCTCGACCGCCGCAAGGCCATCGCCGACGCCGACTACGTCATCTGCATGATCCGCCAAGGCGGACTTGAGGCATTCCAGACCGACATCGACATCCCCCTCAAGTACGGCGTCGACCAGTGCGTGGGCGACACGCTTTGCGCCGGCGGCATCATGTACGCGCAGCGCACGATCAACGCCCTGCTGGGGTTCTGCAAAGACATCCGCGAAGTCGCCCGGCCCGGGGCGCTGCTGTTGAATTATTCCAACCCCATGGCGATGAACACCTGGGCCTGCAACCAGTACGGCGGCGTGCGCACGATCGGCCTGTGCCACGGCGTGCAGGGGGCGCACCACCAGATCGCCCGCGCGATCGAGCGCTGGGCCCGGAGCGAAAAACTGATCGGCCCGGACGAGAGGGTGCCCAAAAAGGACGTCGACGTGATCGCCGCCGGGCTGAATCACCAGACGTGGTTCATCAAGATCCAGTGGCGCGGCCGCGACATGGTGCCGACGCTGCACGAGATGATGAGCGCCGTGCCGGAATACCGCGAGAATGAAAAGGTGCGGCTCGATGTGCTCAAGCGCTTTGGGTACTACAGCACTGAGTCGAATGGCCATCTGTCGGAATACCTGCCCTGGTACCGCAAGCGGCCGAACGAAATCAAGGACTGGATCAGCCTGAGCAGCTGGATCAACGGCGAGACCGGCGGCTACCTGCGCGTCTGCACCGAAGGCCGTAACTGGTTCGAAACCGACTACCCGAACTGGCTCAAGGCCGAGGCGCCGAAAATCGCACCCGACCGGCGCTCTGAGGAACACGGCAGCTACATCATCGAAGCCCTCGAAACCGGCCGCCCGTACCGCGGCCATTTCAACGTGCCCAACGAAAACCACATCACCAACCTGCCCAACGGCGTGGTGATCGAAGTGCCCGGCTACGTCGACCGCAACGGCATCAACATCCCCGTCGTCGGCGACCTGCCAATGGCCTGCGCCGCGACATGCGCGATCAGCGCGCGCGTACAGCAGATGGGCATGGAAGCCGCCGTACGCGGCGACGTGACGCTGCTCAAGCAGGCGATGCTGCACGACCCGCTCGTAGGGGCGGTCTGCGACCCCGAGGAAGTGTGGCAGATGACCGACGAGATGCTCGTCGCCCAGGCGCAATGGCTGCCGCAGTTCAAGTCCGAGATCGCACCGGCGAAAAAACGCCTCGCGTCGCATGAAAAAGCGGGCACCCGCGTCAAGCTCAAAGCCACCGAAGGCGCCGCCCGCCTGCACACGAAGACCGTCAAGGAGATGCAGAAAAACGCCGCCGAAGCCCGCGCCAATGCCGACGCCGCGGACAAGGGCAAGATGACCCGCAAAGTCGGCGGCGAAATCACCGACGCCCCCGACGCCGACGGCGTCGCCCGCAACGGCGTGAACGGTTCGCGCAGAAGAAGCCGCATCAGCCGGTAGATTCCGCGGTGCGATTCGATCGGCGGCCGGGCGCCGCGGTCCACCGCGGAAGAACGGGCTCCGTTGTCGCCGCCACTGCCTGACCGGCACTTGCGCCGTTTTGCGCTGCCGAGGATGCGGCGTGAGTTTTCCGCTCCGGATCGGCGCAGCCTGCGGGCCTTTGAAAGTGCGCATGGCGCACTACGCCGGTTTCTCATCCGCGTTCAGCACGCCGCGCACCGCGGCGTGCCATCCGGCCATCATGCGCCAGACGCCAGCATCCCGGCGAAGGCCGCGCCGAGCGGGGAGAGATCGGCGACGCGGTTGACGGCGATCTACATGCCCGGCAGGTCACATTCGCAGGTCGCCGAGCGGCAAGTGACGAGAATGCGCCGCAAAACGCATTGAACCTGGATGAATATGTCGTTTTGCCGAATGCGTTCGAACAACTCGAACTCTCACTGGATAATTCCGAGCTTAGCCGTGATGGTTGGCGTGCCGGCCGAACTGATTCACTACTGCCTATCCGGGGTGAGATCGCTGGCGCCAGGGGTTGAATGTGCGTGTGGAACCCTTCACGCTACCGTAGCGAGTTGGGGAGGCGCTGCTCGAGCAGCTTCGACTTTCACAGGGACTGGTTACTGCGCTTTGTCACGTTCAATATGCGCACGTTCGCGTTGATCGCCGCGACGGTGCTTGTCGTCGCGCAGGTGCCGTCGCCTGCGCTGGCGGGCCCGCCGCTGGAAGATGCGAAGGGGGGAGACTGGCAGACGCTCAAGCTTCGTTTCGACAGCCCGGCCCCAGAGGACAACTTCCTCGGCAACCCGATCGGCAACGGCCACATCGGCGCGAAGATCAAGGGCGGCGTGGGCACCGAAACGATTCAGCTCAATGACAAGTGGTTCTGGACAGGTGGGCCCGGCTTCACACCGCCAGACCCCAAGCGCCGCCTCGCCATGGAAGAGACGCCCCGCGTTCTGGCCGCCGGCGACATCCCCGCAGCCGAGCAGACGGCCAAAGGCATGTGGGGCAGCAACGAGATGGGAACGTTCCTGCCGCTGGGCACGCTCTCCATCGCCTTCGATCACGGCGCCGAAGGCAGCAGCGGCTACGCGCGCGAACTCGATCTCGACCGCGCCGTCTCAACGGTTACCTGTACCGTCGGCGGCGTCACCTACACGCGCGAGGCGTTCGCGAGCTTCCCCGACGATGTCATCGTGCTGCGCGTCAGCAGCAACACGCCGGGCAAAGTCAGCGTCACCGCGAAGCTCGCCTACCCTGTAGAGATGCAGGGCAATGGCGGTTCTGTGTCAGCCGACGCAGGCGCAACCCGCGTGATGAAAGGTCGCGCGCCCGCCAACGAAGGGTGGCACCCGGAGAAGGGCATGCGTTTCGAGGCGAGGCTCAAGCCCGTCGTGCAGGGCAGCAGCGCCAGTGTTGCCGTCGATGGAAGCTTGCGCGTGGAGAATGCCGACAGCGTCGTGCTCATCTTCGCCAACGCGACCAGCTACAACGGCTTCGACAAGGAGCCCGGCACGCAAGGCGTCGACCCCGCGCCGCGGGTGAGCAAGGCGCTCGACGCCGCGGCTGGCAAGAGTTACGACGAGCTGCTCGAGGCGCATATCGCTGACCACCAATCGCTGTTTCGCCGCGTGTGGGCCGAGGTGAACGGCGAAAAGCCCAATGCGAAGGTGATGACGTTCCAGTACGCCCGCTACGACATGATTGCCACCTCGCGCGAGCAATCGGCCCTTTAACGATCGCCCGCACAACCAGCAGGGAATGTGGAACCATCGCTGGAAGCCTACGAGCCAGAGCGCGCACTGGCTCAACGAGAACGTCGAGAAGTACTACGCGCTGATCGAACCCGCGAACCTCGCGGAGTGCGGCGAGCCACTTTGGAATTGGATGAGCGAGCTCGCCGCCAACGGCGCAGAGCGCGCCAAAATCGACTGGGACTTCGACGGCTGGGTCGCCGGCTCCTGCTCGGACATCTGGGCCAAAACCAGCCTCGCCAGCGGCAACAACGAGTGGGCCATCTGGCCCATGGGCGGCGTCTGGCCCGGCCAGAACCTTTAGGACCAATACGCCTTCAGCGGCGACAAAACCTTTCTGCGCAAGCGTGCGTATCCCCTCATGAAAGGCGCCGCCGAGTTCTGCCTCGACTACCTCGTCGAGAACGAGCAAGGACTGCTCGTCACGTCGCCTTCCACCTCGCCTGAGAACCGATTCGGCCTGACCGACGGCGGCACGCCCTACGCCGTCGCGGTCGGCAGCACCTCGGACATCCTGATGATCCGCGGACTGTTTGGCGACACGATAGAAGCCGCGACCGTGCTCGGCATGGACGCCGAGTTCCGCGAGAAGCTCAAGGCGACGACGGCCAAGCTGCCCCCATACAAAGTGGGCGCGAATGGCGAGCGCACGCATTCCGCGGGCCGGCTACGCGATCGATCACGCAGCCAACGCCCGGGCCAAATCAGTCGGACGGAACGGCATCGTTCTTACGGCCGGCGCGGTGGCGGCGGTCGATCGCGCGGGCCGCGCTCGGGGCGCGGGCCGGTGCGGTTCGGGTCGCCCGGCGGCGGGCCGTTGGGGCGCTGCAGGAAACTGGGATCAGGCGTGCCGCGCCATTGGCGGGGGACGAACGGGAAGGCGTCGGTCAGCACATAGTAATAGGT
>DASVSS010000244.1:0-1550 GCA_036387945.1 Tepidisphaeraceae bacterium | reverse complement strand
GGACGGCAAAATGCGTCGCCGGCATAGTCCTGCGCGATGAGGCGTTCCGCCCCCACCTAGCCTCCCCCGGAGGGGGAGGAACCGGATCGGCGCTTGGTCGCAATAATGCGTCCGCGAGTGCCCCCTCCCTATTCTCCCCCCCGTACGGGGGAGCAGTGGCGATCGAAAGTCGTCTCACGCGTGAATGCCCCATCAGATTTTTTCCGCCGCCGCCGAGCCGAACAGGCCGCTTGGTTTGATGAGCAGGACGGCGATCAGCAGGACGAACACCACTACGTCCGCATACGCCGAGGCGTCGGCGAACACCTTCGTGCCGTACACGCTGCCGAACTGTTCGATGAAGGCAATAAGGAACCCCCCGACGACGGCCCCGCGGACGTTGCCGATCCCGCCGACGACCGCGGCCACGAACGCCTTGATGCACAGCAGCGCCCAGGCGTAGTGCGCCGTCTGCTGCAGCGGGCTGTAGGTCTGGCCGTACAAAAAGCCGGCCGCCGCCGCCAGCACCGCGCCGATGACGAACGTGGTGGCGATCACCCGGTCCACCGGCACGCCCATGAGGGCGGCCAGTTCGTTGTTGAAGCTTGTCGCCCGCATCGCCGTGCCGAAGCGGGTGTGGAAGATCAGCAGTTCCAGGCCCACCAGCAGCACGGCCGTCGTCGCCAGCACGATCACATGCACGAGGCGGATCTGCAGCGGCTGTTGCAGCGTGCGCGTCGATCCGTCCGGCAACGTGACGGTGCGGTCGAACTTCTTGTAATAAACGACGTTCTGCAGCAACGGGTCGCCGGCGTGGGTGACCACCGGAAGCAGCTGCGGCGCGGCGGCGGGCATCACGCCGAAGGGCAGCTTGAGCGGCGTGGTGATCTTCTGCAGCGCGAACGTCGCGTCGCGCGTCTGCGCGCGGCCGATGGTGTCGTTGGTGGCGATCGGCTCCCCGGCGGGGTACGCGCCGGGCGGCGCGATCACCGTGCGATCAACAGCGCTGCCGCCCTTGGCCCGCAGCTTCAGCACGTAGTGCCCGCCGGCGGTGATCGTGATCGGCTGATCGAGCAGGATCGTCTTCGGGTCAGTGCCGCGCCCCGTGACCATCCCCGCGGTGACGTCGGTGCGACCGTCGATGAGCGTGTACTGCAACTGCCCGGCATTGCTCATCAGCAGCGACACGCCGATTGCGGTGATCAGCGCATTGAGGCGCGGCGCGTGACGGATCGGACGATAGGCGAGGCGCTCGATCAACAGCCCGGCGATCGCGCAGGTGAGCATCGCCAGCAGCAGCACAAGAATGCCGCTCCACCACGTCGGGTGGGCCAGATCGACGCCGAGCCGCGGGAGCAGAAACGTCGCGATCGTCAGGCTGCTCCACGCCCCGAGCACGACGACGTCGCTATGGGCGAAGTTAATCAGCTTGAGAATGCCATACACCATCGTGTAGCCCAGCGCGATCAGCGCGTACAGGCTGCCGATCGTGACGGCGGCGACGAGCGTTTGGAGAAGGTCGGCCATGGGGGATGGAGGCAGGAGACGGGAGACAGGAGACAGGAGGAAGA
>DASVSS010000243.1:0-7651 GCA_036387945.1 Tepidisphaeraceae bacterium | reverse complement strand
GGTCCCTCCCCCTCCGGGGGAGGTTAGGTGGGGGCGGGCAGACGCCTCATCACAACAAAGCGCCTCTCCGTTTCCTCCCCTGCGGGGAGCGCAGCGGCGTAGCGCGGCCGGGGTTCTCTGCCGGCGGTCGGCCGCTGGAATCCGGTGGGTTGAGGGTGTTAGTCCAGCTGTCGAAATATCCAAGGCGGCGGCGAAGCAAGCTATCGCTTCGGGATATTGGCATGGAAAGTGCCGGCGCTGTTCCGAATGACACGGCGACCAGAACCCACCCACGGCACCGAAGGGTATCTTGAGACGCCAATTGCCTACCGACGGTTGCCGACGGAGCATATAGATGAACGTTGAAATCGGGGCGACAGGATTCGAACCTGCGGCCTCTTGGTCCCAAACCAAGCGCTCTACCAAGCTGAGCTACGCCCCGGGACGGTGAATTATGCCGACGTGGAAGCGTTTGTCGACAGAACGGGAACTCGACAGGCCTGTAATTTCCCGCAAAAATTTCCACCAAAACGTGGAGAATTTTCATATACCAATTAGCATCTCAACGCTGCGACATTGTGTCGGTATGCGTGGTCGGGGGCCAGTTTTAAGACGGTACTTGGGAGGACTGAATGAACAAGAAGCGACTCTTCGCGGCGATGGGTTTGATGGCCGGTACGCTGGGCACACCCGCCTTGACCCGCTCGCAGAGCGGACCGGTGACGACGCCTGAGATGGTGGCGAAAGTTGTGGCGGCCGAGCCGGTGGCGGCCAAGGGGCCGTTCGAGCCGACCTGGGAATCGGTGAAGGCGAACTACCAGACGCCGGAGTGGTTCCGCGACGCGAAATTCGGCATCTTCATGCACTGGGGCCTGTACGCCGTGCCGGCGCAGTTCAGTGAGTGGTACGGCAAGCACATGTACGGCAACGCCGGCATCACGAAGTGGCACACGGAGAAGTACGGCCCGCCGGACAAGTTCGGCTACAAAGATTTCATCCCGATGTTCACCGCCGAGAAGTTCGATCCCGACGCCTGGGCGACGCTGTTCAAAAAATCCGGCGCGAAGTACATCGTGCCCACGGCCATGCACCACGACGGGTACGCGCTGTGGGACAGCAAAGTCGTTCCGTGGAACACGATGGCCATGGGGCCGAAGCGCGATCTCATCGGGGATCTCGGCGCGGCGGCGCGCAAGCAGGGGCTGAAGTTCGGCGTGTCGCACCACGGGATCGAGCACTTCACCTTCATCCAGCCGACCAAAGGCCTGGTCAGCGATCTGCAGGACCCGAAGTGGGCCGATTTCTACAGCGTTGCCGACCGCAGCGACGCGGCGCTGGAGAAGTTCCTCAAGGGATGGGTGGCCGAGAATTTCGAGCTCATCGAGAAGTACCAGCCCGACATGCTCTGGTACGACAATGGGGTGAACGGCCGGGTGTTCGATCCGATGAAACTCAAGGTCGCCCAGCACTACTACAACCGCGCGATCGAGTGGAAAAAGCAAGTGTCGATCAGCACGAAGGGCCACGACGCCGCCGAGGGCCCGGCGTACCTGGCGGGGTCGATCATGGATTTCGAGCGCTCGGGCCGGGCGCCGAAGCAACTCGTGGATTACATCTGGCAGGTCGACGAGCCGGTGCTGCGACGCTTCGGCTACACAAACGACCCGATGAACGCCAAGTCGCCGAACGTGATCCGCCTGCTGATCGACTGCACGAGCAAGAACGGCGCGCTGCTGCTGAACATCTCGCCGCGTGCCGACGGCACGATCCCCGACGAGCAGCAGAAGCTGCTGCTGGAAATCGGCGCCTGGCTGGAAGTCAACGGCGAAGCGATCTACGGCACGCGGCCGTGGACGCAGCCGTCGGACGGGCCGGCGCGGTTCACCACGAAGGGCGATACGCTTTACGCGACGTTCGTCAGCAGTGAAGTCAATGAAGAAGTGACCGTGAAGGCACTCGCCACCGGCAAAGTCGAAGGCAAAGTCACCGACGTATCGCTCGTGGGCGGCGGGAAGCTGACGTTCAACCAGACCGACGCCGGCCTGCAGATCGAATTGCCCGCCGAGACGCCCACGATCTACCCGGCGGTGAAGATCAGCGGGTTGAAGCTGAAATGACGCGGCGGGCGCTTTGGGTCCCTCTTCTGCGTGTGGCGGCGGTTCGCCGTGGAACAGGCGGTTCCGGTTCCTCGTCTGCGGGGCGCTTCGGTGGGGGCGACGCTGATAAGGGCGTCGATCCGTCTGCCGGGGGCGCTCAAAACGGATTCGGGTGTGTTTGCGCGCAAGCCCTCTTGTGCCCTCGCCCGGGGGACCGGGCGAGGGCACAAGAAGAGCGCAAGACCGGGCAGAAGGCTGCTAACGTCAGCGTGGGCCGGACCCTGGCGGCAGACAATCGCTCAGCGGCCTTCCGGGACGACCAGCATGCCTGCGGCGCTGGGCGGCACGTCGTACGCATCGGGGTCGCCGGGCTTGGACGGGTCGAACGTCGGGACGCCTTCGCGGATCTCGCTGGCCACGGGCAGTTGCGCGTCGCGGATGCCTTGCAGTACGCAACGGGCGATCTGGTCGGCGCCGAAGCCGCGGAAGTGCGTGTCGTCACGCAGCGCCTTGTCCTGCCCGGCAAATGAATTGGCCGGGAAGTGGACGAACATCAGCTTCGATTTCTCCGGCCCCATCGCTTCGTACAGCGGCTTGCTCATCGCCTGCAGGTCGATCAGCGCGACTTTTTCGTCCTCGGCCACTTTGCGGATGGCGGCGGGGTACTCGCCGAAGGTGTCCTGGATTTTGCCGTCATTATCGAAGCGGCGGCGGTGCATGGGCGTCATCACGACCGGCGTGGCGCCTTTGCCGCGCACGTCGGCGATGTAGGTGCGCAGCGACGCGCTGAACGACGTGAACGGCCCCACGCCGTCGCCTTGTTCCTTCATGTCGTTGTGCCCGAACTGGATGAACACGTAGTCGCCGGGCTTGACCTGGCTGATGAGCTTCGCCCAGCGGAGATCGCCCTTAAAGCTGCGCAGCGTGCGGCCGGATTCGCCGTAGTTGGCGACTGCGACTTTCGGGCCGAAGAACTGCGGCAGCCACTGGCCCCACGCGGCCCACGGCTCGTGGCCCTGGTCGGTGACGGTGGAATCGCCGGCGAGGAAGATCGTCGTCGCGTCGGTAACTTTTTCGATCACCAGGTCCGACACCGCGACGTGCTTGCCGCAGAATTCGAGCGTGAGCTTATCATCCCAATGCCGCACGGCGGGGTTCTTCTCGCGGTCGTTGAGCTTGACCGACGTCTGCTCATCGATCTTGTCCGTGCGCACATTCACGAGGCACTCGACGGTGGTGGTTTCGCCCTTGCCGAGCCGTACCGGCGCGAGCATGACGCGGCGCGTCTCTGCCTTGACGGTGGTGTCCGATTCCGCTTCGGCGTCGCCGAGGCGCAGCCGCACGCGGTAGTTGCCTTCGGGCACGCGGACGGAAAACAGCAGCGGGCCGTCGGCGGTGACGAACGTGCGCCCGGCGTCGGGGCCGTTCGATCGCGCGACGAGTTTGGGCGCGGCGTCGCCCTCGAAGCCGTAGCCGACTTTGGGGTCGTATTTCGTTTCGGTGGTAACGCTGATTGCACCGTCTTCCGCCGCTGGCGACGGGCCGAACACGAAGTGATTGGTCATAAATTCATCCGCCGCCACCGCCGGCCCCGCCGTGAGCAAAATGGCCGCGAGCGAAAGCGACAGGACATGGTTTGCTCCGCGCCGTGCCGCTGGCGAAAGAGTCGAGTTGCAGAACGCTCGGCGGATGAAATCGGAATTGGACATCAACGTTCCTCCGGGGTGAAGCGTAATGAAAGTTAGCGTGGTTTTCCATGAATTACCATGATAGAACGCGGCCGGCCAGGAGGATTGGATGACGGATGTGACACGCAGAGAATGGATTCAAGGGGCATTGGCGACGGGCGTGTGCCTGACGACTTATTCATTGTCGACGGCATTGGCGCAGACCGGCGCCCCGGCGGGGGGGGCGGGGACCGCGGGTGCAACCCGGGCAGGGGAGTTCAACTGGGTCGAGCCGCCGGCGCCGGGGACGGCCGGGGTGATGGGCACGACCTGGGGCGTGCCGTGGGCGAAGGGCGCGCTTAAGGCCGGTGCGGCCGTGCGCTTGATCGATGGCGACGGCAAAGCGGCCGCGGCGCAGACGTGGCCCCTGGCGTACTGGCCCGACGGCAGTGTGAAATGGCTCGCCGCCGCGGCAGCGCCGGCGTCGATCAAGGACGGCGGCTTTAAGATCGAGCCGGGCGAGGCGGCCGCGGGCGATGTGCGCCTGAACGTCAAAACCGCCGGCGATACGATCGAGATCGACACCGGCGTGATGCGCTGCGTGATCGGTAAGACCGGCGAGCGGCTCATCCACTCGATCACTCGCGGAGACAAAGAGACGCTCTCCAACGGCCGGCTGGTGGCGATGCGGCAGGACGCCCCCGGCGACGCCGAGGCGGCGCGGCGCGAGTCATTCGTCAGCCGAATCGAAGAAGCGTTCGTCGAGCAGGACGGGCCGGTGCGCGGCGTCGTGCGCATCAGCGGCAAGCACGCACAAGTCGCCGCGACGGGTGCAACCGGCACCGGTGCCGCGGGCGAGCCGCGGGCGTGGCTGCCGTTCACGGTGCGGCTTTACTTCTATGCCGGGTCGGACGTCGTGCGGTTGATGCACTCGTTCATTTATGACGCCGACGAGCACAAGGATTTTCTCTGCGGGCTTGGCGTGCGGTTCGACGTGCCGCTGCGTGACCAGCCGCACGACCGCCATGTGCGCCTTGTCGGCGACGAGCACGGTTTGTTCGCCGAGGCGGTGCGGATCGTCACCGGGCAGCGCCGCGATCCGGGCAGTGCGGTCAAGTCCGCGCAGGTCGCCGGCCGCGCCACGCCGCCAGTGAGCGAGTGGCCCGCGGCAGTGCGCAACGGCTTGCACCTGATCCCGGCCTGGGGCGACGTCACGCTCAGCCAGCTTTCGGCCGACGGGTTT
Organism: Tepidisphaeraceae bacterium; assembly: GCA_036387945.1. Lineage (GTDB taxonomy): Bacteria > Planctomycetota > Phycisphaerae > Tepidisphaerales > Tepidisphaeraceae > DASVSS01. The sequence goes on along the minus strand of DASVSS010000243.1, from coordinate 2,666 downwards.
CAAATCCGCAAGCGCACCAAACCCGGTCATGCCTGGATCCCCGCCGGCACCGGCAAGCGGGCCGCGGGCGTGGGATTCATCGGCGGCCCCGGCGGGGGCGTGTCGTTTGGCATGCGCGATTTCTGGCAGAAGCACCCCGTCCAACTCGACGTGCGCGACGCCCACACCGAGCGCGCCCAAGTCACGATCTGGATGTGGTCGCCCGAGGCCCAGCCGATGGACACGCGCATGTACCACGACGGCATGGGCATGGACACCTACGCCAAGCAGATCGACGGCCTGAACATCACCTACGAGGATTTCGAGTTCGGCTACGGCACGCCGTACGGCATCGCCCGCACGACCGAGCTGTACCTTCGCGCCGAGCCCGCCACCCCCACGCGCGAGGCGATGGTGATCTTCGCCGACGCCGTGCGCAAGCCGCCGCAGCTTTCGGCGACGCCGCAGCGATTCCTGGAGACCGGCGTCTTCGGCCGGCAATGGACGCTGCCCGACACCTCGGGCAAAGCCAAGGCGTGGATCGAAGCGAATTTGTCCGGCCAGCTCGATCTCTATGTGAAGGAAGTCGACCAGCGCTCGTGGTACGGCTTCTGGGATTTCGGCGACGTCATGCACAGTTACGACGAAGACCGCCACGTCTGGCGGTACGACAACGGCGGCATGGCGTGGGACAATTCAGAACTGTCGCCGGATTTGTGGCTGTGGATGAGTTACCTGCGCACCGGCCGCGGCGACGTGTTCCGCATGGCCGAGGCGATGACACGGCACACCGGAGAGGTCGACGTCTACCACCTCGGCCGCTTCAAGGGCCTGGGCACGCGGCACGGCGTGCAGCACTGGTCGGACAGCTCGAAGCAGACACGCATCAGCACGCCGGTCTACCGCCGGATTTACTATTACCTCACCGGTGACGAGCGCGTGGGCGATCTCATGCGCGAGCAACTGCAGGCATTGGAAGCCGAAAAGAAGATCAACGTCACCCGCAAGCTCGGCGAGAACCGCCCGGTGCTGCCGCTGCCGCCGGTGGAAATGCCCCCGCCCGGCGGCGACGTCAATCTCGGCGGACTGAACTACGGCAACGCCATGGCGGCGTGGATCACCGAGGCCGAGCGCACGAACGACCCGGCGTGGCACAACCGTATCGTCACCAGCATGAAGGGCATCGGCGAATTGCCGCTGGGCTTCTTCACCACCGGGTGGACGGTGAACATCGAAACCGGCCAGGTAAAGCACAACGGCAGCCGCGAAGTCGGGCTAAGCCACCTCATGTCGTGCTTCGGCCTGCCGGAGATCGTCCACGAACTCGTCGATCTGTACGGCGAGCAGGCCCCGAAATTCGCCGACGCCTGGGCGCAATACGGCCGGCTCTATAACGGGACGAACGAGGACCGTCAGAAGGAACTCAACCTGACTTTCCGGGCCGGCAACCTGCGGGAGTCCCACTCGCGCTGCACGGCGTTCGCGGCCCGACACGGCAAGAACGCGGCGCTGGCGGCGCGCGCCTGGGACGAGTTGCTCGGCAACCGCCTCACCCGCGAGCCCACGATCAGGGTCCGGCGTCTGGAAGGCCCGGTGGGGTTGAACGCCATCGATGAAGCGGCGCTGAACACCAACAGCGCCGCCCAGTGGGGCCTGGCCGCGATGGAATGCCTGGCCCTGATCGGCGACAGCGCGCCATAAAGGCTAATCCTTTTTCGGGAGAACACGGCGTGTTTTCCGCGCCGCGTGCCACGGGTTTGGCCCTCCAAGCCGTGCTGTGTGCATCAGCGACAGACACGGGTAAAGGGCGCCACAGCTTTCGGCCTACCAAACCGTGGCGCCCGCGGGCCCGGCGGCCGCGCTTGCATGCGTTCAAAAAGGACCGCGGTCCAGCGTAATTGCTTATGTCGACGGCCCGCGCACGATGCGTGGCGTCGGCACCGTCACGCGGATATAAGCGCACGCGACTGCCCGATCGGGCGTCCTCGTGTCGCACCAACAGTCTTCTCTGCCTAACCTCACCCATGCAAAAACACCCGCCGATCGTCAAGACGTTTCCGCACCTCCTTCATGGCGGCGATTACAACCCTGAGCAGTGGATCGACACGCCCGAAGTGTGGGACGAGGACATGCGGCTGCTCAAGGCCGCGCGGTGCAACGTCGTGTCGATCGGCATCTTCTCGTGGGCGATGCTCGAGCCCGAGGAAGGGCGTTTCACGTTCGAATGGCTCGACACGATCATCGACGACAAGCTGACCAAGAACGGCACGCGCTTCGTGCTGGCAACCCCCGGCGGGGCCAAGCCGGCATGGATGGCGCAGAAGTATCCTGAGACGCTGCGCGTCAGCGCCGAACGCCGCCGCCAACTCTGGGGCGGGCGGCACAATCACTGCTTCACGTCCCCGGCGTGGCGGAAGCTGTCGACGATCATGAACACCAAGCTCGCCGAGCGCTACGGCCGGCACCCGAACATCGCGCTGTGGCACGTCAACAACGAGTACAGCGGCACCTGCCACTGTGACCTGTGCCAGAACGCCTTCCGCGCCTGGCTGCAGAAGCGGTACGACGGCGATCTGAAAAAACTTAACCACGCCTGGTGGAGCACGTTCTGGAGCCACACGATCACCGACTGGTCGCAGATCGAGTCGCCTTCGCCGATCGGCGAGCGCCAGGTGCACGGGCACACC
>DASVSS010000242.1:0-10364 GCA_036387945.1 Tepidisphaeraceae bacterium | reverse complement strand
AGTCGCACGCTCGCGCCCGCCCAGAGCGGCGCGAGCAGGCCGTGCTCTAAGCCGTAACTGTGCGCAAGCGACACCGCCGCCAGCACCCGGTCGCCCGCGGCGATGCCGATCGCCTCGACGGTGTTGCGGGCGACGGCGTCGAGCGATGCGGCGGATCGCACGACGATCTTCGGCCGGTCGGTACTGCCGGAGGTGGCCAGCAACAAGTCGCCGGAGGCCCCGCCGGGCGGCGCGGATGCCGACGGAGCCGGGTCGGCGGCGTCGAGCACGGCCAGGGCGTGCAAGGCGTCCTGCGGCGCCGCCACTTCCGCCGCCGGGAGCGCACGCGAGAGCGGCATGACCGAGAGCCCCGCCTGCAGCGCGCCGAGAAACCACGGAAAGAACCCGCACTCGTTCGACGCCCGCAGCAGCACCACGCCCGGTCGGCCGTACGCCGCGGCGAGGTGATGCGCCGCGCCGCAGGCGGCGCAGTACAGCGCTGCGTAAGTGAGCGTCGTCCGGCCGTCGGCGCAGGCAACGGCATCGCCGGCGTCGGTGGCGGCGCGGCGCAGGCGGTCGAACAATTCCGACGGTACCCCCGCGGCTCTTCGTCCGGCGTCAGCGGCCGGCGTCGCGGAATCATCGCGCGGCCGGGTCACGCCCGGGCCATCGCCAGCGGCTGCTGCGTCGGGGAGTCGCTCCCAGCCAGCAGCGAGAACGGCTCGCGCCGCGGCACCAGCGGCACGATTTTCTGTGCCCGCACCATGCAATGGAACATCCACATCCGCCAGCGCAGCGCCCACGCCGGCCGGGGAAACACCTGCCCGGCGAGGATGGAGATGATCGCTTTGTGCACCTGCAGCGGCCCTGCGCCTTGCATGAACAGTTCACGGAAGCTGTGGTGGTAATAGCCCCGGATCATCCGCCAGAAAATGCCCGTGCTGTGATCGACGAACTTAAGGTACCGTGCCCGCGCCCGCTGCGGCGTTATCTGCCCGCGCAGCATGGCGATCGCGCCCCCCGCCGCCGCCTGCGCGCCCATCATCGCCAGCGTCGCGCCGGTGGAGAAAATCGGATCAAGAAAGCACCCAGCGTCGCCGACCAGGAAATACCCCGGCCCCGCGTACGGGCGGCAGCGATAGCTGAAATCCGACAGCACGCGGTTGGTGTCCGGCCCCACCGCGTCGCGCATGCGGTGCCGCACCGCCGGGCAACGCGCGACGGCCCAAGCCAGCAGGCGGTCGGCGGGCACGCCCAGTGTTTTGACGAACCCCGGCCGGGTGACGAACCCCACGCTCGTGCGCGTCTCGTTCAGGCCGATGAGCCAGAACCAGCCTTCTTCGCACATCACGATGCACGGGTGCCCCGTCGCTTCGCCCGGCGGGCGCTCGACGTGGTCGAAGTGCTCGAAGTACGCGACCTTCTGCAGGTTCGGGTCGTCAAAAGTCTTGCGCGTCCCCAGGTGCCTGCCGACGATTGTGCCGTGGCCGCTGCAGTCCATCAGCACGCGGGCTTCGATGCGGCGCTGCGCGCTCCCGTCATCGACCGTCACCGCGACGGCGTCGTGCTCGAGGCGGTCGATCGATTTCACCGCCGTCCGCTCGCGCACCTCGGCGCCGGCGTCGCAGGCGGCGTTGAGCAGGAATGCGTCGTACACCGACCGCTCGATGTTGAACACCGGCTCGCCGGGGAACAGCCCGTCGCAGAAGTTGAACATGAGCGAGCGCCGGCCGTCGCCGAACGTGAACTCGGCGCCGTACTTGGGCACGTGCGGCAGTTTGCGCATCGCCTCATCGAGGCCCAGTTCCTTCAGCAACGGCATCGTGCGCGGCAGGATCGATTCGCCGATGTGGAACCGCGGGTGCTGCTCTTTTTCGACCAGGCACACGCGCAGCCCGGCCCGGGCCATCAGCAGCGCGGTCGTCGCGCCCGCGGGCCCGCCGCCGGCGACGATCACGTCGTATCGATCGGTCTGTGCTGATGCGCGTTCGCCGGTCATGTGCTTCGGTCCTCGGGGCAAGTTGTGGCAACGGCTTCGATTTCAATGAGCAGTTCTTTGCGGCAAAGATCGGCGGCGACGAACTCGATCGCCGGCTCACCGAGCGCCGCAAGCAATTGCGCGGCCACTTCGCTGCGGCAGGCGTCCGCCGCGGTGGACGGCAGGTAGACCCGCACGTGCTCGAACCGCGGCCTCGCGCCCAGGCCGTCGCGCGCGACGTTAAGCAAGTGCGACATTGCGAGTCGCAGTTGCCGGTCGAAGCTGTCGGCGTGGCGGCTGTCTTCGCCCAGCACCGCGGCCGTGCCGGAGATCATCAGTCGATGGCCCGCTCGCGTCGCCCGCGCGAAGCACGGCGGCAGGCGGCCGTAGCGGCCCGAATAGCGGTAGGCCGGCACCTGCTGGGCGTTCTCGATCGCGATGCCCGGTTGACTGGCAACGAGGGCGTGGATTTCGAGATCCGCCCCGTCATGCCCGACGCCGGTGGCGGCGGGAGCGAGGCGGGCGAGGTCGCTGCCGAACCAGTCGCTCATCGCCTTGTGCCGGCCGATGTTGAAAGTCATGTAGCGGTCGCCGTCGCACGAGGCGTCGTGGATGCCCGGCACGAAGTTCCACGCCCGCACCGGCCATGGCTTGCCCAGGCTTGACGCCTGTTCGCGCAGCAGGCGGTAGGCGTCGCGCGCCCCGCGCGCGAAGTCCGCGTCGCCGGCGGCCCGTGCCGCGCGACAGCGCACGCTGATGAGTCGGCAGTCGCCGGACAGGCCCGCGCCTGTCGCCAGCGCCCACGGCGGCAGGGGCAGGCTTGATCCGCTTGTCGCCGACGGCAGGATTTCGGCCCGCAGCGCCGCCGATGCCGGCGCGGCCCCCGCCGGCGCGATCGGTTCGCGCCGGATGCGTTCGAAGGATGAGCTGCGTGAGATCAATGGACGCCCGCCAAAACGACGCCTCCGGTGCTGCCGCCCGCGCGACAAGAAGGGTACAACCCGGCGGGCGGCGATGTTACTATCCTCGCCGTTTCAGGAAAAGAAGGGTGACATGACCGAATCTGCGACAAAGCGGCGAATGAAATGGTCCGGGCGCGCTCTCGCCTGCGTGCTGGCCGCGGGCCTGCTCGGGTGCAACGGCTCGTCGGGCGGCTCGTCCGACGTGCCGGCGATGAACACCGCGGGCACGTCCGACATCAACCGCCAGGGCATGCGGGGACGCACCGCGCTGTGGATCGCGAGTTATGAAGGCGACGTGACATTGATCAACGAGCTGCTGGCCAAAGGGGCCGACCCGAACATCGCCGCCGGCAACGGCCGCACGCCGCTGGATAATGCCGTCGCCAAAGCCAACATGCCCGCCATCCAGGCCCTGCTCAGGGCCGGCGCCAATCCGTTCACGCAGGACGACCGCGGCGAGAACGCCCTTATGCGGGCGGCGCTGCGCAATCAGACCGAGATCGTCCGTCTCATGCTGCAGAACAAAGGGGACGTGAATCTCCAGTCCAAAAGCGGCATGACCGCCCTGCACTACGCCGCCCGCGAGAACGCCGCGGAGATCGCCCGGATGCTCGTGGCGGCAGGGGCGAAGAAGAACCTCGTCGACGCCAAAGGCCGCTCGGCATTCGACATGGCCAAAGGCAACTCGGTGTCGGCGGTCGTGGCTCCTTAGGGCGCAGCATAGGAGACGTCGAAAATGCGCGCTCTCCGGTTCCTCCCCCACCGGGGGAGGAACCGGATGGGTGACTTTTGGGCGCGATCGGCGGCTCATTCAGCCCGTGGAATTGCCCGCCCGAGCTTCGCCGCGAGTTCGGCGTGCAGATTCGCCAGCGTTTGAGCCAGCAGTCGATCCGTGGCAGCGGCGTCGGCCGACGGTGGGATCGGCGCGCCGAAGATCAGGCCGTAGCGGGTCCGGCGGATCGGCAGCCACGCCGCCGGGCGGGCGTAGTCGTTGCTGCCGATCAGGACCGCCGGCACGATCGGCGCGCCGGCCAGATGGGCGATCCGGCCGACGCCCGGGCGGATGTTGAGCGAGTAAACCACCGACGCTTCCCCACGGCGGAAGCCGCCCTCTGGGAAGATCCCTACACACCGCCCGCGCGCCAGGCGATCCAGAATGCGCCGCACCGCCGCGCTGTCGGGCCGGCGGCGGTCGAGGGGGAAGGCGTTCATTGAGCCGTAAAACCACGCCACGAGCGGGTGGGCAAAGACTTCAACGCTGCTGACGAAATCAATGCGTCGCCCGACGTGCCGAATGAGCAGCGCCACGTCGTACGGCGACTGGTGGTTCGCCGCAAGCAGGTACGCGCCGCTGCGGCGCGTGTGCTCAATGCCGATGACCAGCGGCCGGCTGCTGACGGCAAAGGCCGACTGGCCGATGAGCCGGACGGCGCGATAGAAGGCGTCGCTCATGCGCAATAACCCCTACGGAATCTGCGCGTCGCTAAGGCCGAAGGCCGCGAGCAGCTCGGCGTACAGCGACACCATCGCCGCCGACAACCGCCCGGACATTTCATGGCGGGCCTGCCGCGGGGGCAGGGCGGGGTCGGACGTCAGCGGCTGGCCAAAGGCCATCCACACCCGTCCCCGCCGGGCCGGCAGCCACGGCGACAGGCGGTTGAGCTTGTCGGCCCCGAGCACCACCACCGGCACGATCGGCACCCCCGCCCGCCGGGCGATGACGCACGCCCCGCCCTTGATCGGCCCGCCGCGGATCGCCGCCGCCGGCCCGTGGACGACGCCGCCTTCGGGGAAGATGCCCACGACTTCCCCGGCGTCGAGCAGCGACACCGCCCGGCGGATCGTGCTCACCGGCACGCCGGATCGGTTCACGGGAAACGTGCCGTGCGCCTCCAGCACCCAGCGTGACCACCGGTATTTATAAAACTCGATCCGCGACATCCACCGCACCCCCCGCGGCACGCTCAGGCTCACGAGCACCGGCTCCAGATGCGAAAGGTGCGTCGCCGCCAGGACGTACGGCCCGGCGCGATCGGCCCGCTCGGGGTGCAGCACTTGTCGTCGAATGCACTGAAAGTCGACGAACCTACAGGCGGTGAGCGAGGTACGGTAAATCAGAGCGGACATACGCGAGCGGAGTTGTCCCGCGGGCGGAAGTGGAAATCAACGCCGGCGATGAAAACCGCCGGCGATTCGGGTAGATTCGCCGCCTTCGAGAGCGTCATATCCGGCGTTGCAATGGTATTTGTGCGGCGGACGAGCAAGGCCGCGCCTTTTCCGGCCGCGGCTGACCGGCGATGACCGGCGATAAGAGTCTAACGATGTCCAACCTTCCCGATCCGGTTCTGTTCGACACGCCCGCCGACAATTCCGTTGCTGCCCCGCTAGACCGTGATCTGATCGACAAGATCAAGACCATCCTGCGCGAAGACCTCAAGCTCGGCCCCAACGCCGACGTGCCCGACACGATGCCGCTCATCGGCGGGCCGGCCGATCTGGACTCGATCGACGTGCTGCTGCTGGTGTCGACGATCGAAAAGAAGTTCGGATTCAAAATCCCCAACGAAGCCGTCGGCCGCTCGGCGTTCGACAGTGTCGCGTCGCTGGCGCGGTTCGTGCAGGCCAACCGCGATGCCGCCAGCGGCGTCGCCCCGGCGATCACCACGCCGTCGCAGGACTGGCTCGCGCGACTGCCGCACGGGCCGGAGTTTTTGTTCCTCACCCGCGTCGACGACGTGCGGCCGGGCGAATCCGCCACTGGCGTGTGGGACGTGCGCGGCAGCGAGGCGTTCCTCATCGGCCACTTCCCCGGCCGGCCGCTCGTGCCCGGGGTGCTGATGACCGAGGCGATGGCCCAGCTTGCCGGCCTCGCCGCCGCCGACGGGCGCGGCGGGATGCTGGCGCACGCCGACGTGCGATTCCTCGCCACGGTCGTCCCGCCGGCGGCCATCGCGCTGCGTGCGGTCGTGAAAGGCACGGTCCAGAACGCGCGCCTGTGCGAGGTCGAAGCGGTCGTCGCCGGGAAGGTCGTTGCCCGCGGCACGATCGCACTCAGTGTGGCCGATTGAGACCCGTCAATTGTGCCTGATCGCTTCAGTCTGATCGATGCAATCTGGTGATCGAGATCGAAAGCCGCCTGTCATGATCCGTCGCACGCTCATCTCCCTTGTCCTGACCGCAGCCGTGTATGCGAGCGGCACGACCGCCCGCGCCGCACCCCCTGCGTCGCAGCCGGCGGCGTTCGAAGCGCAGCTCGCCGCGATCGATGCGCTGGCGGCAAAGGTCGAGTCGCTCGAAGCCCGCTTCACGCAGGTCAAGCAGTCGCCGCTCGTGGTCGATCCGATCCGTTCGGGCGGCACGGTGCGCGCCGTCGGGTCGGTCGCGGTCTGGGAGGCGAAGAATCCACAACCGATTACCACGCGCATCGAAGGCGGCAAGCTCGAAATCTATTACCCCAACGCCAGGCAGCTCGAGGTCTACGACCTCAAGGGCGACACCGCTGCCCTGACGGCGTCGCCGCTGCCGCGGCTGGAGGCGCTGAAGAAAGCGTTCTCGATCGCCCCCGACGCCGGCCAGGGATTGCCGGATTTCGGGCCGGCAAAAACCCTCGCCGTGCGGCTAACGCCGCTCGATCCGGCCCTGGGAAAGTACGTCGATCACGTGCGCGTGGTGCTCGACGTCGACCGCGGGCTGGTGCTGTATTTCGAGCTGATCGACCCGGACGACGAAACCACCGCGACGCGCTTCGAAGACATACGCACCGACACGAAGCTCACGCCCGCCGACCTGCAGCTGAAGCTGCCCGCCGACGTGAAGACCGTTCGCCCCGCCGAGAAGCTGCGATGACCGCCCCAGCCGTTCCGACCGCCGCCCCGCTCGGGCCCGCCGCCCCGCCGGCGGGCGGGCCGGTGATCCGGTTCTGGCTGGCGCTGCTGTTCTTTCTCGCCCGCCGTGCGCCGGTCGTCCTTCAGATTCTGCGGCCACTGGCGGTGTGGGTCATCGTCCTGACGATCCCATTCATTCGCCACGGCACCGCCGCCAATGCCGCCCGCATCCTCGGCCGGCGGCCGGGCCAGGCGGAGCGGCTGGCATTCGCGCGCGGGGTCGTGCGCAGCTTTTACGATTTCGTCGTTGACGCCGGGCGATGCAGCGGGCTTTCAGTGGGAGAAATGCGCAGCGGCATCGAATCCGTCCAAGGCCACGAAACCTACCTCGCGCTGCGCCGCGAGCGCCTCGGCGCGATCTTCGTCACCGCGCACATGGGCTCGTACGAAATCGGGCTCGCCGCCCTGACGGAGATCGAGCCGGCGGTGCACGTGGTGTTCAAACGCGACGAAGGCGATTGGGAAAACCTTCGCGCGAGCTTGCGTCGAAAGCTCGGCGTGATTGAAGCGCCGATCGACGACGGCGCTTCAACCCTGATGTCGCTCAAGGCCGCCCTTGAGAACGACGCCGTCGTGGTCATGCAGGCCGATCGCGCCTGGCCGGGCCAGAAGTCGTGCGACGTGCCTGTGCTGCACGGACACTTGCGCGTGCCGACCGGGCCGGTCAAGTTGGCGCTGCTGTGCAACAGCCCGATCGTGCCGGTGTCGGCGGTGCGGACGTCGTCGGGACGGTTCCGCGTGGTGATGGGCGAGGCCATCCGTGCCGGGGATTACGAAACCGTCGCTTCCGCGGCCGCCGCGCTGGGCGCGGCGCTCGGGCGCTTCATCGCCGCGGCCCCCACGCAGTGGCTTGTCCTGCGTCCGGCGTTCGTCGAAGATCAACCGGGTGGAGCCCGTGACGGACGTCGTTGAGATTGAGCCGGTCGTCATCACCGGCGTCGGCATGGCCGCGCCGCTGGGCCTTTGCGCCGACGCGGTATTCGACCGCGTCTGCGCCGCCGACTGCGGCATCGGACCGCTGAGCGCGATCGAATCCGCCCTGCCCCCCGGCGCCGACGGCGGCCAAGCCCCCGATCTGCCCGCCGATTACCTGCCCGGGCAACCGCGCGAAGTGCGCTACCTGCGGCACGCGATCGAACAAGCGGTCGCCGACGCCGGGTGGGATGCGATCGACTCTGCCCCCGCCCGCCGCGCAGTGCTGCTCGGCACGACGCTTCACGGCATGCGGGCGGGCGGGGAATTCCTTCGCAGTGGCGACTACGCGGCTCTGAAAAACTTACTCGCCGCCGACACCCTTGCCCTGGCAATCGAAGGCTTGGCGATCGAGGGACCGCGGCTGACGACCTGCTCGGCATGCTCGTCGTCGCTCGACGCGATTGCCCTGGGCGTGACGCTGCTGCAGGCGGGCGACGTCGACGTGGTGATCGCCGGCGGGTACGACACGATGAGCGAGTACGTCTGGGCCGGCTTCAACGCGCTGCGCCTCGTCAGCGGCCCGCCGCTGCGGCCGTTCGTGCGGGGGCGGCAGGGGATGAAAGTCTCCGAGGGGTATGCCGTCGTCGTGCTCGAGCGACGCGCTGACGCCGTGCGGCGCGGCGCGTCAATGCTTGCCGCCGTCAGCGGCTGGGGCGATTCGGCCGACGCATTCCACCTCACCCGCCCCGACCCGTCCGGCGACGGCGCGGCGCGGTCGATGCGCGCGGCCTTGTCGCGCGCGGGCGTCGGCGCGGGCGAGATCGGCCTGATCGCCGCCCACGCCACCGGCACCCCCGACAATGACACCGCCGAGGCCGCCGCGATCGGCGCGGTGCTCGGCGACAGCGCCGCAGGCGTGCCCGTCGTCGGCTTCAAGAGCCACCTCGGCCACACGCTCGGGGGCGCTGGCGCGGTCGAATTGATCCTGTCCGCCAAGGCCCTCGCCGCCAACCGCCTGCCCGGCTGCGCGAACGTCAATGCCGTTGACGTCGAATACCCGCACCTGAACGTGCGCACTGGCCCGGCCGTGGTGTCGCAGATCGAAGCGACACTCAACACGTCGCTCGGGTTCGGCGGGGCCAATGCCTCGGCGGTGCTGCAGCACCCGCATCGCCCCGTAACCCGCGGCCGGAAATCGCGCGAGGTCTGCGTCACCGGCGTCGGGGTGATCGCCCCCGGCATCATTGGCCACGACGCCTGGGTGGCGGCCGGCGGCCGTCTGCACGAAGGCCACACCGCCATTGACGACGCAGCGCTTGCGGCATTGCTGGACGCACGCCGCATCCGGCGGTTAAGTCCGTACGTCAAGCACACGCTCGCTGCCACCGCCCTCGCCACGCGCCACGCGAAGCTCGACGAAAGCTCCGATCTTCTTCGCAGCGCCTCGGCGTTCCTCGCCACGACGCACGGCTCGGTCGGGTACTGCCATGCGTACTACGGGCAGATCGTCCGCGACGGCGTCGCCGCCGCCAATCCAATGCTGTTCGCCGAGGGCGTCCCCAACGCCGCGGCGGCGCACGTCAGCCTCACCTTCGGCCTGCGCGGCGGCTGCCGTACGTTCATCGGCAGCACCAACGCGGGGCTCGACGCGCTGCACCTTGCCGCCCTGCGCGTCGCGGCCGGCGACACCCCGCTGGCCGTCGTCGGTGCTGCCGAGGAGTCCGGCGACGTGATCGACGCAGCCTACCGCGGCTGCGATCCCGCAGCGCCCGCCGCCGTCAGCGCCGCGGTCGCGCTGATCATCGAGCCGCTCGAAGCTGCCCGCGCCCGCGGCGCGATCCCCTTGGCTCAGATCACCACCGCGTCGCCGTCGGCGTCGGTTACCGTCGGCGCCCACCCACGCGGCGCGTACAGCGTCGGCCCCCTGCTCTCGCTCGCCACGGCCGTCCTCCAGGCCGCCGGCCCGATTCGGGTGACCGCCGTTGATCGCACCGGTGCCTCCAGCGCGGCGCACGTCCGTCCCTGATTGTTCGAAGATTCAATACCTGCACAACGCCTTTGCGCGCCGGTAGGACGCTGGCGGCCGCCCGGCGGGTTGCGTCACCGATGCCCGAGGGTATACTCTTGCCCCGATCGGTCGATTAGCTCAGTTGGCTAGAGCGCCAGCATGACACGCTGGAGGTCACAGGTTCGAGCCCTGTATCGGCCATGAAAACCCCTGAGAAATCAGGGGTTTTTTGTTTCCCGTAAAAGTCATGCGGTCAGAACAATGCGCGGGCGGAGCGGCCGCGGCGGACGCGGGGTGAATGCGCTTGCGGATCGGCCTGCCGTAAGCGCCGTGGACGGCTCGGGCGATGCGGCCCGCCTGATCCAATGGCCGCGGCCACCGGCTGGCGTCGGATTCAGTTTCAGTTGTTGTATTCACCTATGTCGAGGCCGTGCTTGCGCATTTTTTTGTACAGCGTTGTCCGGTTGATCGCCAGCTCGGCGGCGGTGTTTTGGCGGTTGTAGTTGTTGCGCCGCAGGGCGGCTTCGATGATGCGGCGTTCGGGCAGCTCCATCGCGCGCTCGAGCGGCATTGGGTCGGTGGCGAAGTCGTCGGTCATCGATGCGATCCGGGGGGCGACCCCGCGGACGGTGTCGGGC
>DASVSS010000241.1:0-10564 GCA_036387945.1 Tepidisphaeraceae bacterium | reverse complement strand
GCGCGCCCGCGGCGGGCGAGCGACGGTCGGCGCCGCCGTCGGGGCGGTTCACGCGCGTGTCGTCCGCGGAGCTGCGCCCGCGCCGCGAGATTTCGCCGTCGTCGGGCGACGTCTGGCAACCGCCGGCCATCATCGTCAGTGCCACGCCCAGCGCGGCAGTCGAATTCACAAAACGCATCGAAGCTCCTTCTGAAGTAAAACGTCCCGCGCAACTGCGGCGCGAAAAAAGGACGCCTACCCTATGCGCCGCTTCGGTCGCATCTTTCGGCGTAGATGCATGAGACGCGCATCGTTTAATCCCTGATCGGCCCTCAGGATCGGGCACGGCGGCGATTGACAATCGTCAGGGCGTCGTCGATACCAAGCAGTCACACCATGGCAAGCAAACCGGTGATCGGCCTGGCGATTACGGCGGACATGTGCCGCCGCATGTTCCGCATCGAAGACCTCGACCGCTTGCACTCATTCGCCACCGTCCGCGGCCCGCTGCCGACCGGGGCGCAGCCCGACGACTACCGCAAAATCCTCGCCGACGCCCAGGGCGTTCTCACCGGCTGGGGCACGCACCGACTGACCCAGCCGCTCCTGGCCGACGCGCCGCGCCTCAAGCTCATCGCCCACTCCGCCGGCAGCGTCAAAGGGCTGTTCGACGAATCGGTCTACGACCGGGGCATCCGCGTCACCACCGCCGCCTCGGCCAACGCGGTGTCGGTGGCGCAGTACACGGTGGGGATGATGATCTCGATCCTCAAGCAAATCCCCTGGATCGGCCCGGCGTACGCGCGCGGCGACGCCGACGAAGTCCGCCGCCGCCGCGCCGCGATCCGCGAATTGATGGACATGCCCGTCGGCATCGTCGCCGCCAGCCGCGTCGGCCGCGAAGTGATCCAGATTCTGCGCAGCTACCCGCGGCTGACGATCAAGTGCTACGACCCGTACCTCACCCCCGCCGAGGCCGCGGAACTGGGCGTCGAGCTGTGCACGCTGCAGGACGTCTGCCGCTGCGACGTCGTGAGCATCCATGCCCCGAACATCCCCGAAACCCACCGCATGTTCGGCACGCGGGCACTTGCACTGCTGCCCGACCATGCCGTGCTCATCAACACCGCCCGCGGCGCGTTGATCGACGAAGAGGCGCTGGTGGGCGAGCTCAAGCGCCGCCCGCTCTACGCCTGCCTCGACGTCACCGACCCCGAGCCCCTGCGCCCCGATTCGCCCCTGCGCACGGCCCCCAACGTCATCCTCACCCCGCACATTGCCGGTGCGATCCAGCAGGCGTGCAAAGACATGGGCGCACTGGCGATCGACGAAATCGCCCGCTTCTTCGGCGGCGAAAAACTGCGCCACGAAGTCACCCGCGCGATGCTGCCGACACAGGCTTAGAGTCGGTGACGCCCTTCCAGCGTATGCGGTGTGAATTTTTGCTACGGGTGCCGCGGTCTGGTACTCCAAGCCGTGTCGTCGCTGCCAATGTGTCGTTGCAATGCCAGGACACGGCTCGGTGTACCAAACCGTGATACCCAGCGTCGGACGACAACGTAAGAGCCCAAACGTGTGCAACAGGCTCTGACGCCGAGTGAGCGGATGTGCGTACGGACTTTCCTCCGGATCACGGGTTTTTTAAGACTTGCTATGATGAGGCGCATGCACGAGCTCCCTCCGGCCGACCGGGACGCCGATGAAATCCGCCTCGACATACCGCTCGACGCGCCGCCGTGGCTGGTCAACCGCGAGCCGAGGTACGTGCATCCGACGCTGAGTGATGACGAACTGATCGAACAGTTGGGCAGTGAGATCGATTTCGATCTGCTCGACGAATGCCTCGCTCTCACGCCGACCGAGCGCATGCGGCGGCACGATCAGGCATTGGATTTCATCCAGAAACTGTGCGCGGGAAAACGAGTCGCCCCGTGAACGGGCTGACCGACCTAGTTCTGCGGTTCCACGACGCCGGCGTCGAATGTCTCGTCATCGGTGGTATGGCCGCCGTCTACCACGGCGCGCCGATTGTCACGCGCGACGTCGACTTCTGCGCACCTCTGACGCAGGAGAATATTGCCCGCATACTGGCCGCCGTCGAGGGTCTTCATCCCCGCCATTTCACCCGGCCGGATTTGCCGGTCATCGCTAACGAACCTGAGCAATTACGCGGCTTCAAGAATCTTTACCTGCGAACGGATGTCGGAAAAATTGACGTCCTTGGCGAAGTGCCTGGCGTCGGCAGCTATGACCAAATTAAAGACCGTGCGATTGTCATTGAAGTCGAAGGCGTCCGTCTGCGCGTGCTCGACATCGACACCCTCATCGCGGCGAAGACATTCGCCGGGCGAGCGCGGGACCATCTGGCGATCAGCCATTTGGAACAAATCCGAAAACGTACGAAGCCGGGCTGATCTGATGGATCGCCCGGCTCCGCCTGATCTCAACGGTTCAGACGCCCGCCCGACGCCGCCGCAGCAGGCCGAAAGCGCCCAGGCCCAGCACCGCGAGTGACGTCGGTTCGGGGACGGTGCTGGCGGCGTAATCGATTGCCGCGTCGTGCTGCTCTTCGGTCAGGCCGTTGTTGTAGACCATCAGCAGCGGGGCCGAGGCGTCGATGCCGCCGGCGTTGCTGATGACGCTGAAGCTCAGGACGTAAATGCCGTCGGCGGGGGCGAAGCCGTCGGTCGGGCCGGGGTTGCCGTCGGGGCCGTTGAGCAGCGAGCTCAGGTGCGTGTGGAACGCGCCGTTGGATTCCACACCCGGGCCGAACAAGGCCGACGCCGGCGCGCTCGCGGCCGTGAACGTGCGGTTGATCGACAGGAAATTGAGCGTGAGCGATTGCCCGGCCGGCCCGGCGCCGAAGACCGGGTCGCCGGCGGCGTCGACGTCGCTGCCGTTCCAGTAGGCCAGGCCGACGGCATTCAACTGCGACGGCAGGGCGACGGGGAGAAATCCCACGCGGCTGCCCGTGGGCAGCCCGCTGCCGGGCAGGGCGTTGAACCCCGGGTCGTCGATGGCGAAGGGGTTGTCGGGGTCTTCCTGGAAATCGTACGCGAAGACCCGCTGGTCGGACGCGGTCAGTCCCGTGCCGTCGACGTGTTCGTCGACCACGATCCGCCCGCCGGTGACGCGCGGCGACAAGTCGCCGTGCGGCGCCTCCTGGGCCCGGGCGGACGCGGCGGCGGCGATCAACACGGCAACGGCGATGGAACGATTGTAAAACATGGCAAAACCTTTCGATTGTAAATGGAGTAAAAACAACAGGATTCAGAAAACAGGATTAAAGAAACGGGTCTCTGCCGCCGCCGGCGTGTGCCGCACCGTGGTTACTGCGCGACGGCGGGGTCGAATTTGTTGGTCACGATCGACCGATAGACTTCGCCGAAGCGGAGCGTCTCGGCGTGGCCGTCGACGAAGCCGTAATTGGCGCGCGATTCCCACGACTTGACCGGCCCGCCGTGGGCGTCGATCTGCAGATGCTTCGCCGCCGCGGCGGGGACGTTGCCGACCCAGCTTTCGACGTGCGGGTGGTCGGCGCCGGCGAAATCGCCGAAGCGCGTCATCTCCAGGAACTGGATCGTCGACGACGACCGGCGGATTTGCGTGATCTTCGTGTACGGCCCGCCCGAGGGGCACACCGCGGGGTCGAGGTAGTTGTTCACGCCGTAGCTGGTCATGCGAAACCGGCCGCTGCTGTTGGGCACAACCGTGCCGTTTTCCGGCCAGTGCGGCGAGTCGTCGCCGGGGCAGCGCGGCAGCAGTTTGTTGCTGCCGTACCGCTGCAGCACGTTGAACCACGCGATCTCCGCGTCGGTGTGCGCCCCGCCGTGCCCGAAGCCCGAGTGCACGAGGTAGCCGCGGTTTTCGGCGACGTACAATGCCTGCGCGACCTGCATGCTGCGCAGGTTCGACAGGCATTTCACACGCTGTCCCGCCTGCCGGGCCGAACTCAGCACCGGCAGCAGGATCGAGATCAGCAACGCGACGATCCCGATCACGACGAGCAATTCGACGAGTGTAAAAGCGCGTTTGCGCATGGATTGACCCTCTATGAACGGCAGACGGAAGCCCGCCGATTCGGCGACGTCTGATCGGTCCCGCGGGCAGGGCAGGCGATGTGCGCTTGGCCACGATCAGGCCACGGGCGCGTCATGCGCGATCAGATGCGATGGCGGAAAAGCAGCAGCGGCGCAGCCGGCGCGACGTCCGACACTGAGCCGACGAAAGAGGATCAGCCCACAGGCGGGCCGCGCGGGGCGGCGGTGGGGGAGAGGCGCGAAGCGGAGCAATCAACGGCAAGGGAACTCGACGGCGACCAGCGCAGCGGCGCAGACGCCGGCAGAACGGCCGACACCGGCGGGGCCTGCTGGGCCTTGCCGAGCAGGGCCAGCGCCTGGCACACCGTGCAACTATGCTTGCCGCGGTGCGAGTGACCGTCGGGCGGGGCGTCGTCGCTGTCGTGATCGCGGTGGCCCTGCATGGCGGGGCCGGCGTGATCGGCGTCATGATCCGCCGTCGCGTGCACGTCGGCCTGCCCGCCGGCCGTCTGCCCGCGGTGCGCCGCCAGCTCGTGCGCGACCTGCCCGACGCCCGTGCCAAGCAGGGCGATCGACCAGACGAGGAGCAGGGAAAGAAAACGCGACATGCCGACGCGATCAACATAGCCGGCCGCCGTGCGGAAGGCAATTGTTTTTGCAATTAGGTTGCATAAAGGCGTTGCGCGGTTGAGCCGGCTTCGAGAGGGCAAAATGCCTGCGGAGCTTTAGGACTGTTACGCACTTCAGAGCCGATGTGCCACGCTTCGCCGCTCTGGGTGCCACGGTCCGGTACGCCAGGCCATGGAGCCTGTTCCGGCGCTGACGCGCTCCGGAGGGTGCCACGGCCTGGGGTACCAGACCGTGGCACCCGAGCCCTGTTTCGCAACCCGAAGTGCATAGCAGGTTCTGGGCGTTTTTATGCCGGAGACTTGGCGAGCGCTTCGCGCTTTCGATGAACGCTTCGTCACGCCGAATGACCGGCTCGTACTGGGTCGTTGGCCTTCTCTCCCCACGTCCGGCGGTTTCGGTTCCAATGGTCGTCGAATGCCCAAGCGTGTTTTCATCACCGTCGGTGAAGTCAGCGGCGACAACCACGCCGCGGAGCTGGTCGCGGCGTTGCGGCGGCTGGCGCCGGACGTGGTCGTCGAAGGCGTTGGCGGGCCGAAGATGGCGGCGGCGGGGTGCAAGATTCATTTCGAGACCGTCGCCAACGCCGCGATGTCGTTTCACGCCGTCAAGCGCGTCGCCGAGATCCGCCGGCTCGAGAAGTGGCTGCGCGAGCGCTATGCCTGGCGGACGCGCCCGGATTTGCACGTCTGCGTCGATTCGTCGGGCTTCAACCTGCGCCTCGCGCGGCTGGCTAAGGCCGCGGGCGTGCCGGTGTTGTACTACGTCGCCCCGCAGCTCTGGGCCAGCCGGCCGGGGCGGATCAAGAAGATGCGCGCGTGCGTCGACCGCCTCGCGTGCATCTTTCCGTTCGAAGAGCGCTGGTTCCGCGAGCGCGGCATCACGACGCAATTCGTCGGGCACCCGCTGTTCGACGCGCTGCCCGAAGGGCGGCTCAGCCGCACCGCCGGCGTGCGCTGGCCGGCGCGGCCGCCGGTGATCGGCGTCGTCGCCGGCAGCCGGCGCAGCGAGGTGCGCGAGAATTTCCCCGGCCTTCTCGCGGCGATGAAGCTCATCGCCGCCGAGCACCCGGGGGCGCGGTTCGTCCTGCCGACCACGCCGGCGGGGCACGCCCTTGTCGAAGCGCAGCTCACCGCCGCCGGCCTGGCGCGCATCGACGCCATCGCCGAACAGGCAGGAAAAGAAGATCAGGAAAACGGGACCGTTGGCCCCGCGCGCCGCAGCGTCGATGGCCCTCCGGTCCCTCCTCCTCCGGGGGAGGCTAGGTGGGGGCGGCCGGCCGCTGGGAATCAAGAAAACGCCGCGCCGCCGTCTCTGTCGACCGCAACCGATCCGGGCTTCGACCGCCCCCACCTCACCTCCCCCGGAGGGGGAGGGACCGGGGAAGGCGCATCAATGGCAGACGCCGGGCCGGCGCTGGACGTGCTGGTCAAGCCCGACGCCTTCGATGAACTCATTCCCCAATGCGATCTCGTGCTTTGCAAGAGCGGCACGAGCACCGTGCACGTCGCGGCGTACGGCGTGCCGATGATCGTCGTCTATCGCGTGAGCACCGTGCTCTGGCAGGCGGCGGGGCGGTGGCTGATCAAGACGCCAAAGATCGCCATGGTCAACATCCTCGCCGGCGGCCGCGAGCTCGTTCCCGAGTACATCCCCTGGAACGGCGACCCGCGCCCGATCGCGCAGCGGGCGCTGGAACTGCTCGCCGACCCGACGCGCCTGGCGTTGATGCGCCAGGACCTGTTGGCGCTGGTCCGCCCGTTCGATCAGCGCGGGGCGTCGACGAACGTCGCGCGCATGGCGATCGAGATGCTCAACGCCGGGGCGGCCGCGCCAGCGCCGCCTGACGCGACGTCGTGACGACACGTTCGAGGTACGGGCGCGAATCGTGGCGTGGGCGTCCCGCCCGCGTTCGCCACGAAGTGGCGAAGAATTGCTTCGAGCTTCGCTCGAATGCGGGCGGGACGCCCACGCCACGGGGATACCACCTCCCAGATTTTTGTGCTTAGTACGCGCTGGCGGCACGCAACTGCGACAGGTTGTATTCCAGCACCGACAAGTAGTCGTCGTGGCCGGCGTAGTTGGGGTAGCCGATCGGGTCGAGGAGAAACACCTTCAGCCGCGTGCGCGTTTCGATGTCGGCGACGGCCGCCGGCGGGGTGTCGAATGCCAGCAGCAGAACGCGCGCTTTCTCGCGCGCCGCGACGGCCGTCAGCTCGTCGGCGGCGGTGGGGGTGAGATCGAGCGGGTCGGCGTCGACGATCTTGTACGCCACGCCGAAGCGGTCGAGCAGCGCCGCCGGCCGCGCAGAGGGGATCAGCACGCGCCCGCGGCCGAACCCGGCGTTGGGGTGCCGCGCCACGACCGCATCCAGCGCCGCGACGAACGCCCGCGCGCCGTCGGCGTACTGTGCGCCGCGGCGGGGCTCGCGCAGGGTCAGCTTCTCCGCCAGCACCGGCACGAAGCTGCGCACCACGATCGGGTCGAGCCACAGCAGCCCGCCCGGCGGGCGCGTGGCGCTCATCGGCAGGTTCTCCAGGGCCAGCAATCGGTCGCTGCCGAGGAGCGAGCCGAGCTCGCCGCGCAGCCACGTCTCGCTGCGCTCACCGTCGCAGAGCGTGAGATCGACGTTGCCGACGCGGGCCCGCTCGGCGGGGCTGAAGGCCACGTCATCGAGATTGTCGCCGAGGTCGAGCACCCAGTCGGTCTTCACCCCCTCGCCCCCGACCTGCCGGGCGACGTCGGCGAGCAGGAACCCGGTCGCACACACGCTCGGGGTTGACGGCGGCGCGGGTGGCTTTGGCGCGTCACACGCGGCCAGCAGGGCAAGAGTCAGAAGGATGCGTCGCACGATCGCAAGTTGTAATCGATCGACCGGCTGAGAGCCTGTTTTGCAAGTCGCGCTCACTGATGAAGTGCCTCACGCGGCGGGGCGTGGCGCGTCCCTGGCGATCAGCAGCCAGCCGACGGCGATGAGGGCCACGCCCGAGGCCAGGAATGCATAGTCCCAGACCGACACCCCCAGCCGCTCGACGACGTGATGGACGTGCAGGACGTGGTGGTCGATCACGCCTTCGACGAGGTTGAACAGCCCCCAGCCCGCGAGCATCGCGCCCAGCAAAGTCCGCCCCGACCACGGCACGTCCGCCCGGCGGCCGGCGCGGAAGAGCAGGAAAATCCCAGCGGCGGTGGTCATCCAGGTGAAGGCGTGGAACAGGCCGTCCCACACCATGTTCACTTCGATGTTCACCACGCTTGTCGGCGGGCGCTTCGCCGAGAGCATGTTGTGGATTTGCAGAATCTGGTGGAACACGATGCCGTCGACGAACCCGCCCATCCCCACGCCCAGCAACAGGCCGGCGGAGAGCAGCGGGCGACGGTTGATCGGGGCGGTGGTCATCGGCGGCGCGTCCTTTTGCGTCATTTTCTTGTCCATGGCGGGCCGAAATGAACGGCGGCCACGATGCCCGCCACGACCACGAACGGCACGATCGTGGCCGTTAACGCCAGGCCGACGCCGTCGCCGGCCAACCCCGCGCGCACTTGTTGGCCGGTCTCACTGCCGCACACCGGGCATGCCGGCGCAGGCGTCGACAGCAGTGCTGTTATCAGGCCGATCACGGCAAAGCATCGTCGCAGAGCGATCGTCATCGCGGCCCTCCGAGCAGAAATATAGGCGTCATCGCGTCCGGAAAAGTGCCGAACACGTTCCGAGAACAAAACCCCGTTCGGCGCCGCGGCTTAGTACGCTAAAAGCCTGCTTGTCTGGCGGGTCGAGTTGTCCGGTCCCCTCTCCCGTGTACTCGCGGGGGAGGGTTAGGGAGGGGGCCTTCGAACATCTTCAAGCTTTGTAACGCGCAAGGCCCCCAACCCCACCCTCCCCGGCGGACCGGGAGAGGGAGCCGGAATTCATTGCGTCTGCCTATCCCGCGCGCCTTCGGTTCGTCGCCGCCGTTCGTTACGATGCCGCCGCGGACCGCGCAAGCGCCGGCGGAGAACCATTTCCTGCGAGGAACTTTTATGCACCCGTCCATGCACCTGCTCGTCGCCCTTGTCGTCCTCGGCGTTCTCACGGCCAGCGCGGTCGGGCAGGACGCGCCGCCGGGCAGCGTCGTGGCGCGCCACGGCAAGCTCAGCGTCAAGGGCAACAAGATCGTCGACCAGCGCGGCGAGCCGGTCGTGCTGCGCGGCATGAGCTTCTTCTGGAGCCAGTGGGGCGGGCAGTATTACAACGCCGATTGCGTGAAGTGGCTGCGCGACGATTTCAACTGCACCGTCGTCCGCGCCGCGATGGCCGTCGGCAGCGGCGGCTACCTGCAGAACCCCGACGTCGAGCGCAAAAAAGCCGAGACGATCATCCAGGCCGCGATCGACCTGGGCATTTACGTCATCCTCGACTGGCACGCCCACGACCCCGAAGCCGAAGCCGCCGGGAAGTTCTTCGCCGAGATCGCAAAGAAATACGGCGCGCACCCGAACCTGATCTACGAAACCTACAACGAGCCGATCCGCCAGGACTGGGCCAAAGTCATCAAGCCGTACCACGAGAGCGTGATCGCGCAGATCCGCGCCCACGACCCGGACAACCTCATCGTCTGCGGCACGGGCTTCTGGTCGCAGGCCGTCGACGCCGCCGCCGCCGACCCGATCACGGGGACGAACATCGCCTACACGCTGCACTTCTATGCCGCGTCGCACAAGCAGTGGCTGCGCGACCGCGCGCAGGCGGCGTTGGAAAAAGGCATTGCCATCATGGTCACCGAATGGGGCACGAGCGAAGCCAGCGGCAACGGCAAGCTCGACGTCGAGGAAACCCGCAAGTGGCTCGATTTCATGGACCAACACCACCTCAGCTCGTGCAACTGGTCGATCATCTCCAAGCGTGAAACCTCCGCCGCCCTGGCCCCCGACGCCCCGGCCGCCGGCGGGTGGACGGCGGAGCAGTTGTCCGCCAGCGGCAAACTCGTCCGCGACGAACTCCGCACCCGCAACGCCGCCGCTGCGCGGCAGCCGTGACGATGATCTTTGCCGACACCGCGCTTTGCAGGATCAGTCGACTCCAAACTAGTCCCCTTCCAAGTGAGATCGTCAGCAATTTCACAATCCGGTCCCCTCTCCCGTGTACTCACGGGGGAGGGTTAGGGAGGGGGCCTTCAAACGACTTCAAGTGCGTCCACACTTAAGCCCTCTCTCTAAACCTCTGCAACGCATGAGAAAGTGCGGATCGCAGGACAAAAGTGCTGGCCACTGTTGCAGCACCGGCACACCGATCGAACTGCGCGCAAGATTCACGCGCATTTTATGCCCGCCGCATTACCGACAAGGCTAACGTCGCCGGGCGCGGGACGTTCACGCGCCCGGAGCCGAATCTTTTTAACGGAGTATGCGATGGGACTGCTCGATCAAATCCTCGGTGCCGCCACGGGCGGCCAGGCCGCCGGGCCCTCGCCGGCGCCGCAGACGGCATTGCAGGGCGTGCTAAACCTCATCAACAGCCCGCAGGTCGGCGGGGTCGGCGGACTCGTCAAACTGTTTCAGTCCAACGGCATGGGCAACCTCGCCGATGGCTGGGTCGGCAGGGGCCCCAACCCCGGCGTCTCCCCGCAGCAGGTCTCCCAGGTCTTCGGCCAGGACCGGCTCGGTGAATTCGCCCAACACCTTGGCGTGCCGCCGCAACAGGCGTCGCAGCATTTGTCGCAGATGCTGCCCCACGTTGTCGACCACATGACCCCCGACGGCAGCATCCCCACCACCCCCACGAGCGGGGCGGCAGTGTTCGACATGCTCAAATCCAAACTACTCGGCGGGTGAGGGCCCGCTACCGTCGAGACGGACAGCGAACGAAGGGCCGTGGCGTGGGCGTCTCGCGCGCGTTTCGGCGTAGCTGGGAAAGCCTCACCGCTTCGCGGCGAACGTGG
>DASVSS010000240.1:0-2386 GCA_036387945.1 Tepidisphaeraceae bacterium | reverse complement strand
CTCGTTGCCGCTACGGCTGGGGTGCCGACCGCTGCTGCCACGCCTCCTGGACGGCCCTGGTCTCGACCAGAAGGTCTGGCGGGAAGCCTTTTGGCCATGCCGAGCTGACTGGGTCTAATTTTCCGATCACCATCTTGCGTTCATCGTCCGGCTCGTACCTTGAGCGCCGGTAAGTGCGGTTGGCGATGTTTGAGCCGTGCACGATCTGCATCCAGCGAACGTTTCCCAGCATGTGCGGTGAACGTCTCACGATGTCTTGGTGCTCAATATCAAAGATGTTCTCGCCTTTGTATTGCCGTGTGTACAGCGAGATGAAAGGCGGACAGTTGCTGTAGATTTTTTGAATCTGTTGGAGGTCGGTGATGTAGCCGTTGCACGCAACTATGTAAGCCTTCAACTTTCCCTGCCGCCAAAATTCACGGGCGAGTCCAGCCATCTTCTCCAGGTAGTTAGCGCTGACAGCGTCGTCGGAGTCAAGGCGACACAGCACGACATTCTTGGCACGATCAGCCATAATGCGTGCTGCCACTGCATCGGACGCACCGCTCCCGGACACGAAGAGAGGGACATAAGGGGCAGGAAGATCGAGGTGTTGGACCCAGAGGTCTCTGTCACCGGTGTCCATCAACACGAATACCTGACGCGGGGCAACGGTTTGCTGCTCGACAGATGCCACAACGGACGACTTGAACAACTGAGCCCGCATGGCGAACCAGTCTGCCCGCCGGGCTTCCTCCCCAAACGCCGCCTTCATATACGTCTCAAAGCGCAGGCTGAAGCGAATAGTGATGTAGAGGTTTATGCTTACTCTTGGAGCTATCGCATTTCGCACCCGCGTCCTTGGTCGGAGAACGCGGCGCACTTTCGCGAGACCATTGGAGCGGTGGGGCACGAGTCCCGACGCTAGCACAACGAGTGACTGCGACCCGAGCTCCAAGCAAGCTGCAGTGCAGGGCGGGGGCTGACCTCGTCACGACCGAACGAGGGCCGAGTCGATCGTCTGCGAACTGCCGCGCCCGGGCGCCGCGCGGGCCCCAAGCACCGGCTCTCCACGGCCACCGGTCATCAGCAGCGCTGATATTCGCTCCACTTGGCTCGGTCATCGCCGCTGGAATGTCTGCCCCAGCTGATACTGCGAGTTTGATTTGGGCCCGTCGCTCCAGATCATCACTCCTACTCAACTACGTTTCCTGATGTTGGGCTGTCGGCCCATGTCCGCCGCGTGTACGAGAAATGTAGGAGTTGACTTGCTCAGCCGCCCCGGCGAGATCGTTTCGCACGATCTTGGTATAGTCTCCGGTTGACTATCGGCTTTGTGGCCCCTGAGGGTGTGGTCACTGAGCCGCCCTGGCGGCCTTGGCGAAGAGTGAACTTTCGCACCGCTCCCCTCGATGTAGAGGTTGGCCGGCTGATGATCGTGACTCGCGTATGAGCCAACGAGCACGAACACAAGGGGCCATGGTCTTCAGGGGAACGCTTTGCGGGGTGACCAAACAGGTGCCGGCGGACGATGAAGCAGCGAATATGTACAGACTTATGCAGCGTGTGGCGCCGCGTCGGTCGAGAATCGCGTGCACTGGCGCACCGACGCCTGACTGTCGTGGAACTCGCGCCGCTTTGAAGTCCTTTTGCGTCAAACGTTCCTCCTGACCTCTTGGCACGGCTTCGTGACAAATCATGGGTATCGAAACAACAGTCGCCGACGTCTTTGCATTCGTCGGAGAAAGGAGCATGATGCGAGAGAGAAGGCAATGAGAGTCGGGGCTGCATAGGGGTGGTGAGGATGATTCGGAAGGCATTAGCGATCAGCACAGCTATGGTGACGGCGGCCGTCGCCGGCGTCTTGGTGTTCGGTCCTCAGGCGGTCGCCCACGACGTCGAGCTCCGGGCCAAGCTGCTCGACGCCGACGGCCGCGTGGTGGGCAGGGTTGACTTCCGCGTCGGCCGCAGCTCCATGTACGTGGACGCCCGGCTGCAACCGAACCGCTACGTCACCGCTGACCAGTTCCACGGCTTCCACGTGCACGCCAACAACGATCCAGCCAACGGGAAGGGATGTGTCGCCGACGTCTCCGCGGCGCGCTCGACCTGGTTCGTCTCCGCCGACGGGCACCTATCCGAGGGCGTGCAGGGTCACGGCGCGCACAACGGCGACATGCCCAGTCCTTTGGTGATGGCGGACGGCTCGGCACGTCTCGCCTTCACCACGGACCGAATCGAGCCGGAGGTGCTCCGGGGTCGCGCGGTGATCCTGCACGACAGACCCGACAACTTCAACAACGTCCCAGTGGGCACAGCGGAGAACCAGTACAGCAGCAACAGCGATGCCGCAGTTGCGTTGACTAACAACACCGGCAATGCGGGTGCCCGTGTCGCCTGCGGGGTG
>DASVSS010000239.1:0-20349 GCA_036387945.1 Tepidisphaeraceae bacterium | reverse complement strand
CGGGCGGCTTCGATGCCCACGCCACGGCTGCGGAGATAGAACACGAGGTCGTCGTCGATCGGTCCGATCGTGCTGCCGTGCGTACACTTGACGTCGTCGGCGTAAATTTCCAGAGCCGGCATCGAGTTCATCATCGCGCGGTCGCTCAGCAGCAGGCTTTTGCTGCTCTGCTTGGCGTTGGTCTTTTGCGCGATCTGGTTGACGTAAATCTGCCCCTTGAACACCGCCGACGATGCGTCGCCGAGCACGTGCTTGTATAGCTCGTGGCTCGGGCAATTGGGCTTGGCGTGGTCGAGCAGCGTGTGGTTGTCGCAGTGCTGCTGCCCG
Source organism: Tepidisphaeraceae bacterium (assembly GCA_036387945.1). GTDB lineage: Bacteria > Planctomycetota > Phycisphaerae > Tepidisphaerales > Tepidisphaeraceae > DASVSS01. Next base: position 20,022 of record DASVSS010000239.1, on the reverse strand, counting down.
TCGAGCAGCACGAGGCCATTGAGCGTCGCATAAGCGCCTTCGCCGTCGAGCTTCACGGCCAGATCGTTGCGCGACACCAGCGCGCCGACGTTGATGGCGTGGCTGACGAACTGCGTCGCCCGGCCGATCACCACGTTCATCACGGCGGTGTGGAAAGCGGTGGTCGATTCCTGCTGCAGCTTGCAGTGGTCGATCCGCGCGTCCTGGCCGCAGTGGATTTCGGTGACGGCGTTGGTGAGGTATTTGTCGCCGCGGCCGACGTAACTCTCGACGAGCGTGGCTTCGGCATTGTCTTCGATGACGGCCAGCACGCGCGGGTGCGCCACGACAGGCCCCGACGCGCCGATGCTGATGAACAGCAAGTGGATCGGCTTGGTGATCGTCGCACTGCGCGCGACGCGGATGAAAACGCCGTCGGCAAAGTTCGCGCCGTTGTAGGCCGCGAACGGGTGCGTGTGCGGGTCGGCCAGCGTGCCGAGGTATTTCTGCACCACGAACGGGTCGGCGTCGCTGAGCGTGCTGATCGTCAGGCCGGGCGGCAGGTCGTCAACACGCGTCAGGTTGGCCGCGAGCCGCCCGTTGACGAAAACGACTTCCGCCACCGCGTCCGACCCGAACGTGTACTGCTGCGCGAACGCCGCGCCGTCGGCTTCGGGGGCAGGCGTAAACGTTGTGCGAATGATCGGAGCGATCTTCGTGAACCGGAACGTCTCTTCTTTGCCCGTCGGCAGCCCGTTCTCTGCCAGAGCATTCTCGGCGCGCGATCGCATTGCGATCAAGGCGGCCGGCTCGGTCTTGTCCACAAGCTGCGTCATCAGCGGTCCCAATCCGGTCTTAAACGTTGCGGCACGGTGACTCGTCGTCGCCGTTCGGCGAATGCTTCACACCCCGACGGCGAGTTCCCTCTCGACCCAATCGTAGCCTTGTTCTTCCAGTTGCAGGGCCAGGCCCTTATCGCCGGTCTTGACGATTTTCCCGTCGATCATCACATGGACGACGTCGGGCACGATGTAATTGAGCAGCCGCTGGTAATGCGTCACGACAAGCCAGCTGCGCTGGGCGTCCTGCTCGTGAAGCTTGTTGATGCCTTCGGCAACGACCTTGAGGGCGTCGATGTCGAGGCCGCTGTCGGTCTCGTCGAGCAGCCCGAGCAGAGGGTTGACCACGGCTAGCTGGAAGACTTCGTTCCGCTTCTTCTCGCCGCCGGAAAAGCCTTCGTTCACGGCACGATTCATGAACGACTCTTTGATGCCGAGCATGCGCTGCTTTTCCTTCACCAGCTTGATGAACGCCACCGCGTCGAGCTCGGGCTCGCCCCGGTGCGTGCGGATCGCATTAACCGCGGCCTTAAGAAAGTAACTCGTGCTGACGCCGGGGATTTCGACCGGGTACTGGAACGCCAGGAACACGCCCTCGCGTGCCCGCTCCTCCGCCGACATCTCCAGGATCGACTTGCCATTGAACAGCACGTCGCCCTCGGTCACCTCGTACGTCTCGCGCCCGGCGATAACCTGACACAGCGTACTTTTGCCGCTGCCGTTCTTGCCCATGATCGCGTGGATCTGGCCCTTCTCCATCGTCAGATCGACGCCCTTGAGGATCTGCTTATCCGTGCCGGCGATGTTGGCGTGGAGGTTTTTGATTTCGAGCACTGGCATAATGGCTATCGTCGACTTTCGTCGCGTCCAATGGAATTCTGAGCCCCGCGCGGCGCGGGCCATACGCCCCAGGATGCGGACCGAGGAGCATACGAGAAGTTCACTCGCCCATCAAATTACAGCCGCTTCCGGGGGACGCCTCCGCCGAAAGCGATTATCCGACCGAACCTTCGAGGCTGACGCCGAGCAGCTTCTGGGCCTCGACGGCGAACTCCATCGGCAGTTCGCGGAAGACTTCCTTGCAGAAGCCGCTGACAATCATGTTGATCGCGTCCTCGAGCGCGATGCCGCGGGTCTTGCAGTAGAAGAGCTGGTCTTCGCCGATCTTGCTGGTGCTGGCCTCGTGCTCGCACTTGGCGGTCTGGTTGCGCACGTCGATGTACGGCTCGGTGTGCGCGCCGCACTGGTCGCCGATCAGCAGGCTGTCGCACTGGGTGTAGTTGCGGGCGTTGGTCGCCCCGGGCATCACCTTCACGAGGCCGCGGTAGGTGTTCTGGCCGTTGCCGGCGGAGATGCCTTTGCTGACGATCGTGCTGCGGGTGTTCTTCCCGATGTGGATCATCTTCGTGCCGGTGTCGGCCTGCTGCTTTTTGTTCGTCAGCGCGACGCTGTAAAATTCACCGACCGAGTTGTCGCCCTGGAGGATGCAGCTCGGATACTTCCACGTGATCGCCGAACCGGTTTCGACCTGCGTCCAGGTGATCTTGGCGTCGTCGGCACACTTGCCGCGCTTGGTGACGAAGTTGTAGATGCCGCCGCGTCCCTCGGCGTCGCCGGGGTACCAGTTCTGGACGGTGCTGTACTTGATCGTCGCGCCCTTGAGCGCCACGAGTTCCACCACCGCGGCGTGGAGCTGATTCTCATCGCGCTGCGGGGCCGTGCACCCTTCGAGGTAGCTCACCGTGCTGCCTTCATCGGCGATGATGAGCGTCCGCTCGAACTGCCCGGTGTTGCTGGCGTTGATGCGGAAATAGGTGCTCAGTTCCATCGGGCATTTCACGCCCTTGGGGATGTACACGAACGACCCGTCGGTGAAGACGGCCGAGTTCAGCGTGGCATAGAAGTTGTCCGAGTACGGCACGACGGTGGCAAGATACTGTTTCACCAGTTCCGGGTGCTCGACGACGGCCTCGCCGAAGCTGCAGAAGATGATGCCCAGCTCGCCGAGCTTCTTTTTGAACGTCGTCGTGACCGACACGCTGTCGAACACCGCGTCGACGGCGACCTTGGGCATGGCGTCATCGGGTGATTCTTCGACGCCGAGCAGCTTCTTCCGCTCGCCGATCGGCACGCCGAGCTTTTCGTAGATCGCCAGCAGTTCCGGATCCACTTCGTCCATCGACGCGAGCTTCTTCTTCGGGGCCGAGAAGTAGCTCGTGGCCTGGTAGTCGATGCGGTCGTAGTGCAGCTTGCCCCAGTGGTGCGGCTCTTCGAGCGTCAGCCAGTGGCGGTAGGCCTTCAGGCGCCAGTCGAGCATCCATTGCGGCTCGTTCTTTTTGGCGGAGATGAAGCGCACGGTGTCTTCGGACAAACCGGGGGCGGCGGATTCGGATTCGATGTCCGAGACAAAGCCGTACTTGTAGTCCTGGCCGGCCAGCGTTTCGATTTCGACTTCAGCGGTAGGCATCTTTTCTCCAGTAGCACGGGCGTCGCGCCCGTGACACGGCCGGTAGGGCCGCGCTACAGAGCTCTCTCAAGGGATCGATTTTGACAAAACAACAACGAGTGCCGACGACCGGTGCTTCGACCGGCAATCGCCACTCGCCATTGCGATTCAGCAATAATAGGCCGGCTTACGCCTGGAAGCTGCTGCCGCACCCGCAGGTGCTGGTCGCGTTGGGATTTTTGAAAACAAACCCGCGGCCCATGACTTCGTCCTTGAAATCGATCTGCACGCCCTGCAGGTACAGGAACGATTTCATGTCGCACAGGATCTTCACGCCGTTGGACTCGATCTCTTCGTCCATCTCGGCCTTGGGCTCTTCGGTGAGGTCGAGCAGGTACTTGAAGCCCGAGCACCCGCCGCCCTGCACGCCGACCCGCAGGCGCGTTTCCGCGGCGGTCAGGCCCTGGTCGGCGATGATGCTTTTGATTTCCTTGGCAGCGGCCTCGCTCAGCGAGATCGGGGCCAGTTCTTCGGTCGTGGGTGCGGTTGTGGTGGCGGTTTCCATATTTCGAATGCTCCGGTGGGTATCTTAGCAATATACGCTCTGCGATCAATGCGTGTTCGGCGATTGTGTGCCTTTGACGGCACGCGCGTGCCGCATCAGCGTGCGGCCCCGTCAAAGCGCGGTTTCGCCGTTTTCGGCCCTCACCCGAAGCTTCGCCGCACGGGCGACGATGGCGGCGGCTTCCTTTTCGGCCCGCTTGCGCTTCATTTCGCGGATCTGGCCGAGCGTGCGGAAGATCGTCCGCATCAGCAGCGTGGTGACGACCCCGAGCAGAAACGCTGCGGGGATGAAGATCAGCACCGGCACGGTCGGCTCGTTGCCGAACCAGACCCACAGATTGACCTGCTTGCCGGCCCCGGTGTTGTTGAGCACGAAAATCAGAACGTACAGCGAGACGAGCACGAACAGGATGACTTTTGTCCAGACGCGGATCCGCAGCCACATGTTCATTCCCCGACTCCCAGCATGCGTCCGATGAGCCAGCCCAGCGACTCCACCCCGGGGGAGAGGGCCTCAAAGATCGGTCGGTAGAATAGCATCACCGCAAATGCCGCCAGGCTCAAATAGGGCCCGTACGGCAGTTCGCGTCGGCCGCTGCCGAAGAACTGGAACAGCGCAACGCCCAGCCCGAACACGGGAGCGAGAAAAAAGACCGCGACCGCCGCCCCCGGCCCCAAGGCCGCGCCGATGCCGAGCATCAGATGCACGTCGCCCAGCCCCATCGCCTCACGGCCGAACGCCAGGCTGCCGCCGACACGGAAAAGCCACACGATGAACCCCCCGACGAGGGCCCCGTTGAGCGCTCCCAACGCCCCCGACAACACCGGCCCGGTGCTTAACCTCTCCCAACTTTCCCCACCCCATCCCCGCGCCGCCCCCCACGCGCACAGCGCCGCCAAGGCCACCGGCAGGGCAAGGAACACCACTTCCAAGGCCATCTCGCGCCGTACCCGCCCCGGCGGCCACGGGTCAGGACGCTCGTCGGCCGGAAGCACCGCCAAGTCTTTTTCCATCAACGGCTCGTCGTCGGCGAAACTCCGTTTGAGGGCCCCGAAGTACAATAGCCCGACCGAGATCAGTGTCCCCACCGCCCCCCCGACCGCAGCTGCGTCGGCGACCGGCCCGAAGTGCAGCGAGCCGAGCGACGCAGGCCCCCGAAGGAATGCATGGATCACAATGGCGACGATCATCGTCAGCCAGCAGATCTCCAGCGGGATGATGAAGTGCTCAAGGTCGATCAGGCTGGCGGCCAGCAGCGCGCCGATCAGCCAAAGGTGCAGCAACAGGATCGGCCAATCATTCTCCAGCGTCAGCGGCGCGAACGACGGCGTGACGATCCCGAGCGTCTCGCCGTACACAATTCCGTACGGCCCCCAGCCGTAATGGAAAAGCATGAGAAATTGCGCCAAAAACAGCAGCCCCGTGACGAGTTCGACAATCGGGTAGCGCGGCGAGATCGGCTCCCGGCAATAACGGCAACGTCCGCGCAGCCACAGCCACCCCAGAACCGGCACGTTGTCGTAGGCGGCGAGCCTGTGGCCGCACTTCGGGCACGCGCTCGGCGGGTGGACGAGCGACAGATTGAGCGGCATCCGGTAGACAACGACGTTCAAGAAGCTGCCGACGCACGCACCGAGCAGGAATACGAAAACGGCAGTGGTGAGGTAGAGCGAGTCCATCGGCTTTCGGGTCAGATCAGCTTCGTCACACGGATGACGGCCTCGTCGATGCTCAGGTTCGTCACGTCCAGTTCGGCAGTCGCCAACCGTCGATAGATCGGCTCGCGGACGGCCAATACTGAGCGGACCTCGTCGATCCCCCCGCCCATCGCCGTCAGCGCCGGGCGGGCCGAAGCCGTGGCCGGATCGGCGTGAATGCGGCGGTGCAGCTCTTCGGCGTCGCAACGCAGATAAATCCGGCTGAACCCCGCCCCGGCAATCAGCGACTGGTTGCTCTCCCGCACCACCGCCCCGCCGCCGAGTGAAACGACATCGGCGGTGTGTGTCAGGGCCTCGGCGAGCACGTCGGCCTCAGTGTCACGGAAAAACGCTTCGCCGCGGAGGGCAAAGATTTCGGCGATCGGCATACCCGCCGCCGCGACCACCATCTCGTCGGTATCCCTGAATTCGCACCACAGCCGGTCGGCGATCTTTCGTCCTATCGACGTCTTCCCGCAGCCGCGATAGCCCATGAGGACGACGCCCATCGCCTGATTATGAGCAAGGCGGCCAAAACGTCGAATGCTTCACCGCCAGATAGGTTGTGAGGCGAGCATGGCGGCGGGGAAGCCGTCAATCGACCTTCCCGTCCGCCTCGACCGTCAACTGATAGACGTCCGCCGCCCCACCCGCCCCGGCAGCGGTAAGATCGCTGGCCAGGAACGCGCGAACCTCCCCCGCCGTCGCGGCTGGCAGCCGCGTGGCGGGGTCGTCGCGCTCGGCGGTGATGACGCCGCACAGTTGACCGGCGGCATCGAACAGCGGCGAGCCGGCCAGCCGTGGATGATCGGCCAGGGAGACGAACCACCCGTCCTTTGTCGCCGGTGCCGCCCGCCCGGCGATGGTCTGCTTGGCCGGCTCGAACAGCGACACTTTGGGGAACCCAACGCACGAAACCGCCCCCGACGCCTCCGCGCCGGCCACGGCAGCGAACCGGAATTGGCCGTTGCGGACACGGACGAGAGAGAATTTCCCGTCACTGCGGACGACTTCGATCATCGCGTCCGTTCGATCGGCCGCATCCAGCCGCAACACCACAGCGTTCTGGACCGCCTCAGCCGGGGCCAGCAGCAAATCCGGTCCCACCGCGAAGGCCACAGCAGTACGCGAAACGCGCTTCACCGGCGGCTTTTCGACCGACACCTCCGGCACAACCGATTCGCCGGGCGTCATGAGCGTCGGCGCAGGCTCAACGGGCGGGGCCGGCGGCTTTTTCGGCGGGCTCGGCTCTCGTGGCAAGGTCGGGATGCGGGTAGGCTTCGTCTCGGGTGCGGCGGGCCCCGCGGCGACCGTGAGATAGTCTGGATGCACCGGCGGCAACTCTTTCGGAAAGTCCGGCCGCGGCAGCTTGGCCGACGCATCACGGATTCTTTTCGCTGCGTCTTCCACGCGAGCGGCCGCCCGCCGAAGATCGTCTTCGCTGGGCGCGACGCCGTTCCACTGCCCCTCCGACCGCATCTGGGCCTTTTCCCGCTTGACGGCTTTTTCGTACCGCACGACGTCGCTTTGCGCGGGGTGCAGCGACCACTTCTCGATGTACGCGATCTCAGTTTCGATTGACTTTCGCTGGCTATCGATGGTCGTCTTCTGCCGCGCGTCGATCCACTCCCCGCCCCAGAGAAATCGCCCCGGGCGTGTTGCTTCCAGCGCCTTCTGCTTCGTGCTGAATAGCGTCGAATACTCGGTGAGCTTCTTCGTGCCTTGCCCGACGAGCTTTTGTTCGACGGCCACGTCGAGGCTCGATCCGAACAGGATCAGCAGTGCCTCATCTTCGGCCTTCGAAGCCGCGAGAAGATCGCCCATGAGCTTGAGCGATCGCACTACATCGCGTTTGGTTTTCAGGTCGTACACGCCGAGGTTGTAAATCTCGTTACGCAGCGTGGGGCGCACGGCGATCGACCGGCTGACGATCGGCGCAGCCTGGTCGTAACGGCCTTGGCGCAGGTACGCCACGACCAGCGCGTGATCGATCCGCCGCATGTCGGCGGCGTCGGCGGGGCCGGGGCGCAAGAGGGATCGCGCGTCGAGCAGGTGAGCGATCGCCGCCTTGGAGTCTTCGAGCCGCAGCGCGTCCGCCCCGCGCGCGTACAACGTGTCGATCGCCTTGCGGTCGGCAAAAAGTTGCCCCTGGGGCTGCCCTTGCGCCGCGACAAGGCTTGTGACCGCGAGATACACCGCGACTGCGGTACAACCGATTTTCATCACTGGTCTCCCTGAAGGTTCCCTGCGGCGTGGGACGTCAGAGTAACGCCACGTCCGTCGACGGACAACCGGAACTTTCGGCGGCGGCGTTTCTCCGTATACTCCCCCGCCATGCCCCAGCCTTTGGCGTACCGCCGTGTGTTGCTCAAAATTTCCGGTGAAGGTTTCTGCCACGAAGGCGGGTTCGGCATCGAAGCCGACTTCCTGAACACGATCGCCCGCGAGGCCGTGGACGTCGCCCGGATGGGGATCCAGCTCGCGATCGTCGTCGGGGGCGGGAACTTCATCCGCGGCAAGACCTTCGCCGAAGACGGCAACATCCCGCGTGCCACCGCCGACTACATGGGCATGCTGGCGACCGTGCTCAACGCCCTGGCGCTGCAGGAGACGATGGAAAAGTTCGGCCAGCCCGTGCGCGTGCTGTCGGCGATCAGCGTGCACAGCGTGTGCGAGCCGTTCATCCGCCGAAAGGCCGTCAACCACCTCGAGCAGAAGCGCGTCGTGATCCTCGCCGCCGGAACGGGCAACCCGTTCTTCACCACCGACACCTGCGCCGCCCTGCGGGCCAGCGAGATCAACGCCGACGTGCTGCTCAAGGCCACCAAGGTCGACGGAATCTACGACAAAGACCCGAAGAAGCACGACGACGCCAAACTGTTCACGAGCGTGAGCTTCGAGCAGGTTATCCGCGACGATCTCAAGGTCATGGACCAGGCCGCGTTCGTTCTCTGCAAGGAACGGCAGATCCCGCTCGTGGTGTTCAACGTCAAGACGCCCGGCAATATCGCCCGCGTCTTGCGAGGCGAGCCAGTGGGGACGAGAATCAACCCCTGATCGGAAGGATGAAGCGCGAAGGATGAGGGTTGAGAGGCCTTTTTTTCCGTCCTCCATCCCCAGGGACTTCACCATCCGCCCCATATTCAAGCACCCGCCAGCCATCTGGAGCCCGACATGCCTCTTGACGACATCCTTCTCGACTGCGAAGAGCAGATGGAAAAAGCCCTGACCCACCTCCAGCACGAGATGCGCGGCATCCGTACGGGGCGGGCGTCACCGGCGCTGGTCGAGCACCTGCAGGTCGACTATTACGGCTCGCAGCAGTCGCTCAAAAACATCGCCATCATCCAGATCCCCGAGGCGACGCAGATCCTCATTAAGCCGTTCAACCCGCAGGACCTCAAAGCCATCGACAAGGCCATCAGCGACAGCAAGCTCAACCTGCCCACCAGCAGCGACGGCAAGCAGATCAGGCTGAACCTCCCGCCGATGAGCATGGACCGCCGCCAACAGCTCGCGGGCAGCACAAAAGCGATGGGCGAGCAGGCGAAGATCAGCATCCGCAACGCCCGCCGCGACGCCAACAAACTCGTCGACACCGAGCAAAAGGGCGGCCTCATGACCGAGGACGAGGCCGAACGCGGCAAAGAATCGGTGCAGCAACTGACGAAGGACTACGAAGGCAAAGTCGACGTCGCGCTCGAGAAGAAGCGGCACGAGATCCTCGACGTATAAACGCGCCGTATCCCGTCGGACCAGCGGCGACCGGGCCTGCGACCGTAGGGTAGGCGCCCCGCCCGCCGGCGAAAGTCTCGCGTGTGATCCATCACCCTTCACGCTTTTTGAGTTGTGCGACATGCCCCGGTAGACTGACGTCGCAGGGCCTGTTTTTTCGCGGGCGTTTTCTTCCGCGACCCCAAACGGCCAACGGCGGTCCCAGAAAGATGGCTGACATGGCTGGCAAATCGCAAACGCTTAAGCTCACCCTCGTCGCGCTGCTGGCAGTCGCGCCCGCGGCGTGGGCGGATGAGCTGATCCTGCAAGGCGCGCCGCCGCAGAAGGTCACCTTTACGGGATTCGACGGCTCGAAGCTTTCGTATACGACCTCCGGTGGATCGACCAGCGAGCGTGAGCTGTCGCGCGTGTCGCACATCGCCGTGGAGAACGAAGCGCCGTTCAACGAAGCGGAAGTCGCCTTCTTGAAAGAGGAAAGGGCCAGAAGCATCGACGGCTACACCAAGACGCTGCGCTCGACGAACAAGACGTGGCTGAAAGCCTACGCCGCGCAGCGTTTGCTGGCAGCGCTGGAAGGTTCCGACCGCTTCGACGCCAAGCTCGTTGCCTATCTGGCGGTGCTCGCCGGCGAGGCCCCGAAAGACCCGGACGCCGCCGAAGCCGCCGCCGCCAACGCGACAAAGCTCAAGCCGGCCTTGCCGGACAAGGGGAGTAAATTCCTCGACACCGCCGTCACGGACATCGAAAGCACCCTCAAGCAGCCGAACCTGGGCGGACAGCAACAACTCGCTCTCTACAACTTCCTGATCGAGGTGCACCGCCAGCGCGGCGACGAATCCGCTGAGACCGCGGTCCTGGAGCGCGTGGAAAAACTCGCCGGCACGCTCGGCGACATGCCCGAGATCAAGGCCCAGATCGCCAGCGTGAAGGTCAAGCAGGCGCGCACTGCCTTGTCTCAGAAGAAGTACGAAGAGGCGGCCCGGATCATCAATGAGCACCGTTCGTCAATCATGGTGCCGCGCGAGCAGTCGGACGCCCTTTTCACGCTCGCCGAGGCCAAGCGCGCCACCGCGTCGAAGTCCAGCCCCGATGCCGCCAAAGACGTGGCGTTGATGTACATGCGCGTCGTGGCCCACTTCAGCGAAGCCGAAGGCAAGCCCAACGTGCTCGCTTCGATGCAGGCCGCCGCCGAGGTGCTCGAGGCCGCCGGCGCCAAGGCCGACGCCGCCGCCCTCGCCGAGCAGATCGTCGCCACCTTCCCGGACGACCCCGCCGCGGCCAAGGCAAAGCAGGATCTCGCGCGATTGCGCCCCGCCCAGTAACTTCGTCCGCTATTCGTCAGCCGAAAGACAGAACGACTCATGTACGGTTTCTTTGAAAATCACGGAAAAAAGTTTCTGGCGATCGCCGCGGTGCTGCTGATCGTGGTCATGCTCCTGCCGCCGTCGATGGGCAATTACGGCCGCGGCGGCTCGTCGCGGCTTGGGACGCTCGACGGGGAGGCGCTGGATTTATCGCAGGTCGATCCGACCTTCCGCTCACTCGAACTCCTCGAAGCCGTTACCGTTCGCACCGCGCGCGGCGATGCGCCGCTGGTCTTCGCGCTGTTCGGCCCGGAAGTGCACGCGAGCTTCGGACAGGACCCGCGACTCTACTACCTCCTGGTCGATGAGGCCCGCAAGAACGGCGTGTCGGCCGGCGAAGCGGACGTCGGCGACGTGTTGCGCAACGAGGGCACGCGCGTGCGCCTCCGACAGGGCGAGACGCGCGATTTCGCGGCCATCGAGCAGTCGAGCCCCGCTTACGCGCGAACCATCGAAGACGCCGTCCGCGACGCGCTGTCGGTGTTCGAGAACGAACGGCACGCACAGCGATCGATCAAGGTCAGCACGCCCGCCGTCCGACAGGAAATCGCCCGTCAGACGCAGGAAATCCGCGTCCGCGTCCGCGGATTCGACGGCGCTGCGACCCAGCCCGCAGCGCCGCTTTCGGACGCGCAGCTCACCGAGCACTTCAACCGCTACGCCGCCATCAAGCCGGGAACGGCAGACAACGTCAGCAACCCCTTTGGCTTCGGTTATCGCGTGCCTGACCGGATCCGGATCGACTACGTCGAAGTGCCACTTGATGAAGTGCGACGCGCGGTCGAGGCGTCAAAGTCGCCGGAGGAGTGGGACGAAGAAGCGCAGCTCCTGTACCTGCGCGACCCCTCGAAATTCGCCGCAACGCAACCGGCGGCGACGCAGAGCACCCAGCAGACCGCGGCGCCAACGACGCGGCCGTTCACCGAGGCGCGGGCTGATGTTTTGAACGCCTTGCGCGGCCCGCTCGTCGAGCAGCGCCGTCGCGCGGTGGCAAACCGCATCCAGCAGCAGTTCGCCGTCGATTACGCCGCGGCCAGCGACAACGGCGCGGCCACCACGCAGAAAGTGGAAAGCGCGTCGCCATCGTTCGGCGTGGCTTATAGCAGCTTCGAGTACCTGCAGAAGGTTCGCGAGAACGTGCAGCGCCAGTTCGGCGTCGGCGTGACGGTCGTCCGCGAGCAGGGCATGCAGACCGAATCGCAACTCACGGCCCACCCCGTGCTCGGGAAAGCCAGGACCGAAGCCGCCGGCAACGACCAGCCGCGCTCCGCGGGCGAATACCTCTTCGGCAGCCTTCGTCCACTTTTTGCCGGTGACGTGAAAACAGCAACCGGCCTGATCGGGCTCTACGAACCGTTCAAGCCGATGACCACCGAAACGGCGACCGTCATCGTCCGCGCCGTCGCCGCCGAAGCCTCGCACCCGCCTGCCTCCCTGGCGGACGCGCGAACGGACGTGGAGAAGGACGTGCGGCGCAAGCTGGCTTTTGAAAAAGCCAGCGACGAAGCCGCGGCGCTGGCCAAATCGACCGCAGGCGGGCTGGACGGCGCGGAGGTCGAAACGAGCGGCTGGTTCAAGGTCGGCGATTTCACGTTGCCCGGCGTGGAAAAATCCGCGGGCCCCGATGCGTACGTTCTGATCGGGCCGGCGTTCGACATGCTCCAGGGATTGAAATCCAAAGAGGAGCTCCCCGTGCGGAAAGTCGTGCCGATTTACAGCGCAAACCGCGCCTGCGTGGTCGAACTGTTCGACGTGCGGTCGACGGCCACTGCCGACGAACTGGCCCTTATTCGGCAATCCATGGCAATGCAGTTGCAGCAGAGCGAAGCGCAGCTCGCGGGCCTGCAGCAGTCGTGGTTCGACCGCGACGCCGTCTTCCGTCGGACGAAGTTCGTGCCCGCCGAGGCGTCGAACGCCGACCAGCCCGCGGCCCCCGCCGCCCCGCCGCGCACCGTGTTGATGCCTTGACGCCGCGGCCCTAGTCCGCAGGATCGCAATTCGTATGCCCACGCTCAGCTACCGCACCGCCGGCGAATCGCACGGCAAGGCGCTCATCACACTTGTCGAAGGCTTCCCGGCAGGCGTCCAGATTGACGCCGACCTGATCGACCGTGAACTCGCCCGCCGCCAGGGCGGCTACGGGCGCGGCGGGCGGCAGAAGATCGAGACCGACCGCGCCGAGTTCCTCACCGGCGTGCGGATGGGCCGGTCGATCGGCTCGCCGATCACGATGCTCATCCCGAACAAGGATTACCGCCTCGACGATCCCGCCAAGACCCCGCCGCTCACGCGTCCCCGCCCCGGGCACGCGGATCTGGCAGGCAGCATCAAGTGGCTCACGACCGACTGCCGTGAGACGCTCGAACGCGCCAGCGCCCGCGAGACCGCCGCCCGGGTTGCGGCCGGGGCGCTGACGCGATCGCTTTTAAGATCGTTCGGCATCGACGTCTTCGGATTCGTTAGACAAGTCGGCCAGGTGCGGGCGACGATCGACCTGCTCGACGCGCCGCCCGCCAAGTTCGATGCGCGATCCGAGGGGGCCCGCGTCGACGAGCTCGTGCGCCTGCGCGAAGCGTCCGACGTCTACTGCCCCGACGCGGCTTCGACCGACGCGATGCGCGACTTCATCAACAGCGCAAAAGTAGCGAAAGACACCGCCGGAGGGGTCGTCGAGTGCCATGTATTCGGTTGTCCGGTCGGGCTCGGCAGCAGCATGACGATAGAAGGCCGGCTCGACGGACGCATCATGGGTGCTGTCGGGGCGATCCAAGCATTTAAGGGCGTCGAGATCGGCATGGGCTTTGAGACGGCCACGCGATTCGGCTCGCAAGTCCACGACGAAATTTTCCACGACGCGGCGCTGCGCGACTTACCGACGCTCGGCTACGTCCGATCGACCAACAACGCCGGCGGCCTCGAAGGCGGCATGACCAACGGCATGCCGGTGGTCGTGCGGGCGGCGATGAAGCCGATCAGCACCCTCGGCAAGCCGCTGCGCAGCATCGATCTGTCGACCAACCAGCCCAGCGAAGCCGGTTGGGAGCGCTCGGACATCAGCGCCATCAGCGCCGCCAGCGTGATCGTCGAAAATGTCGTCGCCTTCGAGATCGCCCGGGCCCTGCTCGAAAAATTCGGCGGCGATTCGCTCGGCGAAACGCGGCGGAATTATGACGGATTTCTCGAGGCCGCCCGCGCCCTGTCACTGCCGTGCCCGTAGCCTTCAGAAGGACAGGACATGTTCCGAGCGGTCACCTGGTTCTGCTACATGATCGCGTTGCTGAGCGTCGTCGTCAGTGTCGTGCTGGCGATGTTCCTCATCTGGCGGCCGGACCTTAGCAGTGAGCCGTTTTACCGTGGCCTCGCCACGACGGGCACGCTGATCGCCGCTTCATTGCTGATGCTGAGCGTGAATGTCACGTTTCGGCGGTCACTCAGTAAATGAACGCGTAGCCGTTTCGCCCGCCAAGCGCCGCCCGACGAACTTGGCATCGAGCGACGGCATCAGCACCTCCAGCGGCGTGCGACGGCGACGCCAGCCGATCAGCACGGTCACCAGCAGCAGCACCAGGGCGGTGAGTTGATTCTGCCAGCTCGACAGCTCCCACGAATCCCAGTTGACGAACTTGAAATCGCTCAGCGGCCAGAAGTAGACGATCGGCCAGCCGGGGCCGGAGCCGTGATAGTCCATCAGCAGGTGTAGATGGAAGCAGGCCGTCAGCAGCACCAGCAGCAGAACGCGCTGCAGCGGCTTGCGGCGCGTGAAGGCCGTCATCAGCGCGCACACGACCAGGCAGAACGGCAGTCCATGGCCGGCGACGTGGTGCCATCGTTCATAAGCGGCCTGGCCGAAAAGGATGCCTAGGCCGTCCACGTCCGGGATCGTCGCCGCGATCATGCACATCAGGCGCTCGCGCGGGCGTAATGGGAAAACGTTGCCGACGACCCATCCGCTGAGAATGTGTGTCGGCACGTGCCACGAATCAACTCGCCTTCCGGGAGGTAGCGCGCAGGGCGACCTGCGCGCCGCGCCACGTCACATTGCCACCGATCGCGCGGCGGACGGAAAAAAGCAGGATCGCGATCTCGATCGGCACACTCAATGGAAGTAAGAGGGCAAAGACCGGCGAGTTCCCGCTCCAGCGCCAGATGAGCCCACAGCAGACGGTCATGACCATCCAGTGGACTGCGGCGGCGGTGAGCCAATATCGGGCGTCCGCGCTCGCGAAAGCGCCGCCGCCCATGCCTGAATGGGCGGCCGCCATCCCGACCGCCGCGAACACGCTCAACACGCACGCGAGAAGAAAACCGATCGTCGCGACGAGCGGCCAGACGCTCCCGCGCGCCGTGCCGGCGAAGATGCGGGCCCATGCGTGGAACATCTGCCCGAGGCGCGGATGCATCCGCGTGCTGGCCAGATGCCGGCCGGCGAAGAAGCGGGTTTTGAATCCGCTCTTTTTCAACAAACGCATGAGCTCGACGTCCTCGACGATCCGGTCGCGCACGGCCGCGTGTCCGCCGACGGCGTCGTAGGCGGCCTTTTGGATAAGAAAAACCTGACCATTGGCCAGGGCCTTGTCAGGCTCACTGTCTTCGTTCGTCTGATCGGCCGTGAACGCCGCGGCCCATGTGGCGGCCAGCAGCGGGAGCATCAGCTTCTCGACGAACCGGTGCGTTTCGATCGCCGTCATGATGCTCAGCGCGTGATAAGTGCGTTCGATCGCCAGGGCGGCGATCTTCTCCAACGCGTCGGGCTGCAATTTCACGTCGCTGTCGACGAAGAACAGCCACTCGCCGGCAGCGTGCCTGGCGCCGGCGTCGAGGGCGTGGCACTTGCCGAGCCAGCCTTCGGGAAGCGCGTCGACATGAACCACTCGCATCGGCCGTGGGGCCGCGGCGGCCGCGGCGTCGAGTGCGCGGCCGGTGTCGTCGGTGCTGCGGTCGTTGATCGCGATTAACTCGATCGCCGGATACGTCTGGCCGAATATGCGGTCGACGCACGTGCGGATGTGGGCGCGTTCGTCCTTGGCGGGCACGAGTACCGAAACGAGCGGCGGGTCGGCGGGCAGCACGGCGTTGCTGTTCTTGAGCCGCAGCATGCGGCTGCGGCCGACGCGCAGGAGGTAGGCAGACAACAGCCAAACGCCCGGGCCGAGCACGACGTAGGCGGCAAAGAATATGCGTTCGGCGGTGGACAATGGCAGCTTGCGTCGGCTCGGCGACTCTCGGTCGTTGTACAAAAAAAACCCACGGCCTGCATGCCGTGGGTTTTTTCAATGTTGCTCCCCGCCCGCCTCAGGGCAGCGGCGAGATCTGCGGCATCGTCGGGGCCGCGGCGGAAAAGTGCTTCTTGGCGTCGCCGACGAGATAAAAGCTGCCGGTGATGCAGATCAAATCTTCCTTCGTCGTCGCGCGGTATGCGATGCTGAGGGCCTCTTCCAGCGTGTCGGCCACTTGGGCCATCTTGCCGTACAGCTCGACGTACCGGGCGGCGAGCTCATTCGGGTCGGCGCTGCGGATGCTGTTGACCTTCGTGAAGATCACCTTGTCCGCCCCGCTGGTGATGCGCTCGAGCATGCCGTCGACGTCTTTATCGGAGCAGCAGCCGAAGATCACCACCATGCTGTCGTACGGGATGTGCTGGCCGATGGCCTTCATCATCGCGTCGATGCTCGCGGCGTTGTGGGCGCCGTCGACGAGGATGTGCGGCGTGTGACGCACCACTTCCATCCGCCCTTCGATGGTCGTGCGGCTGAGGCCTTCCATCGCCTTGGCGTCGTCGATGGGGATGCCGCGCGTCTTCAGCTTGTCGATCACGCAAAGGGCCAGGCCGCAGTTGATCGCCTGGTGCTCGCCGAACAACGGCACGGCGAGGTGCTCGAATTTGCTCGTCGGCGTCGTCAGGCAGACGCGGTTGTGCCGCCCGAGCATGCGGCTGGATTCGAAGCGGTAGCTGAACTCGATCGTCTTGCCGCAGATGTCCAGCGGCGCGCCGACCTTCTGGGCCACGCGCTGCAGCACGCCTTCAACGCCGCTGTCCTGCACGCAGGTGACGGCGGGCACGCCGGGCTTGAAGATGCCCGCCTTCTCTTCGGCGATGCGTTCGAGGCTGTTGCCGAGCTGGGCCATGTGGTCTTTGCTGATGGCGGTGATGGCCGTCACCTCGGGCTTGAGCACGTTCGTGCTGTCGAGGCGGCCGCCCAGGCCCGTCTCGACGACCGCGATGTCGACCTTCTGCTCGGCAAAGTGCTTGAAGGCGATCGCCGTCAGGGCGTCGAAGTACGTCGGCATCGGCTTGGACTTGGCGACGATCGGCTCGATCGTGCGCACAAGGCGCGCGAAATCCGTCGGGCTGATCATCTCGCCGTTGATGCGCACGCGCTCGCGCACGTCGACCAGGTGCGGGCTGGTGTACAAGCCGACCTTGTAGCCGCAGGCCTGGAGCATCGACGCGATCATCGTCGAGGTGCTGCCCTTGCCCTTCGTGCCCGCGACGTGCACCGAGCGGAAGGCGTCCTGCGGGTTGCCGAGCTTTTTGAGCAACGCCCGCATGCGATCCAGGTCGAAGTTGTCGCCGTTGTAGCGCACGATGCGGAGTTTTTCGTAGTCCGCCAGCGTGGCCAGGAACTTCACCGCCTTGCCCGTGCCGTTGCCGGCGGGCTTGACGATTTCGTCACGAACCGGCATAAGCGAAGGCCTGACCTTCGTTTCCGGCGTGCGCCGCGGCCGCACCGGTTTCGCGGGGCGGCTTTTGAGGGCTGGAATCGGCGTTCGACGGGTAATGGTACGCTTGACCTTGGCGCGAGCTGGCATATGAGCCGGCCATCTTAGCGATACCAACCCGCTACCGCAAATTTATGCCGCAACTACCGACATGTTATGGGTTTATGGAAATTTGACTTTCAGCATTATTTTCCACAAATGCGGCCAGACGAACATCTAATGCCCTCCGGACGTAACCACGCAAGCGCCTTATCATGACCAGCACCGAGTCCGACACAATCCAGTCCGTTGCCTTCGTCAGCCTCGGCTGCGCTAAAAACCTTGTCGACAGCGAGCGCATGCTCGGCCTTCTGGCGGCCGACGGCATCTCCATCACGCCCGACGCCGAGTCCGCCGACGCGATCGTCATCAACACCTGCGGGTTCCTCGAAGCTTCCAAAGAAGAGTCGATGCGCGAGATCAACGACGCCATCGCGCTCAAGTCGGCTGGCGTGTGCAAGCGCGTGATCGTGGCCGGGTGCCTCGTGCAGCGCCACAAGACCAAGCTGCTTGATGACGCCCCGGGCATCGACCGGCTCGTGGGCGTGTTCGACCGTGAACACATCGTCGAGGCCGTGCGCGGCGCGAGCAACCCGCGCTCGGCGCATGGGCACTACCTCGGCAAGTATCACGACTTGTCCAACGACCTCGCTAAAGCCCGCGGCTTAGCCGTGGGCGCGGGCCCGCAAACCAAGACGAATCGGCTTCCTGTCTTTGAAGACGACCGGGCGCGATTGCGTCTGACCCCGCGTCATTTCGCCTACCTGCGCATGAGCGAGGGGTGCAACCAGGGATGCGCGTTCTGCACGATTCCCGGCATCCGCGGGCCGATGCGCAGCAAGCCGATGGAACAGATTCTCGCAGAAGCGCGCGAGCTCGCCTCCGACGGCGCCGTCGAGCTCAACCTCATCGGCCAGGATACGACAAGCTACGGCACGGACTGGAACCAGGACGCAAACGCTCAGGCCGGCGGGCTGTCGCACCTGTTGCGCACGCTCGATAAGCAACTGCCGCGCGACGTGCAGTGGCTGCGGCTGATGTATGCCTATCCGTCGTGCTTCACCGACGAGATGATCGACGCGATCGCGCAGTGCGAGCGCGTCGTCAAATACATCGACATGCCCCTGCAGCACGTCAATGATCGCCTGCTCGGCGTAATGAAGCGCCGCGTGAGCCGCAAGCAGATCGAGACGCTGTTGCACAAGCTGCGGACGCGCATCCCCGGCATGGCAATCCGAACAACGTTCATTGCAGGAAGCCCCGGCGAGACCGACACCGAACATTTCGAGCTCGTGCGATTCGTGAAGGATTTCGGCTTCGACCACATGGGCGTCTTCCCCTTCAGCCCCGAGCCCGGCACGCCGATGGGCCGGATGGACGGACAGATCCCCGACGACGTGAAGCAGAGCCGCGTGGAAGAACTGATGCTGGCGCAGCAGGACGTGGTCTTCAATCGCAATGCCAACCGTGTCGGTGAATCGATCGACGTGCTCATCGAACGCCGCGACGGAAAGAGCTACGTCGGCCGACACGCCGGCCAGGCGCCGGATATTGACAGCGTCGTGTTCGTCAAATCCAAGTCAAAGCACGTCCCCGGCGACGTGGTGCGCGTGAAGATCACGGACTTCAAAGCCTACGACCTCGTCGCCGACGTGCCGACAAGCCAGCGGCGCAAGCTCGCCGTCGTAACCGCCTGAACGAACTTTGTGATCGGGCCCGCGGCGTTATCGCCGCTCGAGTGCCTGCCGTGCGTCCTGTCGGCGGACGAGCCATAGAAGGACGATCGGCAGCGTGCAATCGACTACGGCACGGCCGGCCGCGGTGTAGACAATCCAGGCCGTGGACCATTGCCAACCCCGGCGAAATGCCAGCGGGACGGTGATCATCGCAACAATCACCAGCGCGTTGGCGATGCTGAGAATACCGTAAAGCTTCAGCCACCTGCGCGTTCTACTGTACCGGCGGACGCAACCGATCGAGCCGGCGAAGAGGAAAATGCACAGCAGCGGCTCGATCGCTGCCTGCAGGTCGAAGTAGAAGCCAAGGAAGTTTTTCCGAAGGTTCGCTTCACGCGGGTAGTGGACGAAGTACGTCACGTTCATCAGCCATCGCGGCGCAAAGCTATCGTTGGCAAGGCCGTCGAAAACCTTGAATAAGCCGAAGAGCGCGTAGAAGATGCCTAAGTAGCCGAGGAAATGCAGCAACGGCCCTGCCGGGTCGGCCGCATCTGCATAGGCAAGACTCACTGGCCGTGGGCCGTCGGCGGTATCGTTGTTCAAATCGGTGCCCCTCCTCGCGATGCGAGAACGGAGTCGCTAAACGCGGCCCACGACGCCACACGGCGTTCCGATCCCGCGATGAGATTCGACGCCGCCCGCGCCGACGTAGATTCCAAGGCCGCGTGATCGCCAGCCTTTAATGTCGGGGTCGAGAAGCTTGCCCGGCCTCGTCGGCCGCGATTCCGGTCATGGGCGGGAAGACTACCACTACCCTCCCATTGCCACCAAAACGGCTCCGGCTAGCCGACGCGGCATATCTCCCTACAATCCCCGCCCGGATGAACTACCGGCAGATCCCGAACCTGATCACGACCGCCCGCCTCGTCCTCTCGGTCGTCTTCTTCGCCCTGCTGTCGTGG